>CAYPYK010000170.1:0-7457 GCA_964414665.1 uncultured Intrasporangiaceae bacterium | reverse complement strand
CCCCGCCGGCGCCGCCGGCGCCGACGAGCAGGGAGCCGCCGCCCAGAGCCAGGGCGAAGACCGCTGCCCGGGAGGTGCCGTTGTTGGGCCCGGCGACGAAGCCGGGGACGATGTCCGGGGTCGGGCCGGTCGACAGGAGGGTGAGGCGGGAGGCGGAGCTCTCCCCCGCCACGGGACCGAAGTCGCCCCCGACGTAGACTCCCGAGCCGTCGCCACTGAGCAGCAGGGCGCGAACCACCGCGTCGATGGCGACCCCCTGCGACCAGGTCCGGTCGACCGTGCCGTCGGCCTCGGCGACCCGCGCGAGGTGGGGCGCGGTCACGTCGCCGGAGACGTCGGTCACCACGTCGAAGGCTCCGCCCAGGTAGACGTACCCGCTCCCCGCGGCGAGGGCGTCCACCGAGACGTTGGCCTGCGGAGCCCACGGCAGCAGCGAGCCGTCGGACAGCGACACCGCGGCGAGCGAGACACGCAGCTGTCCGTTGACGTGCCGGAAGTCGCCGCCGAGGTAGACGGCGTCACCGTCGACGGCCACGGCAGAGACCGGTCCGTCGACCGTCACGGGCCAGTCGTCGAAGGTCCCCGCGGCCGGGCGGTACTTGGCGACGTTTCCGACGTCCTGGGTGTCGCCCGAGGGCCCCAACGCCGTGTCGAAGCTGCCCGCGACGACGGTCACCTCCCCCGCCGGGACAATGGCCGAGACGTGCCCGTTGACCCCCCAGGTCCAGGACATCGTGCTACTCGCTCCGACCGGGTCGGTGGCGTGGGCCGGCGCCGCCGTCCCCACCAGGGCCAGCGCGGCGACCAGGGCCCCCACGGCACCGCTCGCGACCGCACTCCAGCGTCCTTGCCAGATCATGTCGAACTCCCCCTCAGGACGGGGGAGACCCCCGTCGCCCCCTGTCGCAGACCACCAGGGTAGCCGCCCTCGGCTCCCGAGGACACCTGAGTGGGACCCCACTTCCGCCGACAACCCGGCTCCGGGGACGACGAGGCTGACGGAGTCGGAGAACGGCGAGGCGCCCCAACCGCCAACGGCTTGACCTTGCGCCGGCGGGTGTGGCCGACCGTGCCGGCGCTGTTGATGCCCGGACGTCGTCCGATCGGGCCGCGTCGGGGCTACCCGCGGCCCGTTGACGACCGCGCCGGTGCTCAGCGACCGCTCGAGACTCAACCGACGGTGACGACCACCGTGTCGGACCACTTCGAGGAGCCGAAGGAGTTCAGCGCCTTGACCTGGTACTGGTAGGTGTTCCCGGCGACGACGCCGTTGTCGGTGTACTCGAAGGTCGTCGAGCCGGCCGAGAGGACGCGAATCCCGTCACGGGTGAGCACGTACTTCGTGACGGGCGAGGCTCCGGTGATCGGCGAGGGCACCCACTCGAGCAGTACCGAGGTCGCCGACGGCGTGGCCGTCAGCGTCGGCGGCCCCGGCACTCCGGTGTTCGGCGTACCGGAGGCCTCCTTGGAGGCGATTCCGGTGCCGACCCCGTTGACCGCCGCCACCGTGTAGTAGTAGCGGGTGCCGACCACGACGTCGCCGTCGGTGTAGTCCGTTGCGGTGGCGGGGACGGTCGTCAGCGGGACCAGCTGGCCGGTCTCGGTGCCCCGGGAGATGACGTATGCCGTCACCGGGCTGCCGCCATCGGTCACCGGTGGCGACCAGGACAGCGCGGCGGCGCCGAGCGTGCCTTGCGCGACGAAGTCCTCCGGCGCGGAGGGGACGATGACGAGCCCGGCCTGGGGCACTGCCTGGACCGTCGGCGACGGCGTCCCCGCCCCGGCCTTGTTGATGGGCCGGATGTAGTACGTGTAGGTCGAGTCCGGGTCGCCCTCGGTGCCGTTGACGACGGAGGCATCGAGGTAGCTGAGGTTCTTCGTCTTGGCGAGCAGCGCCGACTTGGCCGAGCCCTTGGCGCGATAGATCTTGTACTTGGTGATCTTCGAGCCGCCGTCGGTGCTCGGCGGGTCCCACCGTAGGACGACCTGTCCGTCGCCGGGACGGGCGATGACGTCCCCCGGCGCCGCCGGCGGGGCGATGGCCGATGTGTCGACGAACATGCCGACGTAGGGCTGGGTCGTCGAGCCGACCTTGGTGAAGTCCCCGCCTGCGAAGAGCGCGGTCGGCGTCGCGGCGAGGGCGAAGATCCCGAGGGCGCTGTTGACCGACGGCGCGAACGAGGTGACCGCTCCGGTCGCGGTCGTCACCTCGGCGATCTTCTTGCGGGTGTATGTGCCGAAGGACGCGGAGCCGTTGAAGTGACCGGCACAGTATGCCTTCGGGCCGAGGAAGGCCGCCGCGACGACGTTGCCGGTCGTGTGGTAGCTCCACCGGTTGGCGCCGGTCACCGCGTCCTGCAGGGTGCAGCCGCCGCCGGATCCCCCCACCCCGATGAGCAGAGCGTCACCGTCAAGGGCGAGGGCGAAGGCCGGTGCCCGGTTGGCCCCGTTCGTCGTCGCGGAGCGGAACACCGGGTCGATGTCGGGGGTGACCCCCGTCGACAGCAGGGTGAGGTGCGCGGCATACCCTGCGGCGTTGATGGGTCCGAAGTCGCCGCCGACATAGATCCCCGTGCCGTCGGCGGTGGGCAGGAGGGAGCGGACCTGGGCGTCGAGGGCGAGCGCCGTGCTCCAGGTCCGATCGATGGTGCCGTCGGTGCCGATCCGGGCGAGGTATGGGGCGGTGACCGCCCCGGAGGCGTCGGTGACGACGGTGAAGGTGCCGCCGACGTACACCTCGGCCCCGGAGAGGGCCAGTGCTCCGACGGCGACGTTGGCCTCAGGCGCCCAGGGCAGCAGTGCACCCGTGGACAGGGACACCGCTGCGAGCGAGACGCGCAGGGCTCCGTCGACGTGGCGGAAGTCGCCGCCCAGATAGACGGTGTCGCCGTCGACCGCGACCGCGTTGACCGGACCGTCGACGGCCACCGGCCAGTCGTCGAACGCCCCCGTCGCCGGGCGGAACTTGGCCACCGACGAGACGACCCGCTGCTCGCCCCCGGGTCCGAGCAGCTGGTCGAACGAGCCGGCCACGATCGTGACGTCCCCCTCGGGTGCCAGCGCGATCACGCGCCCGTTCACCCCCCAGGTGCGGGCCATGGTCGCGGTCGCCCCGGTTCCGGGGGCCCCGTTGGCCGCGACCGGGGCGGACAGGACAAGGGCGGCGGCCAGGCAGGCAGCCGACAGGATCCCCCATTTGCCATGCAGAACTCGCATCACGACGTCCTCTCCTCGTGGCGACCGCCCCTGCCGTCGCCACGCCCCCTCGGGATTGCGCGCAGCCTAACCGCTCCGCCGGGCACGAGCCAACATCTGGCGGGAACCCGACTGGGGTTGCCCCCACTGCGGGGGACCGGCCTGGTGGTGCGGGGGGCCGGTGGCCTCCCCGCACCACGTGGTGCTAGGGAGTACCGCGGAAGAGGGCGAAGCCCTGCTGGACGACGTCTCGGGCCCCCGCGAAGGTGAAGTCCCCGCCGACGAGCAGACCCTGGGGGCTGGCCGCGAAGGACCAGACGCCCATGGGCGTGTCGAACTCGGGTGCGTACGGCAACAGGTAGCCGTCACTGGAGTTGAACACCCAGAACCGCTGCTGCGTGGTCACATTCGGGCCACCCGGGTAGGCCGTGCAGGCGCCGCCACCACCCTTGTTGCCGCCGTGGGTGCCGTAGTAGAAGTGCCCGTTCACCTCGAGCCGGCCCTGCATGCCACCGTTGCACTTGGCGCGCCAGATCAGGCCGGTGGGGTTGGACGGCGTCCCGAGGTTCACCGTGTCCCACTGGTAGATGTAGTCGGGGCAGACGTCGCCGCCGTAGAGGCGCAGGCCGTCGTCGCTGATGTACAGCCGGTTGATCCACGGGCCGACGGCGTTGCACCCCTGGACGCCACCGATCTGCCTGGCCGTGAAGGCACCGGTCGTGCCGTTGACGACGGCGATGCCGCCGGTGACCGAGGTCCCGTTGAGGGTCGTGAACGGGCCGGCGACGAACACCGTCGAGCCGTCCGGCGTCGCCTGGATGCCCATGACCATGCCGCCCGCGCGGAGCTTGCCGGACGGGCCGTTGGTGTTGGCCACCCAGTCCGGGTCGACCTCGCCGGTCGTCGCGTCGAGCTTGGCGGCGTGGACCCGCGACGTGCCGCTCACCCGCTTGAACTTGCCGCCGATGTAGAGCGAGCTGCCGGTCAGGGACATCTGCCAGACGTCCCGGTTCGGCTTGGCCTTGAACGTGCTGTCGACGGCGCCGGTCGTTGCGTCGATCTTGACGAGGTTGGAGCGGCTCGCGCCGTTGACCGTGTTGAAGTCACCGCCCACGTAGGCGCCCTGGCCGTCGGCCGTCTTGACGAGGTCGAGGACCATGCCGTCGAGGTCGGCGGTGAAGCCCGGGTCCGCCTGGCCGGTGGTCAGGTCGATGACGGCGAGGCCGTGCCGGATGATGCCGCCGACGCTCGTGAACGCGCCGCCGAGGGCGATGCCGGACGGCAGCGGGGCGATGCCGTAGACCTTGTTGCCCGCGACCGGGTTCCACGCGTTGAGGTCACCGGTGGTCAGGTCCCACGAGGCGGCGTGGTGACGGATGACGCCCCCGGCGTTGGAGAAGTTGCCGCCCGCGTAGACCGTGCCGTCGCCGATGGCGATCGCCGTCGTCCACGGCACGCACGGGGCCAGGCCACCGACGGCCTTGGTGAGGTGCGGCTCGTGGCAGCCGGTGATGGCCGGGTTCCAGCCGGTGCTCGCGCCTGACGCGGAGACCGCTCCGAGGGAGACGCGGGCCGTGCCGCCGAGGGTGGTGAACTGGCCGCCGACGTAGACGGTGCCGGTCCCGGCCTCGGTCGCGATCGCGTAGACGGAGGCGTCGGCACCAGGGTTCCACCCGGTGAGCGCCCCGTTGCTCGTGGCGAATGCCGCGAGCCGGTTGCGGGTCTGGGTGCCCGTCGAGCCGGAGAAGGCGGTGGTGAAGTCGCCGCCGGCATACACCGTGGCGCCGTTCGGCGAGAGCGCGAGGGCCCGCACCGTGGACCCGGTGGTCGGCGAGAAGGAGGTGTCGAGCGCGCCGTTGCTCGCCCAGAGCCGGGCGATGCCGCGGTGGGAGGAGAAGCCGACGTTGCTGAAGGCGCCGCCGACGTAGACCGAGGTGGCGGTCGCCGCCAGGGCGTAGACGGTCGAGTTCGGCGAGGCACTCCAGCCGGCGATGCGGTTGCCCGTGGTGGCGTCAACCGCCGCGAGGTTGGTCGCGCCGGACCCGGAGACCTTGGTGATCTTGCCGCCGATGTAGAGCACTCCGGTCGGGCTCAGGGCCAGGGCATAGACCTTGCCGCTCGTCTGTGCCTTGAAGTCCCGGTCGATCTTGCCGTTGGCGAGGATGTGGGCGACGCGGTTCTTGTGGGACCCGTCGACGAGGGTGAACTCCCCGCCCAGGTAGTAGCCGCCCGAGCCGTCGGCGAGGACCGCGTTGACGTTGTCGCTCGTCATCTTCGGCGTCTCGATGGGGGCGCCGGTTGTCGGGTCCACGAGCATCGAGTGCCCGACGGTCGGGCCGACGTAGTCGAACCCGCCCCCGATCAGCGCTCGGTTCCCGAAGTCCTCGATGTCCATGACCCGGCCGTTCGTGCCCCACACGCTGTTGTCAGCGGTGAGGGACAACGCCGGTGGCGTCAGGTTGGCCGCCTGGGCCGGCGCCGCAGTGACCGCAGCGGCGGCGACGATCGAGACCGTCGCGGCCGAGACGGCCAGCTGGCGGGCCGAACGGAGGCGACGAAGCCCCCTGATTTTCCCCAATGAACGCATGACCGTGTCTTTCCCCTCAGATACCCACCACGACTCGGGCTCCCCGAGAAGCGCCCGACCACCAGCGCAGATACTACCTGCGATCCAGCATCTTCCGGTACAGATTCGCCAGATCGGATCCCGCCTGGGCCCAGCGGTATGGGCGCAGCAGCTCAGCGGACTCCATCCGGGCTGAGCGCAGGCTCAGCTCCGGGTCCTCAAGGACTCCCGTCAGCGCCTCGGCGAGCGAGGCGGAGTCGCCGGCACGGAACAGCCGGTGCCCCCCGCAGTCGCAGGCGTCGAGCACCTCGTGGTGCGGCGCGATGTCACTGGCCACCACCGGCAGGCCGTAGGAGATGCCCTCGAGCAACGTCAACGGCAGGCCCTCGAGGTCGGACGGCTGCACGAAGGCGACGGCGTTGCTGTAGACCGCCCCCAGCTCGGCGCCGTAGAGGAAGCCCGGGAAGACGATCCGCCGGTCCGACGCCGCCGCCGCGCGGAGCCGCTCGACGTACTCGTCGCTGAACGAGGAGTCGCCGACGATGGCCACCTTGATGTCGTCGGGGATCTGGGCCAGCGCGTCGACGAGCAGGTCGGGTCGCTTCTCGGGCACGATCCGCCCGACGAACAGGACGTAGCCGCCCGGCTCGAGGCCGAACTCGCGGCGCAGCCGCTCGGGCAGCGGCCCGGGCGTGGGCACCGAGACGCCGTTGGGGATGTATGCCGCATCGACGCCGAAGTGGGACCGGTAGTGCTCGGCCAGGGTCTGGCTCACCGTGATGACGGCATCCGGAACGTGTCCGCTCATCCAGTGGGCCAGGGCGAGGACGTTCTGGGCCGGTCCGCCCCACTTGGCACGCTGGTGGTCCAGGCCGTGGACGGTCAGCACGACCTTGGCCCGGGAGGCGTAACGCGCCACCGGGGCGACGAGGCCAGGGCCCAGGGCGTGGTAGTGGATGATGTCGTGGCCCGACGCGATGGCGTGGACCGTCGAGGTCAGGCTGTGCACGATGGCGTCCAGGTGCTTGCTCGGCACCGTCGGCGTCGTCACGAGGCGCATGCCCCGGTATCGCTCCGGCATCCCGCCGTCGACCTGTGCGGCGTAGGAGGCCCGGCAGTACACCGTGACCTCGATGCCCTCCTCGGCCAGCCGGGCACCGAGCTCCTCGACGTGATGCTCGATCCCACCGAACGTCGCCGGCAGGCCTTTCTGGCCGATCATGGCCACCCGGACCGGCCGGGTGCGCTTGCGGTCCCGCTGCCACCTCGTCGGACGAGGCACCGACCGCTCGCGCTGCGGCCAGATGGTACGCGTCAGGACGCGCTCACGCCGCGGCGCGGTACGTGTCAGCCCAATCATCGTTTCCCCCGATCAGCCGTTCCCCCAGATCGTCAGTCCCACATTATTGCCGACCGGCGATCATTCCCGCAGCCACTGTGCGATTTGTCCCCTCGTCCACCAGGACGAAGCCCCCGGTGAACCGGTTGCGACTGTACTCGTCCGTCAGCAGCGGCACCGTCGTACGCAGCCGGACCCGGCCGATCTCGTTGAGCCCGAGCTCGGTCGCCTTCTCGTCGCGATGCAGGGTGTTGACATCGAGGCGGTACTGCAGGTCCTTGACGATGGTGCGCGCCGTGCGCGTCGTGTGCTTGATGGCGTACTTGCGGCCGATCTGCAGGCTCGCCGACTCGTCCA
>CAYPYK010000169.1:0-7509 GCA_964414665.1 uncultured Intrasporangiaceae bacterium | reverse complement strand
ATCGAGGAGATCGAGGCGGCCCTCAAGGGCATGCTCAAGCCGGAGTTCGAGGAGGCAGAGCTCGGCACCGCGGAGATTCGCGAGATCTTCCGCTCCAGCAAGTTCGGCAACATCGCGGGCTCGATCGTGCGCAGCGGCGAGATGAGGCGAGGCGCCAAGGCCCGGATCACCCGCGACGGGGTCGTCGTCGGCGAGAACGTCGAGGTGGCCGGCCTGCGCAGGTTCAAGGACGACGTCACCGAGGTCCGAGATGGCTTCGAGTGCGGTATCATCCTCGGCAGCTTCAACGACCTCCAGATCGGCGACCTCATCGCCACCTACGAGATGCGCGAGAAGACGCGCGACTGAGCCGCGCGGCTCTCGCGCCCCTCGGAAAGATGTGCCCGCGCCACACGCGAGCGGGCGGCATACCGGATCATCGGTGTGCCGCCCGCTCCGCTGTCTGCCGAGGTGGTCCTAGGCGAGCATCGCCTGCCCGAGGATCTCGTCCTCGCGAGCCCCGGGCAGGACGGCGAACACCGCCGAGCCGACCGGGGTGGTCCACAGGTTGAGCAGGTCGGCCTGCGCCAGCCGGCGCTGGACGGGGACGAACTGGCGCACCGGGTCGGCCTGGAAGGTCACGAACACCAGGCCGGAGTCCGAGGTCGCCCCGGCGGCGGGGGGGTCGTCGTAGTTGTAGGGCCGCCGCAGGAACCGCTCCTCGGGGGCGGCCGGGTGAGCCCGCCGCAGGTGCGCGAACTCGTCGATGACGCCGAACCCGTTCTCGTCGATGGCCCGCAGGTCGGCCGGGGTGTCGGCGGGTGAGCCGTCGGGGGCGGTGAGTGGGGCCCCGGTGTCGAGTCGGCGGCCGATGGCGTTCTCGCGGGCGACGCGGTCCGCGCCGTCCCAGGCGTCGAGCTTCATGGCGATCCGCCGGACCACCATCGAGCTGCCACCTGCCAGCCATGGGGGCTGCGCGTCGGCTCCGGCCCAGAGCAACGCGTCGTCGGGGCCGGTGGTCGCGGGCTGGACGGTGCCGTCCACCTGGCCGAGCAGGTTGCGCATGGGTGTGCCCGTGCCCGGACCGGAGTAGGGTTCCCGGAAGCCACGCTGCACCCAGCGCAGCGATGCGAGGTCGCCCGCCGAGGTGAGCAACCTGCGCTGGGCGTGCGCCACGGTGACGGGGGAGTCGGCGCAGATCTGCAGGATGAGGTCGCCGCCGGACCAGCGCTCCTGAAGCCGGTCGATGCCGAACCCGGGCAGCGGCGCCAGCCACGACGGCGCCGGCGCTCCCGCCGCCGCCACGACCGCCGGGCCGATCCCGAGGGTCACCGTGAGGGACGCCGGCACCGCGGCGAGCTCTGGCTCGAGGTCGGTGAGCGTGCCGCGCCCGGCCGTGAGCCGCTCGATGTCGTCGGTCCACACCGTCAGCAGCCGCCGGACGGCGTCCCGGTCCACGCCCGGTGCCAGGTCGAGGGCGACGAACGCGGCATACGGCTGGGGCGGCTCGACGATGCCGGCCTGCCGGGCACCACGGAAGCCGCGAGCGATCCTCGTCGGCCCGCCTCGCTGGTCCGCCGGTGCCGTCGCCGCGGCGCCGGCCTGCGCACCGGCACCGGTCGCCGTGAGCCCCGCCAGGGCGCCGGCCCCGGCCAGGCCGGTCAGCCCGGAGAGCAGGACCGTGCGGCGGTCCGGGACGCCCGCCGTACGGCCTGTCGATGCATCGGTCATCAGGACGGCCTCGCCTGGTAGGTCTCGTTGGCACCGGTGAAGGTCCGGACCGGGACAGCGAAGACCACGTTCCCGGCGCTCGTCACCAGGGTGACGCTCACCGTCGAGCCGTTCTTCAACGGCCCGGTGAGGCCCATGAGCATCACGTGGTCGGCGCCCGGCCGCAGCGTCAGCGTGCCGCCCTCGGGGATGACGAACCCGCCCTGCCGCTGCTGCATCTGCATCTGGCCGGACGCGTTCTTCACGGTCTCGTGGAGCTGCACCCGCTCGGCGACCGGGCTGGACCCGCCCGTCACGGTCAGGTCGCCGCCGGTGGTGTTGGTCAGCGTCCCGAACATCGCCGTCATCGGCGCGGACATCCCGGCCGACCCCGTCGCCGAGGCGGTGGAGGGCGTCGAGGACGTCGGGACGTCCTCGACGGCCTTGGCCCACCCGTCGGTGAGGGTGAGCGGCGCGGTGGCCGAGACGGCGGCGCCTGCGGTGCTGTCGGCCGAACCGCCCGAGGCGGTGCCGCACCCGGCGACGGCGGCGCCGACGGCCAGAGCGGTGGCCATCGCGAGGACGGTGCTGCCGCCACGGTGGCGGGCCCCCCGGAGGAGGCGTCTGGTGCTGGTGGACATGGTTCTCCTGTCATGGGACCGGCGGGCGCGGTGGCGCGCCACGATGAGCCGGCGGTGCGGTGAGGTATGCGGACGGGCGCGCGACGCGATGGCCCGTCCGGACCGGAGAGGCCAGGCGTCAGGTGGCGGGCAGCGGGGGAGCCCGCGAGCCGATGGGCCGGCACAGTGCGGCCGAGCGCCCGGCACGCAGGGTGGGGACGAGGGCCCTCGGGTGGCCCGGGAGCCGGACCTGGCCGGGAACCGTCGGGAGCAGGAAGGACAGCACCCGCCACAGGACGTCCTCGCCGCGAGCGAGCAGCCAGGCGGTCACGGCGGTCCCGACGGCGTGGGCGAGCAGCATCGTCGGGGTGAGGCCGGCCATCCCCGACATCCCCGACATCCCCGGCATGGCGGCCATGGCGTCCGGCGCGCCGGACTGCGCGTGCAGGGCGGCCAGGACGGCGACGTCGCCCCCATGGACGTGGTGATGGACGACGGCGACGCCCGCGGCGGGCGCCATGGCGTGGAGCGCGAGGTGGATGCCGAGCTGGGCACCGCCGAGCAGAGCCATGCCCTTGCCGGCGCCCAGGCGGGTGCGGGTGGCGAGGACGACGGGGGGCGTCAGGAGGACGGCCAGGACGACGAGGACGACCACCGTCGGGAGCCGCCCGCCGCCGAGCACATGCGCTCCGACGCCGAGCAGGAGGACCACTGCGGTCACCACGGCAACGCGCACCGCGCGCAGCGGACCGGCGGCCGGGGAGATCATGGGCCCAGATCCTACGGTCCGGGCGGGACCGCGGCACCTCAGTGGTTAGGGTGGGTCGTTCCCCTTCCCCACGGTGTCAGGAGGAGTCGTGACCGACGCAGCCCGTGCCCAGAAGGTCGCCGACCGGATCAAGACCCTGGCGGCGGCCAACATCGAGCGCATCGTCAAGGACCCCGCGCTCGGCTTCGTCACCATCACCGACGTCCGCGTCACCGGAGATCTCCAGCACGCGACGATCTTCTACACCGTCCTCGGCGACCAGTCACAGCTCGAGACGACGGCCGCCCTGCTGAAGAAGAACCGAGGCCGGCTGCGGTCCTACGTCGGTGGCCAGCTCGGGATCCGGCTCACGCCGTCCATCGACTTCCTCGCCGACGCCGTGCCCGAGAGCGCGGCTCACCTCGAGGAGCTGCTTCGGCAGGCCCGGGAGCACGACGAGCAGGTGGCGGCGGCCGCCGCGGCCGCGGCATACGCCGGCGAGCCGGACCCGTACAAGAGGCCCGCCGACGCGGACGACGCGGACGACCCGGAGCCGGCTCCGCGCGTGGACGCGCTGCCCGGAAGCGAGGTCGAGGGGCCGGGTGGGCGCTGACGGCCTGCTCGTCGTCGACAAGCCTTCCGGTTGGACGAGCCACGATGTCGTCGCCCGGGCCCGCCGGCTCGCCGGCACCCGCAAGGTCGGCCACGCCGGCACCTTGGACCCCATGGCGACCGGCGTGCTCGTGCTCGGCGTCGGCCGGGCGACCCGGCTGCTGACCTTCCTCGTCGGCTGCGACAAGGACTACACCGCAACGATCCGCGTCGGTCAGGCCACCGTCACCGACGACGCGGAGGGCGAGGTGACCGTCGCGCCCGGTGCCGCGGGGGTGGACGACTCGGCCGTGGCGGCGGCGGTGCGCTCGCTCAGCGGGACCATCGACCAGGTGCCGAGCGCCGTGAGCGCGATCAAGGTCGACGGGGTGCGGTCCTACCACCGGGTGCGATCCGGGGAGGAGGTCGCCCTCCCCGAGCGCGAGGTCACGGTCGCGCGCTTCGACGTGCTGCAGGTGCGGCGTCAGCGTGTCGACGACCTCGCGGTCCTCGACCTCGATGTCGCGGTCACGGTGTCGTCCGGTACCTACGTGCGGGCCCTGGCCCGCGACCTCGGGGTCGCGGTGGGCTCGGCGGCGCATCTGACGGCCCTGCGCCGCACCAGGGTCGGCGGGTTCACCCTCGAACAGGCCCACGACCTCGAGACGCTCGTGGCGGCGCAGGGCGAGCCGGTGCCGCTGGTCCCGATGGGCGAGGCGGCCCGGGTCGCCTTCTCGGTGCGCCACGTGAGCGCCGACGAGGCCCGCGCGCTGTCCTTCGGGCAGCGGATCGCGTCGGCCGAGCCGGGGCGCGAGGAGCCGGTCGCCGCCCTGGCGGCGGACGGCTCGCTCGTGGCCGTCCTCGACGAGTCGGGCCCCCAGGTCAGGTGCCTCGTCGTGTTCCCCGCCCCGACTTCGTAGAGTGTCCTCGTGCATCGTTGGACCGACCCCGCCCAGACCCCTGAGGCCCTCCGCCCGTGCGTGGCCACGCTCGGCAACTTCGACGGGGTCCACCGCGGCCACAAGGCCGTCCTCCACGCACTCCACGAGGTGGGGCTCCGGCGCGGCCTGCCCACCGTCGCGGTGACCTTCGAGCCGCACCCGATCGCCGTCCTTCGCCCGGAGCAGGCCCCGACCCTGGTGGCCCCGGGCCGGCTGCGCGAGGACCTGCTCGAGCTGACCGCGATCGACGGACTGCTCGTCATGCCCTTCACCGCCGAGCTCGCGGCCCAGCCGCCCGAGGTATTCGTCCGCGAGGTCTTCCTGCGCGGGCTGGGCGCTCAGGTCGTCGTCGTCGGGGCAGACACCCGGTTCGGCGTGCGCAACTCCGGTGACGTCTCGACCCTGCGCGGCCTCGGCGACCACCTCGGGTTCGAGGTCGTCGTCCTCGACGACCTCGGCGACGGGGAGCGCTACTCCTCGACGATGATCCGCCGGCTGCTCGGCGACAGCGACGTGGCCGACGCTGCGCGCATCCTCGGCCGCCCGCACCGCGTCGTCGGCGAGGTGGTCCACGGCAACCACCGCGGCAAGGGACTCGGCTACCCGACGGCCAACCTCGGGCCGGACTCGCTCGGCCTGGTGCCGGCCGAAGGGGTGTATGCCGGGTGGCTGACCCGGCTCGACCTGCCGGACGGGCGCCCCGACCGGACCATGCCCGCGGCCATCTCGGTCGGCACCAACCCGACGTTCAACACCAACGACCGGCGCACGGTGGAGGCCTACGTCCTGGACCGCGACGACCTCGAGCTCTACGGCGAGCAGGTCATGGTCGAGTTCACCGCCCACATCCGGCCGATGCTGAAGTTCGACTCCATCGAGGACCTGCTCGTCGCCATGGCCGGCGACGTCGCCGCGTGTCGCGAGGTGCTCACGACGATCGTCCCCGGGGGCTGACGGAGCCCGGTCGCCCTCGTCACTGGGCGGTCCAGCCACCGTCCACCGGCAGCACCGTGCCGGTGACCAGACCCGCCGCCGGCGATGCGAGATAGATGACGGCCGCGGCCACGTCATCTGTGGTGCCGAACCGGCCGACGGGGATCCGGGCCAGGATGTCGGCGGCGAACCCCGGGTCGTCGAGGCGCTCGGCTGTCCCGGGCGTCCGCACGAACGTGGGGGCCACGGTGTTGACGGTGACGCCGTGGGCGGCCCACTCCAGGGCGAGGACCTTGGTGAGCATCCCCAGGCCGCCCTTGCCGGCCGAGTAGACGGCATGCCGGGGGATGCCGACCAGACCGGCCTGCGAGCCGATGTTGACCACCCGGCCGTACCGGCGAGCGAGCATGCCGCGCGCCACGGCCTGGGTGACGAAGAACAGCCCCTTGAGGTTGACGTCCATCATGGCGTCCCAGTCGCTCTCCGTGACGTCGAGGGCGTCGTGGTTGGCTCCGAGCCCGGCGTTGTTGACGCAGATGTCGATCCGGCCGAGCTCGGCCTCCAGGGACCCGATCGCGGAGGGGATCACCGCCGTGCGGGTCACGTCCAGCTCGACGGGCACGATGTGGTCGCCGACGGCCGCCGACTCCTGCACGAGGCCGGCGAGGTCCGGGGTCGACCGGGCCGCCGCGGCCACCGTCGCACCGGCCGCGGCGAGGGACAGCGCCAGACCCCGGCCGATGCCGCGTGAGGCCCCGGTGACGAGGGCGACCTGGCCGTCGAGCGGGCGGGGCGGAGCGCCGGTCACGAGTACCACCTCTCAGACGATCGGCTCGAACCGGGCCGAGAAGTGCCGCAGGGCCGGGGGCTCGTCGACGATCCGGTAGCCGGGCAGGTCGGGCGCGACCTTCAGTGCCTGCTCACAGACCTCGACCACGTAGTCCATGTGGCTCTGGGTGTACGTGCGCCGCGGGATGGCCAGCCGGACGAGGTCCATCGCCGCAGGGATCTCCGACCCGTCGCTCTGGCGGCCGAACATCACCGTGCCGATCTCGCAGGACCGCACGCCGCCGATCTCGTAGAGCGCCACCGCGAGGGACTGCCCGGGGTACTGCGTCGGCGGGAGGTGGGTGAGCAGGGCTCGGGCATCGAGGTAGACCGCGTGCCCGCCGGCGGGGTGCAGCCGCGGCATACCCAGCCTGTCCAACGCCTCGGCGACATACGCGGTCGAGGCGATCCGGTAGGTGAGGTAGTCGTGCGAGACGACCTCCTTCAGCCCCTGGGCGAGGGCCTCGAGGTCGCGCCCGGCGAGGCCGCCGTAGGTCGGGAACCCCTCGGTGAGGATGAGCAGGTTGCGGCACTCGGTGGCCAGGTCGTCGTCGTCCAGGGCGAGCCAGCCGCCGATGTTGCCCATCGGGTCCTTCTTCGCCGACATCGTCATGCCATCGGCGAGCGAGGCCATCTCGCGGACGATGTCGGGCACGTCGCGCTCGCCCTGCCCGGGCTCGCGGAGCCGGATGAACCAGGCGTTCTCGGCGAACCGGCAGGCGTCGAGATACAGCGGCGTGCCGTGGGCGTGCGCGACCTCGGAGACGGCACGCAGGTTCGCCAGGGACACCGGCTGGCCACCGCCGGAGTTGTTCGTGATCGTCATCATCACGCACGGGACGTCCCGGCCCCGCTCGGTCAGCAGCGCATCGAGCGCCGAGATGTCCATGTTCCCCTTGAACGGGTGCTCGCTGCTCGGGTCGCGCCCTTCGGGGATGACGAGGTCGACGGCCTGCGCGCTGGTTGCGGTCATCAGCAATGCAAACATGATCATCAGGTTGCGCATTTATTGTCCCTCCGTGGTGGACTGGTTTGCGGCAGTCATATTCAGCAAGCCGTTGGAGACATGCAGCTTGCCCTTGTTGTCGACGATGATCGCGTCGATGTCTGGAAGGCTGTTGATGAGCGCGAGGCCCTTTTTGACGCCCATGACGAAAAC
>CAYPYK010000168.1:5352-7536 GCA_964414665.1 uncultured Intrasporangiaceae bacterium | reverse complement strand
CGGTGAAGTCGGTGTCGAGGACGGCGAACTTCCGGATCGACTCGGCCTTCGAGACGGAGGTGTTCGCGTGGTCGACGGCCGACTGTATCTCGGCGAGCACCACCTCGTTGGTGCGGGCGCCGTCGAGGGTGAGGCCGCTGACGCCGTGGTTCGCCGCCCACCCCGGAAGCATCTCCTCGTCGAGGGTGACCAGCGCCGCGATGAACGGCTGGCCGTCGCCGACGACCATGCACTGGGAGATGAGCGGGTGTGCCCGGAGCAGGTCCTCGAGGACGGCCGGGGCGACGTTCTTGCCGCCGGCGGTCACGATGATCTCCTTCTTGCGGCCGGTGATCCGCAGGAGCCCCTCGTCGTCGAGCTCGCCGAGGTCGCCGGTGTGGAACCAGCCCTGCTTGATCGACTCGGCGCTGGCCTGCTCGTTGTGGTGGTAGCGCGCGAAGACGTTGACGCCCTTGATGAGGATCTCGCCGTCCTCCTCGATCCGGATGGACACCCCCGGCAGCGGCGGGCCGACCGTCCCGATCTTGATCTTCCACGGGAGGTTGACGCAGGCGGGCGCCGTCGTCTCGGTGAGGCCGTACCCCTCGAGGATCGTCACGCCGGCCCCCCGGAAGAAGTGGCCGAGCCGGGTCCCGAGCGGCGCCCCGCCGGAGACGGCGTACTGGATGCGCCCGCCCATCGCTGTCCGCAGCTTGCCGTAGACGAGCTTGTCGAAGACGGCGTGTCTGAGCTTGAGGCCGAACGGCGTGCGGCCGACCTCGAGGGACTCGGAGTAGGCGATGGCGGTGGCCGCGGCGGACGCGAAGATCTTGCCCTTGCCCTCACCCTCGGCCCTGACCTCGGTGGAGTTGAAGATCTTCTCGAAGACCCGGGGCACCGCGAGGATGAACGTCGGCCGGAACCCCGCGAAGTCGGCGAGCAGGTTCTTGATGTCGGCCGAGTGGCCCATGGTCGCGCCCGACACCACGCACAGGACCTCGATGAACCGGGCGAACACGTGGGCGAGCGGAAGGAACAGCAGGGTGGAGGCGTCGGGTCGCTCGACGACGTCGGCGAGCTGGTGCGAGGCGCTCTCGGCGGTGTCGAGGAAGTTGCCGTGGGTGAGCTCGACGCCCTTGGGCCGCCCAGTGGTGCCCGAGGTGTAGATCACCGTCGCGACGCTGGCCCGGGTGACGGCGCTGCGAGCCGCGTCGAGCTGGTCGTCGGTCGTCTCGCCCGCGCGGGCGCGCAGCGCAGCGAGGTCGCCCGCGTCGATGCCCCATTCGAGCCGCAGACCGGTCAGCTGGTCCCGGACCGTGTCGACGGTGTCGTGGTGCGCGCGGGTCTCGGCGATGATCCCGACGGCGCCGGAGTCCTCGAGGATCCACCGGACCTGGTCGGGCGAGGAGGTCTCGTAGATGGGCACCGGCACGGCCCCGGCGGCCCACAGCGCGAAGTCGCACAGGGTCCACTCGTAGCGGGTCTTGCTCATCAGGCCGACGGCGTCGCCGGGGTGCAGGCCGGCGGCCAGCAGGCCCTTGGCGAGGTCGCGCACCTCGGCGGCGAACTGCGCGGTCGTGACGGAGCTCCAGGCCGAGTCGGTGCGCACCGAGAAGGCCACGGCGGCGGGATCCCGGGAGGCGTTGATGTCGGGAAGGTCTCCGAGGCCGAGCGCGGGGCCCGGCTCGACGACGGCGGGGGTGGTCATCTCCTGCACGATGTCTCCTTCGACGGGCGCCGGGTGCTCACGCAGGAAGGAACCTCCGGACATCCTCCCGCACGCCTCGTCCTCACTCTATTGTCCGGAGGGTGACCCGGACAGGGAACGGAGCCGGCCGGGCCCGGCAGACGAGCGTGGACGTGGCGGACGACACGTTCGTGCGCGCCGACCCGGCGGTCCTGCGTGCCCTGCTGGACGTCGTCGGCGCGGCGCCGCTCCTGTGGCCCCACCTGCGTGTGACCCTCACCCGCGACCGCGGCGCCAAGGGGGCCAAGTATGCCGTCGCCGGACCGATCGTCGGCGACCTGGAGGTCTGGCTCGAGCCCTGGGGCGACGGCGTCCTCGTGCACCACTACCTGCGCGGCACGGTGAGGCCCGGGGAGCGGGTCGACGGAGCCGCCGCGGCCCGGGCGCACACCCTCGCCTGGAAGCGGGTGATCCACGAGGTCAAGGACGTCCTCGAGGGGCGCAGGGGGTAGCCTTCC
>CAYPYK010000168.1:0-5342 GCA_964414665.1 uncultured Intrasporangiaceae bacterium | reverse complement strand
CCGACAGCACCCGCTCCAGCATCCAGATCGAGGCCGAGCCCGGAGCGGTCCTCGATGTCATCGCGGACTTCGAGAGCTACCCGGAGTGGGCCGAGCAGGTCAAGGTGGCGACGATCCTGACCGAGGACGGCGACGGCTGGGCCGACCAGGTCGAGTACACCCTCGATGCCGGTGCCATCCGGGACACCTACGTCCTCAGCTACGAGTGGGACATCGACGACGCGGGGACCGGTGTCGTCTCGTGGAGCCTGGTGCGGGCCACCGTGCTCAAGGCGCTGACCGGCAGCTACGCCCTCGCCGCGTCTGCGGGCGGGACGTCGGTGACCTACCAGCTCGAGGTCGACGTCAAGATCCCCATGCTCGGGATGCTCAAGCGCAAGGCCGAGAAGATCATCATCGACACCGCGCTCAAGGAGCTCAAGAAGCGCGTCGAGTCCTGATCTCCGCGGCACCGGTGGACCATCCCGCCCGCATCGTCCTCGTCACGGGCAAGGGCGGGGTCGGCAAGACGACGACCGCCGCGGCGACCGCCGTGGCCGCCGCCCGCGCCGGCCTGCGCACCCTCGTCATGTCGACCGATGTCGCCCACAGCCTCGGCGACGCCCTCGACATCTCGCTCGCCGGCTCGGCGCACTGGTCGACGGTCACTCCCGTCGAGGACGGGCTCGCGGCTCAGGCCGTGGGCGCCCACACCTCCGTCGAGGCGTCCTGGGAGACCGTCCAGGCCTACCTCCTCGCGGTGCTGGAGTCGGTCGGGGTCGACGCGGTCATCGCCGAGGAGCTCACCTCGCTGCCCGGGGCCGACGAGGTGAGCGCCCTGCTTGCGCTCGGCCATCAGGCGCGGTCCGGCGCGTGGGACCTCGTCGTCGTCGACTGCGCGCCGACGGCCGAGACGCTGCGACTGCTGGCGCTGCCCGAGATCCTCGGCTGGCACCTGGACCGGCTGCTGCCGGCGCAGCGGCGGATGCTGACCGCCCTGCGGCCGGCCGCCGCGGCCGCCACCGGGTTCCCCCTGCCGGGGCCGGAGGTGCTCGGGGTCGTTGCCGCGTGGCGCGAGCAGATGGTCGGCGTGCGCGCCCTGCTCACCTCGCCGTCGGCGAGTGTGCGGCTCGTCCTCACCCCCGAGCGGGTCGTCATCGCCGAGGCGAGGCGAGTGCTCACCGCGCTGTCGCTGCACGGGTATGCCGTGGACCAGGTCGTCGTCAACCGGGTCATCCCCATCGACGGCGACCCGTGGCGGGCCGCCTGGAACCGGGCCCAGAGCGAAGGGCTCGAGGTCATCCGGCAGTCGGTGCACGGCATACCGGTCCTCACCTCGCCCTACCTCGCGGGCGAGCCCACCGGGCCGGACGACCTCGCGGCGCTCGCCGCCGCGACGACCCCGGTGGACGGCACCGCCGTGCCCGGGCTGTTCCATCCGGTGCAGCCACCGGGGATCCGGGTCGCCGGCGAGGGCGAGGACTTCCTTCTCACCCTGCCTCTGCCCCACGTCCGCTCCGGCGACGTCTCGCTGGGCCGCCGCGACGACGACCTCGTCATCGAGGTGGGGGGGCAACGGCGCGTCGTCGCCCTGCCGTCGGTGCTGCGCCGCTGCATCGTCAAGAATGCCGGTGTGCGCCAGGGCGAGCTGCGGGTGCGGTTCGAGCGTGACGAGGAGGTGTGGCCGCATGGTTGACGACGGGCTGGATGCCGCCGTCGGGTCGGTCGCCGAGGAGGCGGCCCGGCTCATCGAGAGCCTGCGCCGCCAGGTCTCGGCGGCAGGGACGGCTCCGGACCCGGAGCCACCGGACGAGCCCCCCGCCGAGCCGCAGGGCCACGAGCCGCAGGGCCACGAGCCGCACGAGCACTCGCACGTGCCCATGGGGGAGGCACAGACCTGCACCTACTGCCCCGTCTGCCGCGCCGTCGTCCTGCTGCGTCAGACGAGCCCGGAGACCCTCGACCGGCTCGCCGACCTCGCCCGCGGCGTCGCTACGCTACTGACCGACGTCGCCGCTATGCGCACCACCGACGAACCCGCCGGTGCGGCGCATCCGGCCCGCACCGAACCCATCACCGTCGTCGACGAGGAGGACTGAGCCGTGCCCCTTGCCATCGGCCTCGACATCGGTGGGACGAAGGTCGCCGGGGGGCTCGTCGACGACGACGGACGGGTCGTGGCCCGGGCTCGCCGAGACACCCCCGACCGCTCGAACAGCCCCGCCGTCGTCGAGGACACCATCGTCGGCGTCGTCGACGAGCTCCTCGATGCGGCGGCGTCGACGGTGGTCGGCGCGGGGATCGGTGCTGCGGGCTTCGTCGACGCCAGCCGCTCCACGGTCGTCTTCTCCCCCCACCTGTCCTGGCGCGACGAACCCCTGCGTGAGGCGCTGGAGCGGCGGGTGCCGGTGCCCGTGGTCGTCGACAACGACGCCAACGTGGCGGCGCTGGCCGAGTCGCGCTACGGCGCCGGGCGCGGCGAGAGCCATCTCGTCCTGGTCAACCTCGGGACCGGCATCGGCGGCGGCATCGTCATCGACGGCGCGGTGATGCGCGGACGGCACGGCATGTCGGGGGAGTTCGGCCACATGATGGTGGTGCCGGGGGGCCAGCGCTGCGAGTGCGGCAACCGGGGGTGCTGGGAGCAGTACGCCTCGGGCAACGCCCTGGTCCGTGAGGCGCAGGCGCTCATGCTCGCCCGCAGTCCCGTCATCACCGATCTCGCGGCCCGGGTGGGCGGCGTCGCGGCCGACCTCACCGGGCCGATCATCGCCGAGGCGGCGCGGGACGGCGACCCCACCGCCGTCGAGCTGTTCGCCGAGATCGGCCACTGGCTCGGACTCGGGCTGGCCGACCTCGTCGCCGCCCTCGACCCTGGGACCTTCGTCATCGGCGGCGGGGTGAGCCTGGTCGGTGACCTGCTGCTCAACCCGGCCCGCGAGTCGTTCCGGCGCCAGCTCGTCGGGCGCGGCCATCGCCCCGAGGCCAGGATCGTCGTGGCCGCGCTCGGCAACGAGGGCGGGCTCATCGGGGCGGCCACCCTGGCCCGCGAGGAGGTCGCCGCGCGGTGAGCCGCCCCGCCGAGCCCGCGGCGATGCGGATCGCGTCGTACAACACCCAGGACCTCCTCGATGCCGCCGCCGCCGCCCGGGTCGTCCGGGCCATCGACCCTGACGTGCTGTGCCTGCAGGAGGTGCCGCGGCGGCTGCTGTCGATCACCAGGGTGTCGGCCTTCGCGTCCCGGTGTGAGATGTACTGGACGGCCGACCTGCGCGGCAGCGGCGGCACGACCGTGTTCACGTCCCTGCGGGTCCAGGTGGACGGCATCGTGCGCGAGCGGCTGCCGGTGCCGGCCGGTCAGCGCCGGCGCGGCTTCGTCGCGGCCCGGGTGCGGGTTCCCGGCGGCGCGCCGGTCACCGTGGCGAGCATCCACCTCGGTCTCGACGCCGCGCAGCGGCTGCGGCACACCCAGCTGCTCCTGCAGCGGCTCGGCGGCGGCGAGCTCGTGGTCGCCGGCGACCTCAACGAGGGGGAGTCCGGCGCGTCCTGGCAGAGCATCGCCCAGCGGCTCCGGCTCGTGTCGCCGACGACTGCGACCTACCCCACTACCGGGCCCCGGATGGTGCTCGACGTCGTCTTCGCCTCGGCCGGGGTGCATGCCCTGCCGCAGCGCCAGGTCGACCTCGACCCGCTCGACCTGCAGGCGGCGAGCGACCATCTGCCCACGTGGGTCGACGTCACCGTCGACCGGTCCGTCGGCGAGTAGGTCCGCTCAGTAGACCAGGACGTTGGTGGCCGAGGTGACCTCGACGACGAACCGGGCGGCGCCCACGATCTCGGTGCCCTCGACGAGGCCGATGATCGGGTCGATGTGCCGGTTCTTCACGCACGGCCCGCACACGAGCAGGTGGCCGCCGAGCTCGCGCACGGCGTCCAGGAGCTCCCCGAGCGGCTGGAAGTCCTCGACGTGGATCTTCTCCGCGGCGCCGGGGACGAGCACGAGCACGCCGTCGCCCTGGAAGCCCATCGTGACCTCGACATCCGAGGCGAGGGCGGCGGCGGCCATGACGAACGGAATGGTCTGGAGCTCGGGGCTGTCCGGACCGTGGGTGACCATGATGACGAGCTTCTCGGCCACGTCCTGCTTCCTCCTGGACGGGGGCCGCGCCAACGCGGCCCGACACCTCCGTCGTACTCCCTGGTGGCCCCCAGTGTGCGGCATCCCCACGAGGCCGGGCTGTGGCGCTGGTCACACCGGCTACCTGCGGGGGGTGTCGCTCCCGCGTCAGAGCCGTGCGCCGTTGTCGTCGTCCTCGGGGTCGCGGCGGCTGGGCTGGCGCAGGACGAGCAGGCCGAACCCGACGAGGGTGAGCACCACCGAGAGGAACAGCCACCACGACTCGTAGGCCCCGCCCCCGACGAAGACGACCCAGAGCAGGAGCAGCGGCCCCAGGACGAGGCCCGCGACGATGCCCCAGAAGTGCAGGTCCTCCTGCGGCGGAAGGCTCACCGGCTCGGGGACGAAGTGCTCGTCGTCGTCGGGCGCCTCGGGGCCGGTCCGCCAGCCGGTCGGCGCCGCGGCGTCCGGGGCGCCCGGGGCGTCCGGAGCCGGTGAGGGAGCCGCGGGCCGCGGCAGCGGCGGGTTGACCCGCCAGCCGAGGATGGGGTCGTAGCCGTCGCGCGGCGCCGGGGGGCCGCCGGAACCGCCGTCGGGGCGTTTCGCGCCGTCCTTCGTCGGGTCGGCCACTGGGTCGGGCGCCGGGTCGGGCGCCGGGACGGCGGTGCCGGAGGGAGAGTCACCGGCGGAGGCAGGCGCGTCCGGCTCGGGGGGCGCGCTCTCCCAGCCCGCGATGATCGCCTCGAACTCGGCGTCGACGTCGTGGTCGTCCATTGCTGAGCAGACGCCTCGTCAGGAGGTGACCCGGCGGATGAACGCGATCGACTCGGTGACGATCCGTTCGGCGTCGTTGTCGAGGGTGGCGACGTGGTAGCTGTCGGGCAGGACGATCTCGGTGACGTCGGCGCTCGAGATTCGCGAGAGGAGCAGGGCCGAGCTCGAGGCGGGCACGACGTGGTCCTCGGCGGAGCGCAGGAGCAGCACCGGCTGGGTCACCGACGGCAGGTCCCGGACGACCTCGCTCCAGGCCTGCACCTGGGAGTGCAGGGCCCTGAGCGGGTTGCGGTCGTAGGCCCCCTCGTCCTGGCCGGGCTTCTTGATGTCGTTGCTGATCCCCGGCAACGAGGGCACGAGGTGCTTGAGGACGGGGACCAGCTTGATGGCCGGGTTGTCGACCCGGTATGCCGGGTTGACCAGGACCAGGCCGCTCACGCCGGGACCGTGGTCCTCGGCGAGCCGGGTGACC
>CAYPYK010000167.1:761-7588 GCA_964414665.1 uncultured Intrasporangiaceae bacterium | reverse complement strand
TGAACGGCCAGGGGTTGAGGAAGACGTCGTCGCCGAAGTTCGTCGTCCCGCAGGTGAGCGAGCACGAGTCGGGGTCGGCGTCGAGCACGGTGAGGCGGGACTCGAGCGGGTCGTGGACGGAGCCGCCGGTCGAGAGCTGGACGACGAGGTCGGTCTCAGCGCGCACGGCGTCGACGGCCGCCTTGAGCAGGCCGGGGTCGAGAGTCGGACGGTGCTCGTCGTCCCGGATGTGCAGGTGGATCAGCGCGGCACCGGCCGCCTCACAGCGCCGGGCCGTCTCGACGACCTCCTCGAGGGTGGTCGGCAGCTGGGGCACGTCGGCCTTGGCGTGCTCGGCGCCGGTGGGGGCCACCGTGACGAGGGTGCCGTTGGCCGGGACGCGCACCGGGGTCGGCGCGGCCATGCCGGCGGTACCGGCCACATCGACGGTACCGGCCGGCGCGGCCGGCGCGTCCGCCGCATCCGGGCCGGTCGGGGTGGTCGAGGAGATGGGTGGGGGTATGGCCATGACCCCACTATGACAGGACGTCCTGCGGCGGTCAGCCGGGAACGATGACGGTTTGTGCGCCCACCACGCCGCCGACGACAAGATCCGCGTCCACCGGTGTGCTCCGCTTGACGACGGCGAGGGCGATCGGCCCGTCGACGTAGTGCCGGGCCACCGAGGTCAGCCGGCCCATGACACGGCCTCCGGAGGTGACGGGAGCCCCCGGGTCGGGCAGGACGTGGCCCGACCCGTCGAGGTGGAGGAATACCAGCCGACGCGGGGGCCGGCCGAGGTTGTGCACCCGGGCGACGGTCTCCTGGCCCCGGTAGCAGCCCTTGTGCAGATGGACCGCCGTGCGCATCCAGTCGAGCTCGTGCGGGATCGTCCGGTGGTCGGTCTCGAAGCCCAACCGCGGCCGCCACGCCGCCACCCGCAGCGCCTCGGCCGCCCACGTTCCGGCCAGCGGCCGGTCGCCCACGGCGTCGTCGAGCCCGGCGCGGGGGACGATGAGCTCGCGCCACCGCCGCCCGGCCCCGGGGTGCCCTGCGACGAGGCCGTATGCCGTGGTGTCGCCCACCGGTCCCGGCCAGGGGTCGCGCCAGGCGAGCGGCTCGCCGGGGGCGGACTCGGCATCCACCGGCTCCCCGAGGACGGCGAAGTCCGCGGTCACGTCGGCGACCTCGACGCGGAGCATGAAGCGCATCGAGTCCAGCCAGGTGACCAGGGCGCCGGAGGTGCCCGGCTCGACGGTGAGCCAGACCGTCTCGCCGTCGTCGACGACATGCAGCGCGTGCTCGACGTGCCCGTGCGGGCTCAGGACGAGGTCCTCGGCGGACGTGCGCGGCGACAGCCCGCCGACCTGCTGGGTCGTCATCGAGTCGAGCCAGGAGAGCCGTTCCGGCCCGGTCACGGTGACGACGCCGCGGTGCGAGAGGTCGACGACTGCGAGGCCCTCCTCGAGAAGGCGCTGCTCGCGCATCGGGTCGCCGTAGTGGCCGGCCACGCCGGCGTCCAGCCCGGTGTCGGCGACGGCACCTGGGCGAGCGAGAAGTGGCGAGGTCGCCACGTCGGCGGCACTCATGCGGGCGTCTCCGGGCCGTGGTGGTGGGGGTGGTCGACGGCGTGGTTGTGCGGGTGGCCGGTGGCGTGGGACTCCGCTGCGGCGCCGTCACGCCCGTCCTCCTCGTCGGCGTCCTCGGCCAGCGCGGCGGCGCACCGGGCGCACAGCCCGTGGATCGCCGCGTGGCTGACCTCGGCCGCGAACCCGGTCCGCTCGGCCAGGGCCCCGACGAACCCCGCCGCGACCTCGACCGGCACCTCGCCCACCCAGCCGCACCGGCGGCATACGAGGTGGACGTGGGTCGCATGGGAGGTGAGGTGGTAGCTCGGTACCCGGTGGTCGACGTGGGTATGGCTGACCAGCCCGAGCTCCTGGAGGGCGTCGAGCGAACGGTAGACGGTCGAGGCGGACATCGCGGCGCACCCGTCGGCGGCGACGACCTCGACGATCTCTTCGGGGCTGGCGTGCCCGAGCCCGGCCACGGCATCGAGCACCCGCTGGCGCTGCGACGTCAGTCGCATGCCGTGGGCGCGCAGCCGCTCGCCGAGCTCGTTCATCACACCAATGTATGCCGCCGCCCGCCCCACGACGCGGCCCGCCCGGTCGGCGGCGGCCGGGGCGGCCGGGCGTTCGGCGCCGACGAGGGCCGACCTGGTTCACTGGTCGGCGTGACCGACGACGGCCTCCCGAGCGAGGGCAGGGCTCCGACGCGCAGCAGGGCCCGCCGCTACCTGCGGCGCGGGCTGGCCGTCGTCCTGGCCCTCGTGCTGCTCGCCGCCGTGGGGGTCGGCGGGTTCGCGCTGTTCCTCAACCAGACGGCCAGCTCCAACATCGCCCATGAGCCGCTCCTGCCGACGCCCACGGCCGTCCTGCCGACGCCCACGGCGGCCCTGCCGACGCCCACGGCGGCCAGCACGGGCGGCGGCGCCTCACAGGAGTCCGGCGGCGGCACCAACATCCTCGTCATCGGCACCGACGCCCGGCCCGGCGACACCTCGTCGCGCTCCGACGTCATCATCGTCGTCCACATCCCCCAGGACGCGACGAAGGTGTATCTGGTCCATTTCCCGCGCGACCTCTACGTGAGCGTTCCCGGACATGGCAAGGACAAGATCAACGCCGCCTACGCCTACGGCGGGGCGCCTCTGCTGGTCCGTACCCTGCAGGGGCTGCTCGACATCCACATCGACCACGTGGCCAAGACGGACTTCACCGGCTTCCAGAAGATGACCGACGCCATCGGCGGTGTGCGGGTCTACGCCGAGGAGGCCAGCACGGGGACCGGGGACGGGGGACCCGTCGTCATCCACACGGGCTGGAACAACCTCAACGGGGCCGCGGCCCTCGCCTTCGTCCGCGAGCGCCACCAGCTGAGCGAGGGGGACATCTCCCGCGGCCGCCGCCAGCTGGCGTTCATCAAGGCCCTTCTTCTCAAGGTCACGAGCCGCTCGATGCTGACCAACCCGTTGACGATCGCCAGGTTCGCCGGCGCCGCGACGTCCGACCTCGTCGTCGACAACGGGTTCACCATGTCGACCATGCGCGGGTACGCCCTGTCCCTGCGGAAGATCCGCAGCCGCGACGTCGTGTTCGTCACCGCCCCGTTCACGGGCTACGGCGTCGCGCCGAACGGCGGGTCGATCGACGTCGTCGACGAGCCGGCCATGGCCACCCTTGGCGACACGCTGCGCAACGACACGATGAACGAGTACTCCGACATCGCGGTGCTGCCGTGAGGGTCACTCGACGCGCTTGAGCTCCGCCGAGACGTGTGACTGCAGCTGCTCGCCCATTGCGGCCATGTCCATCACCCACATGAGGTTGCTCTGGACATAGCCGTACATCCGGTGAGCCGCCGCATATGCCTTGGCGTGCGCGCTGCGTATCACCCCGTCGGTGACGATGTCGATCCTCGCGGGCTCCGCCGTGCCGGCGTACATCTCGACGATGCCGGTCGGGTGGGCGAGCAGCAGCTCGACGTTGGTCCCGTCCTCGTCGGGCTCGACCGGTCGCCAGAAGCCGAGCTCGGTGGACGCCTGCCGGACCTGCTCGCCGTTCTCGTCGAGGAGCCAGCTGCGGCTCTCCCAGCGCAGGAACGGCCGCCCGTCGTGCGAGCAGACGATCTCCTGGCCGAACTGGAGGGACTCCATCGTCGGGTAGCCCACGACGCCGGCGCCCTGCCAGCGGCCGATGAGCCAGGCGAGCGGGGCGAGGGTGGGCGGGAGGTCGGTGTCGAGTACGAAGGCCACCTCGAGATCCTACGTCGGTCGGCCGCTGCCGACCGGTGGCCGACGGTGGCCGGAACGCCGCGGAGCCGACGTGTGCCGCACCGGCGGTCAGGCCACCAGGACCCAGGCGAGGGCGTAGGCGACGACGGCCGAGACGAGCACCGAGGCGACCCCCGCCGTGACCTGCGCCCTCAGCCGGCCGATGGTGGGGAGAGCGAGCAGCACCCGGCGCAGCGCGTGGCCGACGGCCGCCACCACGAACCCGATGAGCACCGCCCGCGCGGTGGCCGGCTCGCCCTGGAGGCGAGAGGCCATGGCGGCCCCGATGCCGCCGAGCACCATGCTGAGCGGGAGCAGCCAGGGGCGCAGGGGCCCGACCGGCATCAACAGGTCGGCCAGGGTGGCCGCCGCGACCGCGGCGAGCGCGATTGTGAGGATGCTGACGCCGGTGTCGAGCCGGGCCAGGGCGATATAGCAGGCGCCGATGGCGGCGATCGAGAGCCCCGAGGCGGTGACGGCGACCGACTCGGTCAGCCGCGCCCGTCCGTCGCGGCGCACGAGCTGGTGGACGAACATCGCGAGCAGGCCGGCGGCGATGGCGATCGGGACGTAGGTGAGGTACGGCTCGCTCGTCGTCCTGACGGTCGCCACCGCGGCCCCTACCGCGGTGAGCGCGATCGCGAGCGGCGCCCCGACGCGGCTCGTCGAGCCGAGCAGGGGCGGCCAGCCCCAGGCGAGGACGAGCCCACCCCAGGCGACGGCTGCGGCGAGCAGGGGGATCCCGGCATACCCGGCGGCGCCGAGAAGAGCCGCGGTGAGGATGGCGCCGAGAGCGATGCCCACCCGGCGTCGGGTGAGGGCGGCGAGGGCCGAGCGCTCGCGACGGGACGCGACGTGGCCGCCGTGCGCGGCGCGGCTCCCCAGGCCCGCGTGGGCGACCCGTTCGGTGCCTCGGGACACGGCGACCGAGCCGTTGGAGGACCCGGGGCCGTCGTGGTGCCCTCCGCCTCGGGACGCCTCGAGGCGGGCGCGGCGCTGGGCCCGGGTCTCATAGGCGAGCTCCACCGGGGGGGGCTGCGGCTCCCGAGGTGCCCGTTGCACCTCGGGGGCCTCGTCCGGGGAGGTCACGAGCGGCATCCTTCCATCAGCCGCCGGAGAAGGGGGGCAGAACCTCGATGATCGTGCCGTTCGCCACCGCGTCGTCCGGCGCCACGACCCGGCCGTCGACGAGCACCGAGCAGGCCGGGAGCACCTCGGCGAGGGCCGGGTGCCGCTCGGTCGCCAGCGCCAGGGCCGCAGCCACGGTCGGGGCTGGGGCGAGGCCTTCCTCGTCAACGCCCGCCGCGTGGGCTGCCGCGGCCCAGTAGCGCACCGTGACCAGCAGATGCGGCTCGGGTGCGTCCACGGCCGCGAGCCATGGTCTAAGGTCCCGGGGACCAGGCTCATGCACACTCATATCGTCCTATCCTGATGGGCAATGGCCCACCTGCTCCTGCTCACGAACGCCTTGGCGCCCAGCGCCGAGGTGCTCCCGGCGCTGGGGCTGCTGGGCCACCATGTTCGCATCCTCCCCGCCGAGGCCTCCGCCCTGGTCGACGCCCCCGAGGCCGACGCGGTGCTCGTCGACGCCCGGCGCGAGCTGGCGATGGCCAAGTCGCTGTGCCGGGTCATCCGCACGACGGGGCTGTCCTCGCCGCTGCTCGTCATCCTCACCGAGGGTGGCCTCGCCGGGCTCACGGCCGACTGGGGGGTCGACGACGTCCTGCTCGAGAACGCCGGCCCCGCCGAGGTCGAGGCCCGGCTGCGGCTTGCCGTCGGCCGCCAGGTCGACGACACGGTCGAGCCCGACCTGCGGATCACCGCCGGCTCGCTCGTCATCGACGAGGCGACCTACTCCGTGCGGCTGCGCGGGGGCGCGCTCGACCTCACCTACAAGGAGTTCGAGCTCCTCAAGTACCTCGCCCAGCATCCGGGCCGGGTCTTCACCCGGGCCCAGTTACTTCAGGAGGTCTGGGGGTACGACTACTTCGGCGGCACCCGCACCGTCGACGTGCACGTCCGACGGCTGCGCGCCAAGCTCGGCACCGACTACGAGGTGCTCATCGGCACCGTGCGCAACGTCGGCTACCGGTTCGTCCCCGAGGAGCCGCCGGCTCTCGCCGAGGCCGACGGGAGTGGCGGCTGAGCGCCGTCGAGCTCCAGATCGCGAGCACGCTGACGCCGCCGCAGCGGCTCGAGGTGCAGGAGCTGGTGGACCGGGCGGCCGCAACCGACGGCGTCGCCCCGCTCTCCGAGGCGTTCGTCCTCGGGCTCACCCAGGACCGTTCCGTCGCGGTCACTCACGTCGTCGGGTATGCCGTGGCCGCCGCCGGGATGTCGGACACCCACCCCGAGGCCGCGCTGGCGGCATACGGGCAGGTGGACCACGACGGAGTCGCCGAGCTGGCCGTCGGCCCCGGCCACCGGGGCAAGGGGGTCGGCGGGGCGCTGCTCGACACGCTCGTCGCGGCGGGCGCCAAGCACGCCTGGGCGCACGGCGACCTGCCCGCGGCACGGTCCCTGGCCGCAGCAGCCGGGCTGCTGCGGGTGCGCGAGCTCTACCTCATGCGGCGGACGCTCACGGCGGAGGACGCCGCGCCGGTCGAGCTCCCCGAGGGGTTCCTCGCGCGGCCGTTCGTCCCGGGCGAGGACGACGAGGCCTGGGTGGCGACCAACGCCGCCGCGTTCGCCGGCCACCCGGAGCAGGGCCGCCTGACCGTCGATGACCTGCACCAGCGGATGGCGCTGCCGTGGTTCGACCCCGCCGGGCTCATCTTGGTCGAGGGCACCGGCCGCGACCCGGATGCTCCCACGGTCGCCGCCTTCCACTGGACCAAGGTCGACGGCGGGATCGGGCGGGCCCACGGCTTCGAGACTCGCGAAGCCGGACCCCAGGAGGCTCGCGAAGCGAGCCACGGGGACGGGCGGGCCCACGGCCCCGAGACTCGCGAAGCGAGACACGGGGACGGGCGGGCCCACGGCCCCGAGACTCGCGAAGCGAGACACGGGGACG
>CAYPYK010000167.1:0-661 GCA_964414665.1 uncultured Intrasporangiaceae bacterium | reverse complement strand
GGGAGGTCTACGTCCTCGGGGTGCACCCGGCATACCAGGGCCACGGGCTGGCCGGCCCGGTGACCCGGCTCGGCCTCGCGCACCTAGCGGGCCGGGGCCTCGCCGCGGTCCATCTCTATGTCGACGGGGACAATGTGCGGGCGCGGGCGACGTATGCGCGGCTCGGGTTCGTCGACGCCGGGGTCGACGTCAGGTATGCGGTGCCCGTGGGCTGACCTGCCCCGGCCTCGCCCCAACCGGCTCGGTGGTGCCGCCCACCTGCCCGAGCCCGGACGCCGCGCCCGCCACCGCCTCGCAGCGTGGCGGGCGACCTGCCAGGATGGGGGTATGTCCTCCCCCGACCAGGCGAGAGCCGAGACCGCTGACCGGGGCCTGACCGCGGCCGCCGCTCGGACCGCCGACAGCGGGCGTCCCCCGTCGGGCCACCGGGGTCGCAGGGCCAGTTCGGCCGCCGCGGCGGCGGCCGCCACGGCCCAGATCGTCAGCGAGGTCTCGATCACCAGCTCCTCGGTCACCGAGGGCCTGCACGCGCCGCCCCGGTCGCCCGACGGCCGGTTCATCCGGGTCGTGCGGAGCCGGCCCGTCGAGGACGACAGCCTGCCCTCGGACCGGTTCCTCGACCGCGAGATCTCCTGGCTGCAGTTCAACGAGCGGGTGCTCC
>CAYPYK010000166.1:0-7741 GCA_964414665.1 uncultured Intrasporangiaceae bacterium | reverse complement strand
GGCCGTCCTGGCGGCCGCGGGAGCGTGAGCCGGTGGAGCTGACCCACGACTTCACAGTGCCTGCCTCGATCGACACGGCCTGGGCGACGTTCATGGACCTCGAGGGCGTCGGGCTGTGCTTCCCCGGAGCCACGGTGACCGAGGTGACCGAGGACGGGTTCAGTGGGACGGTCAAGGTCAAGCTGGGCCCGATCGCCCTCGTCTACGCCGGTGCCGGCCGGTTCCTCAGCCGCGACGACGCAACGCACCGGGCGGTCATCGACGCGAAGGGCAAGGACAAGCGTGGCAACGGGACGGCTGGGGCGACGGTGACGATCCAGCTGGCGCCCTCGGACGCCGGCACCCGGATCGACGTCGTCACCGACCTTGCGGTCACCGGCAAACCGGCGCAGTTCGGCCGTGGCGTCATGCAAGACGTGTCCGACAAGCTGTTGCAGCAGTTCGTGGCGTGCATCGAGAACCGCTTCGCGGAGATCGGTGCCGACGGTCCCGCCGCGCCGGGAGCTCCTGGTGCGGCGCCCTCAGAGGGGGGCGGCGGAGCCGGAGCGGATGCTGCGACCGACGAGGCGGGGCCGGCGGCACCGGCTCCCGCCACGGCGCGGCCGGCGGCACCGGCCGCGCCGCCTCGGCCGTCCGAGGACTCGATCGACCTGGGCCGCACGGTGTTGCCGGTCCTCGTGCGTGAGTACGCCGGACGGACCGCCGTCGCGGTCCTCGCGTTCGTGGCCGGATACCTCATCGGCCGTCGCTGAGCGCAGGGGCCGGAGCCGTCGGGAGCGGGTGCTCGAGGGCGACAACGGCGGCGAGACCGATCCGGTCGATGCTCATCACGTCGCTCCGGCAGCCCGGTGCGCCGTGGACGTGACCCGCGCGTCGGCGTGACACGGCCGCGACGCAGGGCTGTAGTGGAGCCATGCGTCGCGCGGAGCGAGTCGGTTGGGCGATGTTCCTCGTCAGTGCCGTGCTGTTCGGCTGGTCCGGTGCCCGCTCGGGCGACCCGCTGGTGGTCGCGGGAAGCGTCGTGTTCGGCGTGGCCTGCGTCCTGTTCCTCCTGCCGAGCCGTGCCGGCTGACCCCGAGCCCCGGCCCTGCCCATGCCGCACCGAGCGGTGTTGACGTGCTGCGCGGCGTGTCCGCGTGCCCACTGGGTCAGGCCGGAGGCCGCGGCCGATGGGCACCGTGCTCCGTGCCGGCGGGCGTCGACTCTCGGAACACGCCTACGGGGTGCCCCACGGTTCGAGGCTTGGCGGTGGCTCGTCGCCCTCGGAGGGGGCTGACGCCGATTCCGCCCCCGGTTCCGCGGGAGCCGACGCCGACGTGTCCGGTCCGGTCGTGGCGGTGGGCGGGGGCTCAGCTTCGGCCTGGCCCCCAGGGGTCCGGTCCGCCATGCGGCGCAGATCGTCGGAGACCTCCGCGAACGTGGCGCTGAGGGCGTCGGCCAGGGAGGTCCCTACCCTGCGGACGTCCTCTTTGACGGATGGGTCCTGGGCCGCCGCCCCCAGGGCGTCCACGGCGTCCTGGACCGCGCCCGCGAAACGACGGGCTGCCTCACCGAGATCCCGCTTCGTCGACTCGGCGTCGGTGTCTGTCGACTCGGCGTCGCGCTCCGCGCCGTAGTGCGCCTTCAGCGAGGCGCCCAGAGCGGCGAACCGCTCCCCGGTGTCCTTCCAGGCCGATCTGACGTCACTCATGACTCATGCATACCCCTTCCGATCCCGGCCCGCCAGGGCCGCTCGATCCGCGGCAGGCGCATGGCCGCTCCCCGGCGACGTCGGACGTTGCAGCCCACGGCGCAGGGATGGCCCCGATCGAGGGATGTGCTGGCGTCGGTCCTCGGCTCCGGGCGATGCGGCTCGCCGGGTGGCACCGCTCCAGGTGCGCTCACCTGACGCCGCCGGTTAGCCTGGGCGCTGTGAAGATCCAGGAAGACGTCGCCGTCGGGTTCATCGTCCGGAACCTGTCGGATCGAGGCCTCGTGGCCTTCTGGGAGGACGAGACGTTGCACTCCTTCCGGGACCTCGTCGCGGACGGCAAGACGATCGCTGCGGCCGCGGAGTACGAATCGGTGACGGGAGCGGCGCTGCCGGAGTGCCATCTCGCGGTCGCGCTCGCCGTCGCCAGCGAGCGAGCGAACGCTGCCACGTAAGCGGGCTACGCCCAGACCTACAACGGAGCGGTCGCTGCGCCCGACGCCGGCCACCACCTGGGGCGATGGGGGGTGACCTCGCCCACACCTCGCGGGCGCCCGCAGCGTGGCACCACCTCTGCGCGGGCACACCCCGCGTCGTCGCGGCATATGGTGGAAGGAGCAGCGGGCCAGAGAGGTCCTCTCTCACGACACGACCTGGCTTGGTGTGGCGTGGCCCGAGCAAAGCCGTTGAGGCCCTCGTTGTCCCTGCCCCTGCCCCTGCCCCTGCCCCTGCCCACTATCCGCCAGCACGCTGAGGCAGTAGGCATTCACGTCATCGAGGTCCCGGAGTCGAGTCCTCGGTACGAGGATCTGGGACCTTTCATGCTGGTCGACATGTCGACCAACCTCATCGTCGGCTCGGCGCTCGACATTGAGGCGCTCGGGCGGCGGTTCCCCTGACCCGCCGACCACAGAAACGGGTCCCGCCCCGGCGGGGTGGGCCTGGACCGATTCTGTGGTCGGTGTGACCGTATCGGGCGAAGCCTGGTCGGCAGGCGCCGCAGGGGCGCGAACACCACGCCGCCCCCGGCCTCGGGCGGGATCGGGCCCGATGCGCTGACCGACCGCTGACCAGCGTTCGAACGCCGGCGGCTCGACGGGCAGCGGTACCGCACCGTCCGGGCCCTTGCACTCCATCACCTCGTTTGTCGGCCACCTCCTCACGGGATCGCGCTGTCGGCGACCGGCCATCGGTGCCGGTGACCTCGGGGGTTCGTCGACATCGGTCGGCGCCCCGGCCGCCACCCGGACGCCTATCGGGTGGCGGCCTGTCTGCTACATCCCCGGGATGGCCTGTGCCTCGTGAACCTCGATCTCACATCCACCGGGCATGGTGAGGTGCGGGTGGGTCCGGGCGAGTTCCAGGGCCTCGTCGAGGTCGGTGGCCTCGAGGATGCTGTAGCCGGCCACCTCGCGGTCGCTCGGGGTGGCCCCGCCTCCCGCGGCGACCCGTACGCCACCCGCGAGCGGGGTCCCGAAGTCGACCATCCGGTCCCCCACGGTGGCGGCCCAGGCGCCCCACAGCTCCATCATCGCGTCCACCTGCTCGGCGCTGGGGGGCGTGGCTTCTGCCGGGGTCATCGGTGCGTGGTAGATGAAGACGTACGTGGACATGTGACTCTCCTTCGTTGGTTCTGAGACAGCCGTGCGTGATGGGTGGGTGTGGTCAAGCGGTGACTGGGGTACGTCCCGAGAACGCGACCAGACGCTCCAGCGCACTGGCGTCGACGGCGGGCTCGACGGGCTCGGCGAAAGCCCCGCGCGCCCGTGAACCCGGGATGATCTGGTCGGCCAGGGTCTGGACGTATTCGACGACGGCATCCGACACCGCGAGCTGTTGTCCGCTGGGCTGTGCGAAGTCCCAGCCGTGGATGAGGAACTCCAGCGACATGATGCTGGCGCCGACCACGGCAGGCATCTCCCCGCCCCCCGGGCCGGTGATCGTCCCCTCGAGGCCTCGGGCTCGCCAGGCCTCCACCGCTTGGGCCGCCATCACCGCGACGCGGTTCTCGAGCGAGCCGGCCTCGGGGTCGGCGACCGCCGCGCCGGCCATCGCTCCCACGCCGGTCAGGGATCCGACGAGGTGCTCGGCAAGCGCGTCGCAGTCGAAGTCGCTGCATGGGGTCTGCTTGGTACGGTCCTCGCTGGTGAGGTTGAGCAACACGCCCTGGAGGACGGCCAGGGTGGCCTCGGCGCTCAACAGCGGGTCGAGGTCCTCGGGGGCCGCGGCCCACTCGTCGGGACCGGCGTCCCCGGCAGCGGCCGCCGTCGCCAGCCGGGTGAAGTAGTGGTTCCATCCCTCGGCGTGCTGGGCGGCCTGCTCCTCGGTCAGTCCCTCGTGGACGAGGGTCACCAGGGTGCCCCCCTCGGTGGGCTCGACCGTGATCGTGACCGTGGACGCGTCCGGGGCAAGTCCGGGGCTACCTTCCCAGCCCCATCCGAACACGACGCGCCTGCCCGGCTCGACCTCGCGGTAGGTCCCGGCCGCGATGTGCCCTGGAGTGACGGTCCAGCGGTACTCGCCGCCGGCCCGCAGGTCCACCCGCGCTGACACCGTCTGCCATCGGCGGAGCCGTTCGGGCCGGGTGATGAGGTCGAACGCCTCGTCTGGCGTGACGGGCAGGACGGCGGTCTTGGTGTAGCTCATCGGTCTCTCCTCAAGGTGTTGGCGTCGGCGACGAGCAGGTCCAGCTCATCGGTCCAGAAGCGGTCGATCTCGGCCTGCAGCTTGCGGAGGCCGCTCGGAAGGACTCGGTAGATGCGCTGGCGGCCGACCTTCGCAGCCGTGACCAGCCCGGCGTCGCTCAGCACCGCGAGGTGCTGGGAGATCGCCGACCGGGTCACGGTGAACTGAACTGCTATCTCGCTCACGGTCATGGGGCGGGACGCCAACAGCTGCAGGATGTGTCGCCGGTTCGGCTCGGCAGCGGCGGACAAGGCGTCGAGCACGCCAATACGTTAGTAGCGACTAACGCATTGTGCAAGGAGTGGGCAGCCGCTGGCTTGACGCGGGCTCCCGGGTGCGAGCCGAAGCCCGCGGACGGGCCCGACCGGGGGCGTCGACGGAGGCGGCACGACGCGAACAGGCCCGGCGTCGCCCACCGGCGCTCAGTGGAGCGGGGTGAGCCGGAGGACGGGGATGGCCCGGTCGGTCTTGGCCTCGTACGCGGCGAAGCCCTTGGCCCGTCCGGTGATCTCTCGCCAGGCGGCTTCTCGCGCATCGCCGTCGAGCTGCTCGACCCGGACGTGATGCCGGGTCCTGCCGACCTCGACGGTCACGTCGTCCGGGTGGGCGACGATGTTGTGGTACCACGCGGGATGCGTGACGGCACCACCGGCAGAGGCGACGACCCACCAGCCTCCGGCGCCGTCGTCGAAGCGGGCGACGGGAGTGGTCCGGGCCTGTCCCGACCTGGCCCCGACGGTGGTGAGGTAGAGCAGGTCCATCCCGTTGAACCGGTCCCCGGAGAGCCGGTGGATCCGTACCATGACCGGCGTCATCAGCTTCCCGACGAACCCGGGGGGCGTGCGACCGCCCCGCGTCCCCGACGGCAGCTTCTCGATCGACATCCCTCGACTCTCCACGATCCGAGGGCCCTGGACAAGTCCCGGCCCGGCCCTCGAACGCGGCTGGGCCCCCGGGACCCCCCCCAACACGCGCGTGGGCGACGGAGGCGACCGCCCCCAGGTCCAGCCGCACGTGGCCCTCGCCGGCGGCATACCGGTCGAGTCGGGCCTTCCACAGGGCCCTCGCGGTGACCTTGCTCACCGGGCTGGGCGGCCGTCCCCGCCGCGAAGCCGGTGCCCACAGTGGTCCTCGTGACGGCCGCGGTCGTCGCCGCCACCGGGTGCCGTCGGCTCGGCGTAGCGGCGAGGTCGGCAGTCTGCACACAATCTCCACACGTCGCCCGGGCGACCCGCATGCGCTCGCCCATACGCTCGGAGCATGACCGAGGGGACCCCCATCGACCGTGCGGTGCCGGTCTCGACGCCGTCCGCGACGATCCTCGTCGTCGAGGACGAGCCGACCATCAACCAGGCGCTCGCGGACCGGTTCGCCGCCGAGGGGTTCACGGTCCACCAGGCCTTCGACGGGCCGGGCGCGGTGGCCGCCCACGCCGAGCTGAGGCCCGACCTGGTCGTCCTCGACGTCATGCTTCCGGGGTTCGACGGGCTGGAGGTTTGCCGCCGCATCCAGGCCGAGCGGCCGGTGCCGGTCCTCATGCTGACCGCCCGCGACGACGAGACCGACATCCTCGTCGGGCTGGCCGTCGGGGCCGACGACTACGTCACCAAACCGTTCCGGATGCGCGAGGTGCTCGCCCGGACCCGGGCACTGCTCCGCCGCGTCGACCGGGCCCGCGAGCTGGCTGCCGCACCCGGGGCGGCCCGCCAGGTCGGCGCCCTCCACGTCGACCCGGCGACGCGACGGGTCCACGTCGACGGGGCCGAGGTCCACCTGACCCCGACCGAGTTCGACCTCGTCGTCGCCCTCGCAGCCACCCCCGGCACGGTCCGCGAGCGCGATGACCTCATGCGCGAGGTGTGGGGCTGGGCCGACGCGACCGGCACCCGGACGCTCGACAGTCACGTCAAGGCGCTGCGGGCCAAGATCGGCTCCGAGCGGGTGCGCACGGTCCACGGCGTCGGGTACGCCCTCGAGGACCGGCCGTGATCCCCGAGCGGCCGCTGGACCGGGTCGGCTCCATCAAGCTCAAGCTCGGGCTCCTCGTCGCCGCCAGCATTCTCGTCGCCACCGCGGTCGCCGGGATCGGCGAACAGGCCGAGGTCCCGTGGTGGCTCAGCCTCCCGGTGACGCTCGCGGCCGCTCTCGGGATCACCCAGTGGCTCGCCCGCGGGATGACCTCGCCGTTGCGGGAGATGACCGCCGTCGCGCGGCGGATGGCGGCCGGCGACAACAGCCAGCGGGTCACGGCGACCTCGACCGACGAGGTCGGAGGCCTGGCGCGGGCGTTCAACACGATGGCCGCCGATCTCGGGGCCGTGGACGAGCAGCGTCGCCAGCTCATCGCCACCGTCTCCCACGAGCTCCGCACCCCCCTGGCTGCCCAGCGCGCCCTCCTCGAGAACCTCGTCGACGGGGTCGCTGCCCCCGACCCGGCCTCCCTCGGCACCGCCCTCGCGCAGGCCGAGCGGATGAGCGACCTTGTCACCGACCTGCTCGACCTGTCCCGCATCGAGGCGGGCCAGGCCCGGCTGCGGGCCGAGCCGGTCCTCGTCGTCGAGCTTCTCACCCGCTGTGTCGCCGAGGCGGGGCTGACCCCGCGGGCCGTGCGCCATGAGGTCGTCGTCGAGCCGGAGGACCTGGTCGTCGAGGCGGACCCGGCGCGGCTGGTGCAGGTCGTCGCCAACCTCCTCGACAACGCCGGGCGGCACAGCCCGGCCGAGGGTGCGGTGCGGGTGAGCGCGTATGCCGTGGCCGGCGACCGGTGGGCCCTCGAGGTCGCCGACGAGGGCCCCGGCATCCCGCCCGCGTCGGCCGAGGCCGTCTTCGAGCGGTTCGGCACCGGCAGCGACGACGCGGGCGGGACCGGCCTCGGCCTGGCCATCGCCCGGTGGGTCTGCGAGCTGCACGGGGGGACCGTCGCGGCCGTGCCACCGGCGCACGACCGGTCCGGTGCGGTCATCCGCGCGGTGCTGCCGCGGCATACCCCCGGGGCGGCTCACCCCGACTCGCCGGCGGTCGAGCCAAGGCCCCCGGCACCACCTCACGTCCCCCAACGCCAGCCCGTGCCCATCCAGGAGAGCCCGATGCCCGCGACCCCCGCCGCTGCGGCGCCACCGACCCCGGCTCCCGCGCACCTGTTCGCGCCGCCCACGCCGCCTGCCGACGTGCTCGGCGAGGTCTGGCCCGAAGCGGGGATCGGGCCGCAGGTGGGGCTGCTCGGTGCCGCCCTGGTCGTCGGTCTTGCTGGGGCCCTCCTCATGCCCTACCACCCGATCGGCGCCGGGGTCCTGCTGACGCTGCTCGCCGGCGGAGCGGTCATCTGGTGGGCGAGCCGGTACCGCACGCGGCCCTGGGCGGTCGGCT
>CAYPYK010000165.1:0-7802 GCA_964414665.1 uncultured Intrasporangiaceae bacterium | reverse complement strand
CCAGAGCCTGGTCGGTGACCCGCCCGCCGGGGTTGCGGAAGATCTTCGCGTCGCCCGGCTTGAGGCCGAGCATCCGCAGGGGGTCGATCCGGGAGTCCATACAGGTCACTACGGCGATGCCGGCGTGGGCCACCCCGTCGAACCCGCTGAGGTCGAAGGTCTTGGCGAAGTCCTCGTTGGCCCGGATCAGGTCGTCGAAGGCGTGGTCCATCCCCTCACCCTAGGCCGGGTCGCTTGCCGATGGTGAACGCGACGGGCCTGGTGACGCTCGCGAAGAAGTCGTTGCCCTTGTCGTCCACAATGATGAACGCCGGGAAGTCCTCGACCTCGATCTTCCAGATGGCCTCCATCCCGAGCTCGGGGTACTCCAGCACCTCCACGCTCTTGATGCAGTCCTGGGCCAGGCGTGCGGCCGGCCCGCCGATCGAGCCGAGATAGAACCCACCGTGGGCGTGGCAGGCGTCGGTGACCTGCTGGCTGCGGTTGCCCTTGGCGAGCATGACCATCGAGCCACCCGCCGCCTGGAACTGCTCGACGTAGGAGTCCATCCGCCCGGCGGTCGTCGGTCCGAACGATCCGGACGGCATGCCTTCCGGTGTCTTGGCCGGGCCCGCGTAGTAGACCGGGTGGTCCTTGAGGTACGCCGGCATCTCCTCGCCCGCGTCCAGGCGATCCTTGATCTTGGCGTGGGCGATGTCGCGGGCGACGACGAGGGTGCCGTGCAGCGCCAGCCGGGTCTTGACGGGGTACTGCGTCAGCTCGGCGAGGATCTCGGTCATCGGCCGGCGCAGGTCGACGCGGACGACGTCGTCGCGGGCGCCCTCACCCTCGTGGCCCGCGCCGCTCAGCTCCTCGTGGGTCAGCTCGGGCATGAACCGGGCCGGGTCGGTCTCGAGCTGTTCGATGAACACGCCCTCGGGGGTGATCTTGGCGAGGCACTGCCGGTCCGCCGAGCACGAGACGGCGACGGCCACGGGCAGCGAGGCGCCGTGGCGCGGCAGCCGGACGACTCGGACGTCGTGGCAGAAGTACTTGCCGCCGAACTGCGCGCCGATCCCGAACTGGCGGGTCAGCTCGAGGACCTTCGCCTCCAGGGCGGTGTCGCGGAAGCCGTGCGGCACCGGGTCGCCGGATTCGGGCAGGGTGTCGAGGTACTTCGCGCTCGCGTACTTCGCCGTCTTGAGGGCGAACTCGGCGCTCGTGCCGCCGATGACGATGGCCAGGTGGTACGGCGGGCACGCCGCGGTGCCGAGGCCGCGCAGCTTCTCGTCGAGGAAGCGCATCATCGCGTCCTCGCTGAGGATCGCCTTGGTCTCCTGGTAGAGGTAGCTCTTGTTGGCGCTGCCGCCCCCCTTGGCCATGAAGAGGAACTTGTAGGTCGTCTCGTGGCCGGGCGCGGTGTCGGCGTAGAGCTCGATCTGGGCCGGCAGGTTGGACCCCGTGTTCTGCTCCTCCCACGTGGTCAGCGGCGCCATCTGGGAGTAGCGCAGGTTGAGCCGGGTGTAGGCGTCGAACACGCCCTGCGAGACGGCGCGCTCGTCGGTGCCCTCGGTGAGGACGTGCTGCCCGCGCTTGCCCATGACGATGGCCGTGCCGGTGTCCTGGCACATCGGCAGGACACCACCCGCCGAGATGTTGGCGTTCTTGAGCAGGTCGTAGGCGACGAACTTGTCGTTGTTGCTCGCCTCAGGGTCCTCGAGGATCGTCCGCAGCTGCGCCAGGTGGGCGGGACGGAGGAAGTGCGCGATGTCGTGCATCGCCGTCTCGGTGAGGAGCCGCAGCGCTTCGGGCGCGACCTGCAGGAACGGCCGGCCTCCCGGCCCCTGGAGCACCTCGACCCCCTCGGTGGTCAGCAGCCGGTAGGGCGTCGTGTCCTCCCCGGTCGGCAGCAGGTCCTCGTAGGCGAACTCGGCCATCGTGTGTCATCTCCCGTCGCGCGGCGGTGCGGAGCCCCGCGCGGGCTCGCGGCCCGCGCGCGGCTGCTGTGGTGTCGGTCCAAGTGTGGCCCTCGCGGTCGGCGTCGCCGCCTCGGGAATGCCGGGGCGCCGACCGGCTCGGGGCGGGGCTCACAGCTCGTCTCGGGTGGGCGCGTAGGCACCGGCTCGGCTGACGGTCACGCCGCTCGTCGACAGTGCCCGGGCGATGGCCGGGGCCACGTCGACGCGGGTGGCGGCGGCCAGCCGCTCGCGGGCCTCGCCCCCGCCCAGCAGCCCGCTGTCGAGCAGGCCGGAGACGAGGCCGGCCATGAACGAGTCGCCGGCGCCGACCGTGTCGACCACGGTGTCGGCTCGGGCCGGCTCGCGGCCCTCCTCGCCCGTGGCGCTCACCCGGTAGGTCACGCCGTGGCCGCCCATGGTGACCAGGACCAGCCCTGGTCCCAGCTGCGCCCAGCGGGCCATGACCGCGGACGGCGACTCGCCGGCATACAGGTAGGCGAGGTCCTCGTCGCTGGCCTTGACGACGTCGCTGAGCCTGACGAGCTCCTCGACCCGTGCCCGCACGACGTCGGGGGCCCCCATGATGCTCGGTCGGATGTTGGGGTCGTACGACGTGGTGGCGCCGGGGCGGGCCCGGACCAGGGCGGCGGTGACCTCGACCTCTCCCGGCTCCAAGGTCGTGGCGATCGAGCCGATGTGGACGTGTGCCGTCCCGGCGGGCAGGTCCACCGTGGGCAGGTCCCAGTGCAGGTCGAACAGGTAGGTCGCCGCACCTGAGTCGTCGATCGTCGCGTCGGCCGTCGAGGTCGCCTCGGGGTGCAGGCTGCCCGGAAGGAGGTCGACCCCGGTGTCCTCGAGGAGCGAGACGCAGCGCGCCCCCCGGTCGTCCTCGCCGAGGACCGTCGCGAAGTCGACCGGGTGGCCGAGTCTGGCCAGGCCCATCGCGACGTTGGCCGGAGAGCCACCCACGAACTCCGCCACCGCCCCGTCGGGCGTCCGGACGATGTCGATGAGCATCTCCCCGATGACGAGGACGCGGTCGGCCATGGGTTGTCTGCCTTCCCGGGCTGGTGGTGAGACGGCTCGACTCTATCGGGGGGCGGCCCGGTGCGCGGACCCGGTTGGTGGTCGGGGTACGTCGTCGGGGAGCATGGGCGGGTGAGCGCGCAGCCGACGGCCAGCAGGTACGACCTGGGGTCCGTCTCCAACATGGTCCGGTCCCTGGTCGTGGTGGTCGCCATCGTGGTCGTCCTCATCCTCATGGTGCCCCGGGTCAGCTCGGTGAGCCGGCCCCCGGTCGACGTGCACTCGACCGCCGTCGCCGTCGCCGGCGAGACGGGCTGGCCGGTCGAGGAGCCGCGCGGGCTGCCGTCGGGGTGGGACGCCACGGCCGTCCGGTTCGTCCGGAGCACCGACGGGCTGCAGACGTGGCATGCCGGGTATGTCAGCCCGTCCGGCCGCTATGTCGCCATCGAGCAGACGATGAACGCGACCTCGCACTGGGTCGAGGCCGAGACCAACCGGGCCCCCCAGGTCGGGGAGGCCACGGCCGGCGGGCGGACCTGGACGGAGTACGACCGACCGGACAAGACCCAGAACAGCCTCGTCCACCTGGCCGACGCCGGCGGTGGGAGCTCCGCCGGGCTGACGACCATCATCACCGGGACGGGCACCTTCGAGGAGCTGACCTTCTTCGCCGACCACCTCGTGGTGGTCAGCCCCTCCTCCTGAGCTCCTCAGTCCCGGCCTGCGCCGGGTCAGTCCTCGATCGCGTTGAGCTGGGCCTGCGCCCGGTCGAGCCAGCCGGCGCAGTGGGCGGCCAGCGCCTCGCCGCGCTTCCACAGGGCGAGGCTGTCCTCGAGGCCGACCTGGCCGTTCTCGAGCCGCTCGACGATGTCGCTCAGCTCGTCGCGGGCTTGTTCGTAGGACAGGTCGGCCACGTCGGCGTTCGCGTCGGGGGCGTCCGCCGGGGTCGGCGGTGCCTGCTCGGTGGGCTCGGTGCGCTTGGCCATGCGGGCCAGCCTAAGCCTCGTCCGGAGCCGTCGCCGGGACCGCGCTGACCCGCGCCGCGAAGCTCCCGCCGGCCACCCGGACCTCGATCGGCTCGTCCGCCACCACCTCGGCGGGCTCGCGGACGACCCCACCCTCGTGGGTGACGATGGCATAGCCCCGGTCGAGGGTCGCCTGGGGGGAGAGGGTGCGGACCCGGGCGTGCAGGTGACGCAGCTCGGCCACGTCGTGCTGGACGAGGCCGTGGACCCGCCGGCGCCCGCGGGCCCGCACGGCCTCGGCCTGCTCCCGCTGGACCCGCACGAACCCCGAGGGGTCGGCGAGCACCGGCCGGGAGGTGAGGGCCACGAGCCGTCGCCGCTCGCCCTCCACCCGGCCGGCGAGCGTGCGGCATACCCGTCCCCAGGCCTGGTCGAGGATGCGGCGCTCGACGGCGGCGTCAGGAACGACCGCCTTGCCGGCGTCGGTGGGTGTGGAGGCGCGGAAGTCCGCCACGAAGTCGAGCAGCGGGGTGTCGACGTCATGGCCGATGGCGCTGACGACGGGGGTGCGCGCGGCCGCGACCGCCCGGACCAACGCCTCGTTGCTGAACGGCAGGAGGTCCTCGACGCTGCCGCCGCCCCGAGCGATGACGATGACGTCGACCTCGGGGAGGGCGTCGAGCTCGGCGAGGGCCGCGCTGACCTCCAGCGCCGCGCTCGACCCCTGGACCGCCACCTGCCGGGTCTCGAACCGGACGGCGGGCCAGCGGCGTCGGGCGTTCTCGACGACGTCCTTCTCGGCGGCGCTGGCCCGCCCGCAGATCAGGCCGACCCGTCGGGGCAGGAACGGCAGGCGCCGCTTGCGCTCGGCGTCGAACAGACCCTGGGCCGCGAGGTTGGTCTTGAGGTACGCGAGCCGGGCGAGCAGCTCGCCGATGCCGACCGGCCGGATCTGCCGGCCGTCGAGGAGCAGGGTGCCCCGCTGGGTCCAGAAGGCCGGCTTGGCCTGGATGACGACTCGGGCGCCCTCACCGAGCGGTGCCGTCATGGCGTCGAGGGCGTTGACCGAGATCGCGACCGAGAGCGAGAGGTCGACGTCCGGGTCGCGCAGCGTGAGGTATGCCGTGCGTGCGCCGGGCCGGCGGGTGAGCTGGACGACCTGGCCCTCGACCCACAGGACGGACATCCGCTCGACGTAGTCGGCGATCTTCATGCTGAGCAGGCGCACCGGCCACGGCTGCTCGGCGGTGGTGTCCGCCGCCTTCTCGGGCAGCGACGGCGTGGTGCTCACGCCAGCACCCTAGGCGTCGGGGGGGTCAGCCGGAGCGTCAACGGTCGGGGCTATCGGCCCGGTGAGGTAGTGCTGGAGGGCGGGGGCCAGCGCGGCGACCAGGGTGGCCGGGTCGGCCTGGACCAGCCGGGGGAGGCCGACGACGTGCCGCGCGAAGGCGAGCCCGGCGATCTGGCTGCCCAGCAGGCTGGCGCGCAGCTCGGGCGCGTCGCCGCCGATCCGCTGGGTCAGTGGGGTGAGGATCCGCTCGACCAGCAGGTCGCGGATCATCGCCGCCGCGGCGTCCTCCGAGGCGGCCGCTCGCAGCATTCCCGTGACGGTGCGCCGCCCCCCGGGGGACTCCAGCACCGAGAGAAGGAACTGGGCGAGCCGGGTGCCGGCGTCGTCCGGGCCGCGACGGAGGATCTGGTCCAGTGCGGAGGCGGGGTCGAAGGGCAGCTCGACGACGGTGGCGAACAACGCCTGCTTCGACCCGAAGTAGTGCGTGACCAGCCGAGTGTCCACCCCCGCCTCCCGGGCGACCGAGCGCAGCGTCGTCCCGGGGTAGCCGTGCTCGGCGAACTGGTGCCGTGCGGCGGCGGCGATGGCCTCCCGCGTGCCGCTGCCGGCCGGTCGAGGGCCCCGGGTGCCGGTCATCTGCGCCTCCTGGTTGACTTTTCCTCGCTCGTAGAATAACAATTCATCATGCGTGGAAATCAACAGCCTCTCGCCGCCACCCGCCGCCCGGCCACCTCGGCCCCGGCCGCGCTCCCCCCGCAGCGCACCCGAGCGGTGCTGGCCGTCGTCGCCCTGGCCCTGATGACCGTCGTCTCCGCCGTCTCCGGGCTCAACGTGGCCCTGCCCGACCTGGCCCGGTCGACCGGCGCCAGCCAGACCCAGCTCACCTGGATCGTCGACGCCTACACCGTCGTATTCGCCGGCCTGCTCCTGTTCGCCGGTGCGCTGGGCGACCGGTTCGGTCGCAAGCGGCTCCTCGCGGCGGGGCTTGTCATCTTCGGAGCGGCGGCGGCGGTCGGCATGGTCACCGAGGATCCGGGGCAGCTCATCGCCCTCCGGGCGGCGATGGGCGTGGGGGCGGCGGCGATCATGCCGACGACCCTGTCCGTCATCACGACGTCGTTCCCCGAGGAGGAGCGCCCTCGGGCGATCGGCGTGTGGGTCGGCGTCGTGGGGGGAGGCGCCGTGCTCGGCCTCATCGTCACGGCGACCCTGCTCCGGTGGTTCGCCTGGAACAGCTTCTTCGGGCTCAACGTCGTCCTCGCCGTGCTCGCTCTGGTCGGCACCCTCGTCGTCGTCCCCGACTCCACCGATGAGCAGCCACCCGCCCTCGACGTCGTCGGTGCGCTGTTCTCGCTCGTCGGTGTCTCCGGGCTCGTGGCCGGCGTCATCGAGGGTCCGGAGCGAGGCTGGTCCGACGCGATCACCGTCGGTGCGCTCGCCGCCGGCGCCGTGGGGCTCCTCGCCTTCGTCCGGTGGGAGCTGCGGGCCGAGGAGCCGCTGCTCGACCTCCGGCTGTTCCGCGTCCGGGGCTTCAGTGCCGGGTCGATCGCCATCGCGGCGCAGTTCTTCGCGTCCTTCGGCCTTTTCTTCACGATCCTTCAGTACCTGCAGTTCGTCGTGGGGTACTCCCCGCTCCGGGCCACGGTGTGCCTGCTCCCACTGCCGCTCTTCGTCCTGCCGCTGGCCCGCACGGCGCCGCGGATCGCGCAGCGGGTGGGCTTCCGCCGGGTCACCCCGCTCGGTCTCATGCTGTCCGCGGTCGGCCTGGTCATCGTCGCGACGGTCGGCACGGACCTCGTGTACTGGCGGCTCGCGCTGGGCCTGGCCCTGTTCGGGGCCGGTATGGGGCTGGCCGGCACGCCGGCGACGACCGAGATCACCTCCTCCCTGCCCCGGAGCAAGCAAGGAGTCGCCTCGGCCGTCAACGACGTGTCCCGCGAGGTCGGCAGCGCCCTGGGCATCGCCATCCTCGGCAGTGCGCTCAACCAGACGTACCGCGACGGGGTCGCGTCCGTCGTCGCGGGTCTGCCCCAGCAGGCCGGCGAGCTCGCCACCCGCTCGATCGCCTTCACCCAGAGCCCGGAGATCGCCCGGTTCGGGGAAACCGGTCGCCGGGTCGTCGATGCGGCCCAGTCCGCCTTCGTCGACGGCATCTCCACCGCGCTGCTCACGGCGGCCGTCGTCGTCGGGGTCGCCGCGGTCGTCACCTGGTTCGTGTCACCCCCGCTCTCGCAGGACGCGCTGCGGTCGTCGTCCGCCGAGGACGGCGCCCTCGGCGGGCAGGGCGGTGGCGTGGCCGCCGAGCCGGTCCGTCCGTAGGTTCGGCGGGTCGAGCGGGCTGCAGGGCAGGAGGTGGTTCGGCCGCAGCCGGGTACACCCCCCGCGTGGTCTGTCGCCGCGGCGGCAGGCGAGGCAGACTGGCCTACGGCGGCTCAGGACCACCCGCCGTCAGCCGAACCCTCAGGAGCGTGCCATGACCCCACCCGACCAACCCCTCAACGACGACGACATGGTGACCTCGGACGTCGGCTCGGACCGGCCGGTCGCCGCTGACGCCGACGGCACGGACGGCACCGACGGCAC
>CAYPYK010000164.1:1478-7848 GCA_964414665.1 uncultured Intrasporangiaceae bacterium | reverse complement strand
GGGCGGCCTCCTGGCCGAGCAGCGAGGCCCACAGCCCGAGCTCGCCCTGGCGCTGCAGCGAGGTCGCCTCGGTGTCGAAGCGCCGGGTGAGGACGAGGTCACGGTAGAGGCCGCGCAGGTCCTCGTCGCTCAACCGGTCGATGATCGGGTCGAGGTCGGGGTTGGGGACGCGCTCACCCTCGGGAGTCAGCGCCTGGATCATGTCAGGGCCGCCGTCCGCTGCGGGCCGGTGCCGGGCCACCGCACGGTCGGGCTGGCCGGCGGCCGACTCGTGGTGGTCGACGCCCGGTGTCGGGGCGGGCGCGACGTCGTTGTCGCTCACGTGCACTCCTTCTCGCGGGACCGATGGTGACCGGCCCGGTTCGGGCCGCCGTCGGGCGGGCAGAATGTGCGCACGCTCGGGCGGCAGGTGTCGGCGTCGGCGGCCGGGGGTGTGGTCGCCGTCACAGGACGTTGCACTCCAAACGTACCCCGCCTCACGGCGGAATCTCACCGCAGTGGCCGGGATCGGTCCCCTGCGGCGCCGGCGCCGACATGCCGGGGCCTTGGCCCGGTATGCCGCGGACACGGCATACGGTGTGGTCCGACAGCTCCCGGAGGCCCACCATGACGGCACCACGACACGCCCTCGTCGTCGCCGGCACCCTCGGCGCCGTGCTGCTCACAGGGTGCGCAGGTGGCGGGTCCATCCCTGGCGGCCCGACGTCCACCGCATCGTCCTCGGCGTCGTCCTCGGCGTCGGCGGGCTCGGCCACGCCGAGCCCGGGCCCCTCGACGGCCCGGAAGAAGGCCGCCGACCCCGCGCCCGTCGAGGGCGAGCGGATGACCGTCCAGGGGACGGTGAGCGCACAGGTCGGCGCCTGCCTGCTGTTCACCCCGGGTGACATGGCGACGTCGTGGGTGCTCGTCGGCACGGTGGCCGGCCTCGCGCCCGGCGACCGGGTCGAGGTCAGCGGCACCCTCGGGAGCGCCCGACTGGACGGCTGCGGCCAGGGGCCGCCCTTCCAGGTCCTCGCCCACCGGGTGCTGCGCTGAGCCCCACCGGCCGGTGGGGCGGCCGCCGTCAGTTGACCTGCCGCTCTGCGCCCTCCCAGTAGGGCGCCCGCAGCTTGAACTTCTGCAGCTTGCCGGTCGCCGTACGGGCCAGCTCGTCACGGAACTCCACCGAGGTCGGCGCCTTGAAGCCGGCCGCCCGCTCCTTGCACCAGGCGACGATCTCGGCCTCGCTCACCTGGGCGCCGGGGGCGAGCACCACCAGGGCCTTGATGGTCTCCCCCCACTTCTCGTCGGGCACCCCGATGACGGCGACCTCGGTCACCGCCGGGTGGGAGAAGATGACCTCCTCGACCTCGATCGAGGACACGTTCTCGCCGCCGGTGATGATGACGTCCTTCTTGCGGTCCGAGATCGTGAGGAAGCCGTCCTCGCCGATCACCCCCCCGTCACCGGTGTGGAACCAGCCGTCGTCCAGGGCCCTCGCGGTCTCCTCCGGCTGCTCCCAATAGCCCTCGAGGACGACGTTCGACCGGGCCAGCACCTCGCCCGACTCGTCGGTCCGCAGCCGCACCCCGAGCGCCGGCTGGCCCGCCCGCATGAGCTTGGTGGCCCTCTCCTCGAGCGGCAGGTCGTCCCACTCGGAGCGGGTCCGGTTGACCGTCAGCAGCGGCGAGGTCTCGGTGAGGCCGTAGATCTGGATGAACTCCCAGCCGAGCTCGTTCTCGACCCGGACGATCGTCTTCGACGGCGGCGGCGCGCCCGCCACGATGATGCGGACCCTGTCCCGGCCGGGGATCTCGCCCTCCCAGGACCCCGCGGCGTCGAGAACCGCAGCGACGACCGCCGGGGCGGCGCACATCAGGGTGACGCCGTACTTCTCCACCCGACGCAGGATCTCGGCGCCGTCGACCTTGCGCAGCACGACCTGGGGGACGCCGAGGCCGGTCGTCACGAACGGCATACCCCAGCCGTTCGCGTGGAACATCGGCAGCGTGTGGAGGTAGACGTCGCGGTCGGTCACGGCCGCGTGCAGCCCGAACGTCACCGCGTTGACCCAGAGGTTGCGGTGGGTGATCTGGACGCCCTTGGGGCGAGCGGTCGTGCCCGAGGTGTAGTTGATGCAGGCCGTGGCGTTCTCGTCGGGCTCCCACGGCTGGGGGACGGCGCCCTCCGGCGCGAAGAGCGCCTCGTCGTCGCCGAGGACGATCCGGTGCTCGACGGTGACGCCGGCGAGCATGGTGTCGAGCTCGGGGTCCACGAGGAGGACCCGGGCACCGGAGTGCTGCACGATGAACGACACCTCGTCGGGACGCAGCCGGAAGTTGACCGGCACCAGCACCCGCCCGTAGCCGGCCACCCCGAAGAAGGACACGAGCAGCCGGGCCGAGTTGTGCGACACGATCGCCACCCGGTCGCCCGGGGCGATGCCGAGCTCGTCGAGCCGCGCCGCCTGACGGGCCGCGAGCGCCGCCACCTCGGCGTAGGTCAGCTCGCCGAGCGGGGCTGCGGGCTGGTCGGACTCGTCGACGACGCCGACCCGGTCACCGTAGACGGCGACGGCGCGGTCGGTGAAGTCCGAGACGCTCATCGGGACGAACATGGGCACACCTCTTCCTGGGCAGCGATGGACCGACTCTAGGCCGAGTAGCTGCCGGGATGGCTGGGACGGCGCTGGGGGTTGCGGGCGGGTGCCGCAGCCGTCAGCGGGACCGGTAGGCGGCCGCGACCTCGATGAGGCGGTCGTTGGCCTCCCGCTCCGCGACCGTGGCGCGGACGCCGTCGGTGCCGTAGGGGCGGACCGTGAGCCCCTCGTGGTCGCAGAACGCGGCGAACTCGGCCGTCTCGTCGCCGAGGCCGAACCAGACGAAGTTCGCCTGGGAGTCGGGGATGTCCCAGCCCTGCTCGCGCAGGGCCCCGACGACGCGGTCGCGCTCGGCGACGAGCCCCTTGACCCGCACGAGCAGCTCCTCCTCGGCGTCGAGGGATGCCACCGCGGCCGCCTGGGCGAGCGCGTTGACCCCGAACGGGATCGCCGTCTTGCGCAGGGCCGTCGCGATGGCCTCGTGGGCGACGGCGTAGCCGACCCGCAGGCCAGCGAGCCCGTAGGCCTTGGAGAAGGTGCGCAGGACGACGACGTTGTCCCGGCGCTGCTGCAGCGCCAGGCAGTCCGGCGCGTCATCGGCGGTGACGAACTCCAGGTAGGCCTCGTCGAGGACGACGAGGACATCTCGTGGCACGGCATCGACGAAGCGGGCGAGCTCGGCGGCGCCCACCGCCGGGCCGGTCGGGTTGTTGGGGGTGCACACGAGCACGACCCGGGTGCGGTCGGTGACGGCCGCGGCCATCGCGTCGAGGTCATGGCGGCCGTCGGCGGTGAGCGGCACCTGCACCGGCGCCGCTGCGGCGAGGGAGGTGAGGATGGGGTAGGCCTCGAACGAGCGCCACGCGTAGACGACCTCGTCGCCGGGGTCGCACGCGGCCGCGACGACCTGGCCGAGCACACCGACGCTGCCCGGGCCGGTGGCGATGTGGCTCGCCGGGACGCCCAACCGGTTCGCCAGCGCGTCGGTGAGGGCCGTGACGGCCATGTCCGGATAGCGGTTCATCGAGCCGGCCGCCTCGCGGACCACGTCGAGGACGCCGGGCAGCGGCGGGTAGGGGTTCTCGTTGCTGCTGATCTTGTAGGTGCTCACGCCCGGACGTGCCGGCGCCGGCCGGCCCGGCGTGTAGGCGGGGACCGCGTCGAGGGCGGCGCGCAGCCGGACCGGCGAGGGTTCGCTCATGCCCGTCACTGTATGCCGCGCAGCTGCCGCCGACCGAGGCCGGCCGGGCCCGGCAACCGCGGCGCGCGGCATACCCGTGCAACGATGTCGGCATGAAGCGCCTGCTCATCCGGATCGGCATCAACGCGGTGGCCCTGTGGGCCGCCGCCCTCGTCGTCAGCGGGGTCGACCTCGCCGACTCGACGAAGTCGTGGACCTCCAAGGTCGTGACGATCGTCCTCGTGGCACTGATCTTCGGGATCGTCAACGCGGTGATCCGCCCGATCGTGAAGTTCTTCTCCTTCCCGTTCATGGTGCTGACCCTGGGGCTGTTCACCTTCATCGTCAACGCGTTGATGCTCGAGATCACGGCGGCGATCTCGGGCCCCCTGGGGCTGTCGTTCACGATCGACGAGTTCTTGTGGTCGGCCGTGTTCGCGGCGGTCGTGATCACCCTCGTGTCCTGGGCACTCAGCCTCGTCCTTCCCGACGACGACTGACGCACTGAGCGCGCACCGGCGCCCTCGCCTGCTCGGCGACCGGCTCCCTCAGCCCTTGGTCGACCCCAGCGTCAGGCCCGCCACGAACTGCTTCTGCAACAGGAAGAAGATGACCAGGACCGGGACGGCGATGATCACCGATCCGGCCGCAACGAGGTTGAGGTCGGTGAAGAACTGGCCACGCAGGTTGTTCAGCGAGCTCGTAATCGGGAACTTCGACCCGGACTGGACCAGGACGGTCGCCCAGAAGAACTCGTTGTAGATCCAGGTCACCTCGAGCACCGCCAGGGCCGCCATCGGGGGCCGGCACAGCGGCAGGGTGAGCTGCCAGAACTGCCGCCACACGCTCGCGCCATCGACCATCCCGGACTCGTAGAGCTCCTTGGGCAGCGTCTTCATGTAGTTGCTGAGGACGAAGGTGCAGAACCCGGTCTGGAACGCGGTGTTGACGAGGATGAGGCCCCAGTAGCTGTCCAGCAGGATGCCCGAGTCGCTCATCCAGGTCGGCAGCGGGATAACGCGGTAGAGCCGGAACAGCGGGATGAGCAGCGACTGCTGGGGGAGCAGGTTGGCGGCCGTGAACAGGCCCAGCATGGCGATGTTGAACTTGAAGCTGAACCGGGCCAGCACGAAGGCGACGCACGCGGAGAGGAACAGGGTGAACACCACCGCCGGCACGGTGATGTAGACCGAGTTGAGGAAGTGCGTGGTGAAGTCGCCCTGCTCCCACGCGTTCTTGTAGTTGTCCAGCGTCCACCCGCCGAGCGAGACGTAGCCGTGGATCGAGGTGTAGGCGTAGTCGCGGAGGGAGTTGAGCACCGCCCAGGCGATCGGGAAGAGCCAGGCGAGGGCGATGATGGCGAGGAACAGGTGCAGTACGAGCCGGATCGGGGTGATCCTGCGGCGGCGCCTGGGGGCGACCGTCCGGGTCTCGGTCTGTTCCACGGTGACGGCGGCCATCACTTGTCCTCCCGCAGCACGGTGACCAGGTAGATCGAGATGAACACGACGGAGACGACGAGCATGAACGTCGCCAGGGCGGAGCCGAAGCCGATCCGGCTGGCCTCGCCGACGACGTTCTGGGTCACCAGGGCGGAGATGAGCTCCAGGCCGTTGCGGCCCTTGTTGATCACCCAGACCAGGTCGAACGCCCGCAGCGCCTCGATGACGGTGATCACCAGGACGATGACGTTGATCGGGCGCATGACGGGGAAGACGATCCGGAAGAACGTCTGCACCTGGGTGGCGCCGTCGACGGTGGCCGCCTCGCGCAGGGTGGGGTCGACGCCCTTCAACCCGGCGAGGTAGAGCAGCATGATGTACCCGACATGGCGCCAGCTGGCCGCCACCAGCACGGCCCAGATGTTGATCGAGGGGTCGCCGTACCAGTCGATCTTCGTCCCGAGGACGGCGTTGAGCAGCCCCTGGTCGCGGGAGTAGAACAGCTGCCAGATGAACCCGACGAGGGCCAGGGAGAGCACGACCGGCAGGTAGATCGACGTCTGGTAGATCCGGCTTCCCTTGATCTCCTTGTCGAGCAGGACCGCCAGGAACATCCCGAACGGCGTCGCCACGAAGAACAGCACGGCGAGCCACAGCAGGTTGTGCTGGACGGCCGGAACGAACGGCGGGTAGATCGTGATGACGTTCTCGTAGTTGGTCGTCCCCACCCACTTGATGGTGTCAAGCCCCCCGATGCCGTTCCAGCTGGTGAACGAGAGCAGCACCGTGGCGATGGCGGGCAGCCACACCAGGATGAGGACGAGCAGCAGCGGGATGGCGACCATGAGCCCCACGACGACGCGGTCGCGGGTCGTGAACTGGCGTAGGTGGTGCCCGGCCCGTCCTGGTCTGTGGGCGGGCACCGCCACCGAGGCGTCGGCGGAGGTCACCGGCTGGTTCGGTCTCGACATCGAGGCCCCTCTCTGTCCGCCGCCGGGAGGGTTGGCGCCACCCGGCTCAACCGCTGGCTTCGAGCACTGGGGCCAACGCTAGCGATGCCGACCCCGCTGTGGGGACGGGCAGCACGCCGATCGGCGTGCTGCCCGTCGTCACGACCTCACACGAAGATCGACTTCGCCTGGGCCTCGATGCTGTTGCACAGGCCGTCGA
>CAYPYK010000164.1:0-1378 GCA_964414665.1 uncultured Intrasporangiaceae bacterium | reverse complement strand
CCTCACACGAAGATCGACTTCGCCTGGGCCTCGATGCTGTTGCACAGGCCGTCGACATCCGACGGCTTGCCGATGAACGTCTGGAGGGCGGGGACCATCACCGTGGACGCGAAGTCGGGGCGCGTGTCCCGATTCATGAACTGGGCGATGTTCTTCGCCGACCCGATGAGCTCGGCCGACTTCTTCTGCACGTCGTTGTAGAACGAGGTGTCGGCGTCGGTGTTGGCGAGGACGTCCGAGGTGTCGGTCTTGCCGTACGTGTACTCCGCCTCAGGCGTGCCGAGGTAGGCCAGGAAGTCCCTGGCCGCCGCCTCGTTGGACGGCTTCTTGGCCATCATGAAGCCGTCGATGGGAGCGTCGAGGGCGTCGGACCCGATCGTCGAGTCGACCTCCGGGAAGGTGAAGAAGTCCAGGTCCTTGCCCTGGTCGACCTGCTGGGACACGAAGGACCCGAGGAGGTACATCCCGGCCTTCTTCTGCTGGAGGGTCTGCGCCGCCTCCTGCCAGGTGCGGCCCAGCGACGCGGGCTGGTGCAGCGGCAGCAGCCCGGCCCAGGTGGAGAAGACCTGCTTGACCTTGGGGTCGTTCCAGGCGTGCTTGTGCGCCATCAGGTCGATGTGGAACTGGAAGCCGTTGATCCGCATGTTGAGGATGTCGAAGGTGCCCTGCGCCGGCCAGCCGTCCTTGTCGGCGAACGCGATGGGGATCAGGCCGTCCTTCTGCATCTGGGCGCCGAGCGTCTTCATCTCGTCCAGCGTCTTGGGGGCGGTGTAGCCGTACTTGGCGAACACCGACGGCCGGTAGAAGACGGCCCACGGGTAGTTGTAGAGCGGGACGAAGTACTGCTTGCCGTCGTCGCCGGTCGATGCCGTCTTGAACGCATCGCTGAAGCCGGTGAAGTTGCTCCACACGTCGCTGATGTCACCCGCCAGGCCCTGGGAGGCGAAGAAGCGCATCCGGTAGCCGGCGAACCAGGTGAACACGTCGTCGGGCTTGCCCTGGAGGTAGTTGTTGATGTTCTCCTCGAAGGTGTTGTGGTCGACCGTGTTCATCTTGATCGTCACGGCGCTCGTCTTGGCGTGGTACGCGTCGACGACGGCCTGCATCGCGGCCTTCGGGATGGCGTCGGAGTAGTTGGAGCCGACGCTCAGCGTGCCGGTCGGCGCGCCGCCAGCCGAGGTGCCGGCCGAGCTGCCCCCACCGCACGCTGCGAGCAGGGCAGGGAGGCCGAAGGCGGCACCAGCAGCCATCGCCCCCTTGATGACCGTGCGACGCCCGACACCGGCGCCTGCCACGGGTGGAGGGACGAGGCGGGCGAGGTACTCCGCCTCGGACTGGGGACGGGACATGGCATCCTCCTTTGGCGCTTCGCTGCGCC
>CAYPYK010000163.1:0-7881 GCA_964414665.1 uncultured Intrasporangiaceae bacterium | reverse complement strand
TCGTGCTGGCCCATCGGCGCCTTCGTCGACGGGGTGAAGATCGGCTCGGGCAGCCGGTCGCCATCGACGAGACCGGACGGGAGCGGTATGCCGCTCACCGCGCCGTTCGCGGCGTACTCGCCGAGGCCGCCCCCGGTGAGGTAGGCCCGGGCGACGCACTCGACCGGAAGCATGTCGAGTCGTTCGACGAGGACCGCCCGGCCGGCCACCTCGGGGGGCACGTCGGTCGAGACGACATGGTTGGGGACGAGGTCGGCGAGCTGGTCGAACCACCACAGCGACAGCCGGGTGAGCACTTCGCCCTTGTCGGGCACCGGGGTATCGAGGACGTAGTCGTAGGCGCTGATCCGGTCGGAGGCCAGCAGCAGGAGCCGGTTCGGCACCCTCTCACCGGTGGCGGGGTCAAGCGGGGCGTAGAGGTCACGCACCTTGCCGGAGTAGACGTGGGAGTAGCCGGGCAGGGCCGGCGGCAGGGCACGCGAGGCGGCGGGCGTCATGGCGCCATCCTCCCAGCCACCCCAGGCCGACACGGACCCAGACCCCCGCCCTCCCCGATTCGAGGTAATCCGACACCCCCAGACGCCACCGGAATACCTCCACCCCGCGCACACCCCCCGATTCGAGGTAATCGAGCACCCCCAGACGCCACCGGAATACCTCGACCCCGCACACCTACCTCGACCGGTCCGACCACTACCTCCACCTGAGCGGCGACGGGTCGAGCTCGGACCGGGCGCGGGGTGGTTCGAGGCCGAGCACGCGGCATACGGCATCCCGTTCCCGCCCCTCGGCGAACGTTTCGACCGGCTCGAGGAACAGCTCGCCGTCATCACCGGCATGTGGGCGACGACAACCGGAGAGACGTTCTCGCACAATGGTGACGGGCCCGTGCCACCGGCCGCGAGGTCGACGAGCTCAGGGCCAACGGACTGGCAGGGTCGCCGGACGAGGTGGTCGACGCGCTCGGGGCGTCCGCCGAGGCCGGCGCGACCCGGGCCTACCTCCAGGTGCTCGACCTCGGCGACCTCGACCACCTCGTCGACGTCGCGGACACCGTCCTGCCACAGGTGTCCTGAAAGGCCACTCGCGGCCACGTCGTCATGACCGACGGCGTGGGTGCGGGTGCCGCCGGGGCGAGTGCCGACCCCGTGCCGACGGCCCGTCGAGCAGCCTGACTATCGTTCTGCTCGCACGGTCCCGACCCAGACGAGGAGGCGTCCATGAGCACGCGGGTGCCCACGACCCGCCCCCCGGCGGCCGGTCCGCTCGCGTCCTCCCAGGAAGGGACACGTCCGCCAGGCGGGGGACCGCGGGCCTGTGGCTAAGGATCTGGGGTCCGTCGCGCTCGCCGTCCGACGGCGCAGCAGCCGGTGGTCCGAGCCGGTGCGCCTTGTCGTCGGGATCATCGCCGCGGGCGTGGTGTCGGGGGTGGCCGCTGCCGTCCTCACCCTCATTCTCCGCCTCGTCCAGCACATCGCGTTCGGCTACCACGACTCGCCGTTCATCTTCGGGGTCGAGACCGCCTCGCCCCTGCGGCGCATCCTCGCGCCGACCGTCGGAGCGGCGCTCAGCGGCCTCATCTGGGCGTGGTTGCGCCGTCGACCGCTCCCATCGATCTCGGACGGGATGGCGGTCCGCCCGGTCCGGCTGCCCACCCGAAGGACCCTTCTCGACGCGGTCGTGCAGATCCTGGCCGTGGGTACCGGCTCGTCCGTCGGCCGGGAGGGCGCGCCGCGGCAGGCGGCTGCGGCACTGACCTTCCGAGTGGCGTCCGCGCTCACCCTGCCCGCGCAAACCCGGCGGATGCTCGTCGCCGCGGCCGCCGGCGCGGGGCTCGCCGCCGTCTACAACGTGCCGCTCAGCGGCGCGGCCTACGCCTTGGAGGTGCTGGCCATCGGGATGCGCCGACGCCACGCCGTCGCAACGATCTCGGTCAGCGTGCTGGCCACGATCGTCGCGCGCCCCGTCGTGACCGGTGCACCGACCTACACCTACCCGACGAGGTTGGGTGTCCCGGGCTCGACGTGGGTATGGGCCGTGGTCGCGATCCCCGCGGCTGCCGCCCTGGGCCGCGGGTTCCGCATCATCGCGAGCAGGGCAGCCCGCATCCAGCCGGAGCCGGGGTGGCGGCTGCCGGCGTTGATGGCCGCCGGAGGTCTGGTCCTCGGCGTTCTGTCGGTGTGGCTGCCGGCGCTGCCGGGCAACGGCAAGGGCGTCGTCCAGCTGACGATGATCGGCTCCGGGACAGCGCTCGTGTTCGCCCTCCTGGTGGTCCTCAAGCCGGGAGTCACCGCCCTCAGCATCGGGACCGGAGCGACCGGGGGCCTCCTGACGCCGTCGATGGCGACCGGGGCCGCTCTCGGCGCGGCCGCCGCCTACGCCTCGCACGCGCTCGGAGCGAGCTTGGAGCTGCCCTCGTTCGCCCTGGTGGCCGCCGTCGGCGTGCTGGCCGCCAGCCAGGACGCCCCGTGGTTCGCCGCGGTGATGGGCTGGGAGCTCTCGCACCCGCCGCTGCTCATGGCCCTTCCGCTCCTCGTCGTCTCGTGGGGCTCGGTGCTGGTGAGCCGTAGCGCCACCAGATGGTGGAGGCGACGCGTGGGACCGCTCGGAGGTGGCGCCGGAGATGGGTCACGACACGGCGATGTGGCCGAGCTCCGCGGCGAGGGCGATGTCCCGACGGTGGTGAGATCCGTCGAGATCGATCCGGGCGACCGCGGCATAGACCCGCCTGCGGGCCTCGGCGAGGGTGTCGCCGAGGGCGACGACGGACAGGACCCGGCCGCCGGCTGAGGCCAGGGCGCCGTCGGCGTCGAACGCGGTTCCGGCGTGGAGGACGTAGACGTCCGGGTCGTCGCCGACGTCATCGATCCCGAGGATCGGGTCGCCCGTACGCGGGGTGCCGGGGTAGCCCGCGGCGGCGACCACGACGGTGACGGCGTGCTGCGGAGACCACCGCAGCGGGGTCATCTCGGCGAGCTGGCCACGCGCCGCCGCATCGAGCAGGACACCCAGCGGCGTCACGAGCCGCGCGAGGACGACCTGGGTCTCGGGATCGCCGAACCGGGCGTTGAACTCGATGACCCGCGGCCCTCGTGAGGTGAGCGCCAACCCGATGTAGAGCACGCCGACGAACGGGGTGCCCCGCCGGTGCATCTCATCGACGGTCGGCTGGGCGATCCGCTCGATGAGGGTCTCGACGAGCCCGGTGGGTGCCCAGTCCAGCGGGCTGTAGGCGCCCATGCCACCGGTGTTCGGTCCGGCGTCGCCCTCGCCCACCCGCTTGAAGTCCTGGGCGGGAGCGAGCGGGACCACCCGGTCCCCGTCGCAGATGCAGAAGAGGGAGACCTCCGGACCGTCGAGGAACTCCTCGATGACGACCCGGCCGTCCGGCTTGGCCAGGCAGGCGCGGGCGTGGTCCAGCGCAGCGGCGCGGTCGTCGGTGACGACGACCCCTTTGCCCGCGGCGAGCCCGTCGTCCTTGACCACGTGCGGGGCACCGAGCGCGTCGAGAGCGTCCTCGACCTCCGCGACGGTTGTGCAGACGTGCGCCATCGCCGTCGGGACGTCCGCGGCGGACATGACCTCCTTGGCGAAGGACTTGCTGCCCTCGAGGCGTGCGGCCTCGGCGCTCGGGCCGAAGCAGGCGATCCCGGCCTCGCGCACCACGTCGGCGACGCCGGCGACGAGCGGCGCCTCCGGACCGATGACGACGAGGTCGATGTCATGCCGACGGGCGATCTCGACGACGGCGTCGGCGTCCACGGCACCCCGGGGCAATGGTTCGCAGTGGGCGATGGCCGCGATGCCCGGGTTGCCGGGGGCGGCCACGACGGCGTCGACCGAGCCGTCGGCGTTGAGGCTACGGACCAGAGCGTGCTCGCGGGCACCCGACCCGACGACGAGAACCTTCACGTGACCCACCCTAGGGGGGGTCGGCGCAAACCTGAACGCGGCGTTCCCGGGGAGCAGGGGGGTCACCCTCGGGAACGCCGCGTTCGCTCGCGTGGCCCGCACGGCTGGGGAACCGGGGCACGGCGCGAACATCGACTATGTCGACGTCTCAACTCTTCCATCGGCGTCGAGATTGCGTACAGTGGTGCCACGTCGGATCACCGACAATGACGGCAACCCGCCAGGGGTGGGGGGAGGTTGGGTCACATGTCGCTGCCTGCGCGCCCGCGGCTTGCCGCGCCGGCACCCACCGCCGAAGACCCCCCAAGGCCACCGACTCCGACCATCGCCGCCGACACTGCGGCCGAGATCATTCTCGGCAGCGCCTGGCCGGTCTCGCCCGGCGACGACAGCGCGGCCCGGATGTACCTCGCCCTCGTCCGTCACCCCCAGCCATCACGCAAGGTGCTGCGCGGAGAGGGCTTCACCCCGACGCAGATCGAGCGGGGTCTGGCCCTCCTCGAGAGCAGAGGCCTGGTCTCGGTCGACGGCTCCGACTCGATCGACGTCCCCTCTCCCGACATGACCCTGCCGACGTATGCCGCGTCCCTGGAGCAACAGGCCGTCACCTCGCGCTCGGCCGTCCAAGGCCTCACCCAGCTCTACCGGCTGGCCCGCGCCGAGAGCCCCGGCACGCTCAGCGCGGCCGGCATCGGTCTGCTCGGCTCGCCGCTCGAGATCGAGCAGGCCCGCTGGGAGGTCATCTCGCTCGCCCGCTCGACGCTGCTCCGGGTGTTCGCGCTCGGACCCGGAACGGAGGGAACGGTCCTCGGCCTGGCCAACGAGCTCGCCGAAGCGGCCGGGCCGTCCGGGCCGCTGGCCCGGGTACCCGACCGCCGAGCCGTCTTCGACGCCACCATCCTCGAGACCGACGGCGCCCTGGACACCCTCGGCCGACTGGCCGAGGCGGGTGTCGAGGTCCGCATCGCCGCCCGCGTCCCCTGCTCCGCCGTCGTCTCCGACCGCGCGGTAGTCGTCGACCTCAGCCATCTCGACCCGACCGGCTTCGGCTCGATGTTCATCCGCCACCGCCCCCTCGTCCAGGTCGTGCGGCTCATCGCCGAGGGCGTCCACGACTCCGGGAGCTCGCTGTCGCGGGCACTTGCGGCGGAGGCGCCCCACCACTGGCTCGACGCCCGGGACCGCCAGATCCTGCTCCTCATCGCCGCCGGGGCGACCGACACGATGATCGCCAGACAGGTGCGCATCAGCCAGCGCACGGTCGAGCGCCGACTGCGGGCGATCATGGACGAGCTCGGAGCGACGACCCGCTTCCAGGCGGGGGTACAGGCAGCGAAGCGGGGCCTGATCTGACCTCCCGACGACGGTGCCCACCGGCCCGGTCGGGGGGTATCGGCGGCGACCTTGCCCGGCGGCAGATAAACTGATGCGTTCTCGGCGCCCGAAGGCCGCGATCCGGCAAGGAGTATCCCCGCGTGACCACCGTTCGACCCAGAGTGACGGAAGCCTCGGCCGAGGCCGCACATGAGGTCCATCTCGAGCAGGCCCACGTCGACCGGGTGTATGCCGAGCTGGCCAAGGCGAGCGAGCGTGCCGCCCACGTCGAGGCCGATGGGCTCGCCCGTGGCCGCACCGACCGGGTCGGCGACGTTCGCGACGAGGAGATGACCGGCCTGTTCGAGCGGGACGCCCTCGTCTTCGCCGCCGCCCGCCGCCGTTCGACCATCGAGCGGCAGTACGAGGGTCTCGTCTTCGGCCGCCTCGACCTCGAGGCCCGCGGCGCGGGCGTCGAACGCGAGGTCCGGCACATCGGCCGGCTGGGGGTCCGCGACGACGACTACGAGCCGCTGGTCATCGACTGGCGTGCCCCCGCCGCCGCGCCGTTCTACCGGGCGACCCCCGTCGACCCGATGGGTGTCGTCCGCCGGCGGGTGCTCCGATGCCGCGGTCCGCGGGTCGTCGGCGTCGAGGACGACCTCATGGTCCCCGAGCCCCCGGAGGACCTCGTCGTCGTCGGGGACGGGGCCCTCATCGCAGCCCTCACCCGCAGCCGTGGTGACCGGATGCGCGACATCGTCGCCACGATCCAGCGCAGCCAGGACGAGGCGATACGCGCACCGTCCCGGGGCGTCACCGAGATCACCGGCGGCCCCGGCACCGGCAAGACGGTCGTCGCGCTGCACCGCGCGGCATACCTGCTGTATGCCGAACGCCGCCGCTTCGAGGCCGGTGGCGTCCTCGTCGTCGGACCATCGGCCGCATACACGGCCTACATCGAACGGGTCCTGCCCTCGCTCGGGGAGGAGTCGGTCGCGCTTCGGGCCGTCGGCGACCTCGTCGACGGCGTCACCGCCGCGCGGCTCGACGACCCGGAGGTCGCTGCCGTCAAGGGCTCGCTGCGGATCCGACGGGTTCTCTCCCACGCGGCCGCCGAGCCGCCTGAGGGGGCGCCGTCGACGTTCCGCGCCTTCATCGCCGGACACGCGGTCCGGCTCGGCGAGCAGGACCTCCGCCGGGTACGCCGCCAGGTGCTGCGTAGCCACCAGCACAACCTCGCGACGGAGCCGGCTCGCGCCGCCCTCGCGGACGCGGCCTGGCGGGCCGTCCGGTCCGGGGAGCGCGACGACTTCCTCGATGCCTTCGAGTCCTCCCGCGATGTCGACGAGTTCATGGCCGCGTGGTGGCGCCAGCTCGACGCACGGGAGGTGCTGCTCACTCTGGCCGACACCGACCACGCCTACGCGATGTCCCGCGGTGTCCTCGACCACGAGGAGGCCGCTGCCCTCGCCTACTCCCTGCGCGAGACGCTCAGCCTCGGAACCTGGTCGGTGGCCGACGTGGCCCTCATCGACGACCTCACCGCACGGCTGGCGGTGGTCCAAGCGCCGCCTGCCGAGGAGGTCGGCTTCTACGACATCGAGGAGCTCGACAGCCTCTCGCCGTACGGGCCTGACGGGCTCTCGGGCGGGCGCGGTTGGAGCGACGCGGAGGCCGCCGCCGCGGTCCTCACGCCCGAGACGGTCCGCGAACGGCTGCTCATGGGCACCATCGGACGTCCGGGGGGCTACGCCCACGTCCTCGTCGACGAGGCCCAGGACCTCTCGCCCATGCAGTGGCGGATGCTCGGCCGCCGGGGTCGGGCCGCGTCATGGACCATCGTCGGCGACGCCGCCCAGGCGTCCTGGGCCGACGGCGCCGAGGCCGCCCGCGCCCGCGACGACGCCCTCGCCGGACAGCCGCGCCAGGCGTTCCATCTCGACACGAACTATCGCAACGCCCGCGAGATCTTCGACTATGCCCGGGACGTCATCCTGCCGTGGGTGCCGGACGCCGACATCCCGAAAGCGGTGCGCGAGACGGGCGTCGACCCCCTCGACCTCAGCGTCGACGGCTCCGTCGCCGAGGCCGCCGAGTCGGCTCTCGAGGACCTGGTCGAAGCCGTCGAGGGGTCGATCGCCCTGATCACGCCTCGCCGCTGGGCAGACCGGGTCGCCCATCTCGACGGAGTCGCCGACGGTCGGGTTCGAGTCATCGACCCACTGTCGAGCAAGGGCCTGGAGTGGGACGCCACCCTCGTCCTCGACCCGGCGGCCATCATCGAGGAGTCGCCGGGCGGGGTCAGGGTGCTCTACGTCGCCCTCACCCGCGCCGCCCACCGGATGAGCGTCGTCCGGCCGAACTGACCGCATTCATCACCGTTGGGGTAGTGCCTCCGCCGCCGTAGCCTGCGAGAATCCTGGACAGCACGGTGGTGGTCGGCATCGGCAACCTCGTGCAGCAGGCAGGTCACGGCGACCGCGGGAACCGGACGCCATGGCCGGAACCTCGGGCTTCGGGGTCCACGGGTACCGCCTCCACCGTGGGCCCCGAAGCCCGATCCACGGCGACCATGCCATGTCGACGCCGGCGGACAGCGGTGGGCGGGTGAGCGGGGGCGGCCGCGGCCCGACGTCAGCCCAGCAGCGCGAC
>CAYPYK010000162.1:0-7882 GCA_964414665.1 uncultured Intrasporangiaceae bacterium | reverse complement strand
GGGTCAACCGGCTCGACGAGGCGCTCCAGATCATCGTCCCCATGCTGCGCGGCGAGCGACCGACGTTCTCCGGCGACTGGTACCGCACCGAGAACGCCATGAACGAGCCACGGATGCGCGACGACCTGCCGATCCTCATCGGCGGTGCGGGCGAGAAGAAGACCTTCCGGTATGCCGCCCGATACGCGGCCCATCTCAACATCATCTGCAACGCGTCGGACATCCCGCAGAAGCTGGACGCCCTGACGCAGCGCTGTGACGAGGAGGGCCGCGACCGGTCCAGCCTGGAGACCAGCTACCTCGCCTTCGTCATGATGGACGAGGACGGCGACAAGGCGCGGGCGATGCACAAGGACTTCCTCCTGTCCCGCGGCATCGACCTGGACACCCTCGACGACGACGCACGCCGCCTCGCGACGGACCGTCAGTTCGTCGGCACCCCCGAGCAGGTCGCCGAGCAGGTCCAGACCCGGGTGCTCGACGCCGGGGTCGACGGGATCATCTTCAACATGGTCGGCAACGGCCACCAGGTCGGGGTGGTCGAGATGGCCGCGGCGGCCATCGGACCGCTGGTCGGAAAGGGCTGACCCACGAGGTGGCTCAGGCGACCTGCCACGCACGTGGCGCGCCGGGTCCAGTGCCAACAGGGTCAGCAGGGTCAGCAGAGCCAGCAGAACCCGGGCGGGGCGCGGCGGACCAGGCGGAGAGAGGCGGACGGGTGCGGATCGGGACGCGACGGCCGGCGGCGATGATCGGAGCCGTGGCCGCGACGGCCGTGCTCGCGGGGTGTGCGGCGGGCTCCACCGTCGGCCCCGCCGCGACCACCGGCGAGGCACCGACCCCCTCCGCCGGCACCTCCTTCGACCTGGCGCTCTCGCCGGCTGTCCGCTCGATCGCCTTCACCGACGAGCACGGCCGGCACCTCACCCTCGGCTTGCTGGCCGGGACGGACCTCGTCATCGCCGACGTCATGACCGACTGTCAGGAGGTCTGCCCGATGACAAGCGTCAACATGCGCGACGCCGCGGCCGCGGCGGCGAAGGCGGGGCTGGACGCGAGCAGGGTCCGCTTCCTCGAGATCACCATCGACCCGCAGCGGGACACCGTCGCCAAGCTCGCGGCATACCAGAACCTCTATGGGGCCGCTCCCAACTGGGACTTCCTCACCGCGTCCCCGGCGGACATCGCCACCCTGTGGCGGTCGCTCGGCGTGGCCGTGACGAAGGTCCCCCAGGGAACACCACCGGCGAAGGACTGGCTGACCGGGCGGCCCCTCACCTACGACCTCCAGCACCAGGACGTCGTCTTCGTGGTCGACGGACGCGGCCACGAACGGTGGCTCGAGCAGGGGACCCCGGCGACGTTGGGCGCCCGGCCACCATCGGTGCTGGGCCGCTACCTCAATGAGGCGGGGCGAGCCAACCTCGCCTCACCTCAGGGCGCCACGTGGACGGTCGCCGACATCGACGGGGCCCTCGCGTGGCTCACCGGGATCCGCGTCGGCTGACGGCCCGCCCACCCTCGCAGACCCGGCCGGAGCCGCCGGGCGGACGGTCCCGGGCCGCCCGAGCGAACGGGCCGCTTGACGACGACGCCCTTCGGGAACACAATCCAAAGTTGAGTCGTTAACGCTCATGAATACCGAGCGGTTCGCCCGCAGGGTAGCCGCTCGGTATCCCGGATAGACCCGCAACCAGACCGTCCCAACACCAGGAGGTACCCACCATGACGACCACGTTCGACCCCCTCCGCGAGATGGACCGCTTCTTCTCCGCGGCCACCCGCACCCCGGCGACCACGGCGATGCCGATGGACCTCTACCGCGACGGCGAGAACTTCGTCGCCTGCATCGACCTCCCCGGCGTCGACCCGGGCACGATCGACGTCGACGTCGAGGACCGCACGATGACGGTTCGTGCCGAGCGGCGCACCGAGAAGGACGCTGACGTTCAGTGGCTTTCGCACGAGCGCCCGAGCGGCACGTTCGCCCGCCAGCTCACCCTCGGCTACGGCGTGGCGCTCGACAGGATCGCGGCCGAGTACAAGGACGGTGTCCTCACCCTCACCATCCCGGTGGCCGATGAGGCCAAGCCGCGCAAGATCGCGGTGGCCCACGCAGGGTCCCCCGAGACCATCGAGGCAGGCGTCTGACCGACCTCCGCGGGTCTGACCGACCTCGGCGGCCGAGATCGTCGGTGCGGTCGGGCGTGCAGGGGCGCCACCGCTCCGACAACCAGACGGCCCCGGACGGGTACCTTCCGTCCGGGGCCGTCGCTCGCTCGCGGTGAGCCGGGGTCGGCTACACCTCCCGCGGAGCCTCGTCCTCGTCGTCGCCGGACACCTCGAGGTGCTGCTCGAGGACGTCGGCCTCGTCGGCGCCCTCGGGAAGGGTGAACACCTCGTCCTCCATGGGGCGGCCGTCGTCGGCCTCGGCGAGCCGAGCGTCCTCGGCCCGCTCGAAGGTGCCCTCGTCGGTCCAGTCGACGGCGTCGGGGCCGGTCGGTCGGTCGATGTCACCGGTGCCTGGGTGCGTCGTTCCCGTCATGTCGAACCTCCTCGATCCGCGGTGCAGCTCGAAGATCTCCTGGCCCTTCGACTGTACCCGCGCCACGGCGCGACACGCCCAGCCCGCCGACGCCCTCGCTCGCCCCCCGGGCAGGCCGCGCGAGCCGGCCCGCTGTGGCCCACGGCATACCGGCTTGGCCGGGTGAGGTGGAAGCATCGGTGGCATGGGAGGTGTCGCATCATGACCACCACGAAGGAAGCGGCCGCGCAGTTCCTCGAGAGTCGACGGATCGCCGTGACGGGGGTGTCCCACGCGCCGAAGGGCCACGGCAGCAACGCCGTCTACACCTGGCTGCGAACCAACGGCTACGAGGTCTTCGCCGTCAACCCCACCGTCGAGGAGGTCGAGGGTGACCCGGCCTACCCCGACCTGCTCGCCATCCCCGGCGGCGTCGACGCCGTCGTCATCGGGACGGCCCCGCAGCACGCCCAGGGGACGATGGAGGAGGCGTCGGAGCTCGGCATCGACAAGGTCTGGATGCACCGGTCGTTCGGCGGCGGATCGGTCTCCCAGACCGCCGCCGACTGGGGGCGCGAGCGCGGGATGACCGTCATCGACGGTGGTTGCCCCCTCATGTTCGCCCCCGCCGGCGACAAGGGGCACAAGTTCATGTGTCGGGTCCTCACCTGGACCGGCAAGGTGCCGCGCACGGTCTAGCGCCCGCGCGTCAGGCCGGTCGGTCGTCCGTCAGTCGCCCGGTTCCTCCGGCTGAGCCACCCAGGCCGAGAACACCGGTATGCCGTCCCATGGGTCCGGCTCCGCACCTCGGGGCGCGGTGGGGCGGGCGACGGCGACGACCGCATACGGGTGGGCGAAGCGCAGCCTGGCGACCCGCAGCGGGCCCTCCTCGGCGACGACGGCCGACGTCCGCGCCGTGACCGCGGTGACGGCAGCCGCCTCGAAGCCCTCCCGGTGGTAGCGGGCCACGACCGACTGACGAGCCTCGATGGCGAGGCCGGCGGCGTCGACGAGCCGGCCGAGCACCGGCCCGGCCGCAGCGAAACCGAGGTGCGGGTCGGCCATGAGGTCGAGGTCCGCCCGGGCCGACCACGCCGGCAGGGTGACCTCGGTGACCCGCCCGTGGTGACGTTCGGCCGGTGAGACCGTCGCGGTCGTCTCGGCGACCGTCCAGGCAGGGCCGTCGCCGAGAGGGAGGTCCCCGAGGGAGACCCGTGCCGGCCGCGAGGACGCGATCTCGTGGGCGGCGGCCACGACGTCGACGGGTGCCACCCCGGGGTCGGCGATGACCGACCACACGTCGAGCCCCTCGGCGCGGGCGACGTGGACGGCGACCCGCCCGACCGCGGAGTCGGCGACCCAGCCGCCGTGTCCGACGCCGGGCGTGGCCCGCAGCGCGCGGATCACCATGCCCGTGAACGGCCCTGCCCCCAGCCGTTCCGCCGGCGTCGTCCCGAACGGCTCACGCCAGCCCACCTTGCAGGCCAGGGCGTTCGCCAGGGTGAGGAGGACGCTCGGGTCGAGGGAGATCGGGTACCGGGTGATGAGGCCCTCGGTCCGGCTGCGCGCCCACGCGTCGGCCGCCTCCTGGGTCGGCATCGGTCCGCTGGTGACCTCTCCCGGTAAGGCCTCGAGGAACGCCGAGACCCGCTCGGTGAGCCGGTCCTCGCGGACCCAGGCGGCGAAGGCGTTGAGGACGACAGGATGGGGCGCCGCGACGAGCCGGTCGGCGACCGCGAGTGCCTCGCCCCGCGGCATACCGAGGGCGGCGTCGAGCTCCGGCGGCGGCTCGTGCGGCTCTGCGGCGCGGGCGACGGTGGCGAGCAGCAGCCAGACGCCGAGCGGCGAGGTGACCCGTTGGGCACTGCCGGGCAGGGACTGCAGGCGGCGCGCGAGCGCGGCGAGCGCCGCGGGAAGGTTCGTGCTCATCGACGCCTCGGGCTCAGCCGTGCGCGAGGTCGACGACGAGCCGAGGAGGCCCGGTGAGGGCGAAGGCCCGGAAGGCCCGCCTGTGGTCACGGACCCCGATGAAGGTCTGGCCCATCCCCTCGAAGCCCCCGAAGAGCACGCCGGACTGGGCGATGGCGGTCCCGGCCAGCGCGGACGGCCCGACCTCCGATGGTTGGGGGTCGCCGGCCTCCGGGTAGCTCAGCCCCGTGACGACCACCTCGAGGTAGGCCGCACCGAGCACGTCGACGGGATCCCCGCTCGGGTCGCCGATCGGCTGGCTGACGTAGCGCACCCGGAAGCCCGGCCGACCGGTCCCGGAGAACTCGTAGACGACCCGGTCGTACGCGTCGTGGCGCCCCACCCGCACCGCGACGCCCACGACGGCGGCGTTGACCGCGGGGAAGGCCGGCGAGGTGACCTGGGTGAGGGCGAACCCCGATGGGAGCGACGGGGTCGGCGAGGGGCTCGTCGTCGCCGTGGTGGTCTCGGTGACCGTCGTCGTGGTGGTCGGTGTGGCGGTCGTCGACGGAGCCGTCGTCGTGGGTGTCGGCCCGGAGCCGCCCGAGCATCCGGACAGGGCCAGCGCCACCGCGGCCAGGGCGGTGGCCCACCGGGGCCGTCGCATCCGGGTCTCTCGCATCGGGGTCCCTCGCATGACGACCTCCTCCGGGTCCGCGTGCCACCTCCAGGTTAGGGACCGCCCGGGGTCGGCGGGACCGGCTGTGCCCGCCGTCACGGGTGCTCGGGGTCGACACGGCTTGAACCTCTCGCTACGTCAGCTCCTAGCGTCGATGGTGGAGGTGAGCACCGTGACCGGTACGGAGTCGCTCGACCCGGATGTGCTTCGGGCGGTCGAGCTGTTGGGTGACGCGGACCCGGAGGTCCGGCTGGCGTCGGCCATCAAGCTGGGGGAGCGGCAGGCCCTCGCGGGGGTGCCCGGCCTGGTCGACAGGCTGGGCGCCGAGCGGGAGTTCTTCATCCGCGAGGCGGTGACCTGGGCCCTGCTGCGGATGACCGAGGAGGCGCTGCCCCACGTGCGGCGGGCGCTGCGCGACCCGCGGTGGGTTGCACGGATGCAGGCCGCCCACGTGCTCAGCAAGCTCGGCCGTCGCGCGGATGCAGAGCTTCTGCTGCCGCTCGTTCACGACGAGGTGGACGCCGTGGCGGCCCGCGCCTACTGGGCGGCCGGACAGACCGGGAACCCGTTGGTCGTGCCTGCCCTGGTCGGTGAGCTCGGCCGCGGCGACTCCGAGCACCGGACAGCGCTGAGTGGGGCGCTGGCCGAGCTCGGTGACGTGGCGGTCCCCGCACTCGTCGCGGCCCTGGGTGAGAGCGAGGCGCCGCACGTGCGCCGGCACGCGGCGGACACGTTGGCGCTCATGGGATCGCCGGGCGCCGACCGGGCGGCGCTGGCGCTTGCCGAGGCGGCGCGCGGGTCCGGCGGGGAGGCGAGGCTGGCGGCGCTCAACGCCCTCGGTCAGCTGCGTCCTGCGTATGCCGGCCGCGTCGTGGCGGGCTTCGCCGACTCGGCGGACCCCCTCATGCGGCGTCTGGCCTCCCGGCTCGTCGAGCGTCGCGGCGGACGGGCGGCCGGCCGCACCGCCGGTAGGGACGATCGACCCGTCCCGCGGACCCGCTCGCGGCCCACCGGTCACGGGCCGGGGGAGGGGATGGTTGCCGCGGCGCCGGGTGTCCTCGTGGAGGTGCGTTGTGAGAGCGACCTCGTCGCGAAGAGCCCGACCCTCGCGGCCCTGGCGGAGGGGATCGCCGGTGCTGCCGCGGAGCGCCCCGACCTGGAGCGGGAGGCGCTGCTCGGGCTCGAGGTGGACGGACACGCCGTGGGTGCGGCCCTGGCCGAGCTCGGGGAGGCGAGTGGTGAGTCGGTGGTCCTCGGCAGCGTCGTCCGGCTGCCCGGCCGCACCGCGGCATACCTGCCTCGGGTCGCCGACGGGCATCCGCCGCGGGTCGGCGCTCTCGTCGCCTACGAGGGTGGGGTCGGAACCGACGACGTCGTCCGGTCGATCGCGCTCCAGGTCGCAGTGTGCGCGCCGCGGCACCTCACGCGTGCGGACGTCCCGCCGGAGGCCCTCGCGGCGGCCTACGCCGAGGCGGCGCGGGCCGCCAGCGCCGCGGGGAAGCCGCAGGGCCTGGTCTCCCGGATCGCCGCCGGGAAGGTCGAGCAGCTGGTCCACGAGAGCGTGCTGATGGAGCAGGTCAGCGTGGCGGATCCCGGTCGGGTGGTGAAGGACCTGCTCTACGGCAAGGGCGTCAAGATCACGGGGTTCGCCCGGCTGCACGTGGCGAACGGCTCACCTGGAGACGGGTCGCCACCACCCTGAGCCGGTCGTCGCCGGAGGCGACCGCCTCGGCGATCGCGGTGTCGGCGACGCCGCCCGACAGCCTCCCGAGGGAGAGCAGGGCCGCGAGGCGGACCTCCGGTTCCGGGTCGGTCAGGGCGGTGGCGAGGGCCGGCCCGGCTGCGGCGTTGCCGATGAAGCCGAGGACGGCGGCGGCGTGCTCGCGGACGGGCCGGTCCGGCGAGCTCAGGCGCGCGGTGACTGCCGGGACGGCGGCGTCGCCGAGGACGGCGAGAGCATCGGAGACCGCCGTGCGCCGTTCGTCGTCGTCGGCTCCCAGGCGCGCGACGAGGGCGTCCAGCGACCCGGCGCCGCCGATGCTGCCCAACGCGTGGGCGGCCGCCGTCGCGACCGACCTGTCGGCGTCGGCGAGCAGGGGGACCAGGGCCGGGGTCACCTGCGGGTCGCGCAGCTTGGCGAGGACGAGGAGCATCCGGGTGCGCACCCCGGGGTCGTCGTCGGTCAGGTGCGAGGTCAGCAGGGGAACGGCATCGGGCCCGTGCTGGGCGACGGCCCAGGCCAGGATCCCGTGGACGCCCGGCTCGTCCTCGTCCACGAGCTGCTGGACGAGGACCGGCAGCGGGGCCAGGGTCGGGGCGTCGAGCGCGGCGCGGAGGCGGACGAGTGGCTCCCCGTGCTCCAGGCGGGTGATGAGGGCGATCAGGGCCAGGACGTCCTCCCATCCCGTCTCGGCGCCTCCCTGCACGTTGCGCAGTCGCCGCAGCAGCTCCTCGTCGGCGGCGATCCGCCGCTGGACCACCTCGACGTGCCGGGCCAGCGCGTCGGCGGCGTCGAAGGCGGGGTCGTCCAGCGCCGCCCGTACCTCGGCGAGGCTGAGGCCGAGTGAGGTGAGGTGCTGCACGGCGAGCAGCCGGCGAAGATCCTGCTCCGAGTACAGGCGGTGCTCACCGGTGGTCCGTCCACTCGGGACGAGCAGACCCAGGTCGTCGTAGTACCGCAACGTCCGCACGGACAGTCCCGTGCGGCGAGCCATGTCGCCGATCCTGAGGGTGGCCGCTGCCATGCCACCACGGTAGGCCCGGTTCCCGGC
>CAYPYK010000161.1:1588-7883 GCA_964414665.1 uncultured Intrasporangiaceae bacterium | reverse complement strand
CCGCCGACAAGTCCGTCGGGGTCTGCGGGGAGGCAGCCGCCGACCCGGTCCTGGCGTGCGTCCTGGTCGGCCTCGGTGTGACCAGCCTGTCCGCCGACCCACGCGCTCTCGTCGCGGTTCACGACAGGCTCACCCGCGTGGACATCGCGACGTGTCGCGCCATGGCCGACGCCGCCTGCGCGGCCCCGTCGGCCGACGCCGCTCGGGATGCGGCAACCCGGCTCCTCAGCGCGGCAGGGACCGCAGCGTCAGGAGGGGGTGACCACACGTCCGACTAGACTCCGCACCGTGCACCTGCCCCCCCGCCGCGCTGATGAGCCGCCCCCCGCGGGCACAGCGCTGGTGCTGCTGGCCGCAGGCAGCAGCAGCCGTGCCCGCACCGACACCAACAAGGTGCTCCTCCCGCTGGTCGGGCGGCGTGTGGTCACCTGGACCCTCGACTGGACCCAGCGCGTGGTCGACATCGCGGTCACCGTCGTGGTGGGTCGCGACAGCGAGCTGCCCGCGATCCGGTCGGTCGTCCATCGTGAGTCCCCGCACCGCGGCGTCGAGTTCGTACCCGGCGGGCTCACCCGGCACGGGTCGGAGTACGCCGCGCTGTGCCACCTGCGGTCGCGCATCGAGGACGGGACCATCGCCGTCGTCGTCATCCACGACTCGGCCCGCCCGTTGGCCGCACCTCGGCTGTTCGAGGATGTCATCGAGGGTGCCCGCACCTATGGTGCGGCCCTCCCGGCCCTCGTCCAGCACAGTCTGGTCCGCGAGGATGGCCGGATCCCTGAGGAAGCCCTCGTTACGGTACAGACGCCGCAGGCCTTCCGTGCTCGGGAGCTGCTCGCGGCCTACGACCGCGCCGACCGATCGGGGTTCGACGGGACCGATACCGCCGCGTGTTTCGAGCGATACGGGAAGGGGCGGGTCCGGGCGATCCCGGGGGACCCGAGAAACCTCAAGATCACCTTCCCGGAGGATCTGTTCCTCGCCGAGCGACTCCTCGCCCGGGCGCACTGGAGCCTGTAGCCAACCAAGGAGGCCGTCGATGTCAGCCGAGTTCACCGACCTCATGTGCGCCGAGTGCGGCCACCGCACCGAGCACGAGCTGCGCTATGTCGGTCGGCTCCTGGAACGCACCCGCTGCTGCGAGTGCGGGCACGAGGTCGAGCACAACGTCGACCTGCCTCACGACTACGCCCAGGACCTCAAGCAGCGGGTGACGAGCAAGCCGGCCCGGCTCCTGCGCCATGCCTCCGACGACCCGTGGCACTTCGTCCTGCGCCTACCGATCCAGATCGTCCGCCAGCCCGTGAAGTTCGCGAGGGAGTTCTGGGAGGTCTTCCGACATCGGTGACATATCTTCCGACATCGGTGGCCTCAGGCCCGCGTCTGCAGCGACAGGTCGCGCAGGGCCTGGAGGAGCACCGCGTCGCCGGCATGGGCGACGACCTGGCCGAGAACCGGGGCGACGACGTGCGTGGCCGCACGGCGAACACTCACCGCGGACAGTAGGGTCGGCAAGGACGTGACCGCGCTGAGGTCGAGGTCGGCCACGTCGGCGAAGGGCACGACGACCGGCGATCCGAGGACCCGCAGGGACCCTCGCGGCACCGTCTCGCAGATCTCCCCGGCCCGGACACTCTTGACCGTGTCGGTCACCGGCCGGGACAGCACGATGACCTCATCCGGCCGCTCTGCGATGTGACGCACCAGCCCACTCAGCGCCGACGCGGGCAGCAGCGGGCAGCACGGATCGTGGAAGATCACGTGGCTGGGAGCGGCGGGCAGCCGGGCGAGCAGCGACGCGAGCGCGGCGCCGAAGTGTGCCCGGGATGCGTGCAGGACCTCCAGGTCGGGGTGATGAGCCAGGTGGGCGAGCGGGGCCTCCACTCCGGGCCCGCTCACGACGAACGTCCGCAGGCCTGCGTCGAGCGCCGCGGTCACGCTGTGCTCGACGAGCGGCCGCCCGTCAAGGGTCAGGGTGAAGACCGGCGGTTCCATCCCGGAGCCCTCGGTGTCGAGGAGCACGATGACCACAACGACGCCGACACCCCCGCGGGGAGTGTCGGCGTCGCTCACGTGTGGTTCCTCGGTCAGGAGGCCAGCACCTCGTCGAGGATCGACTCGGCCTTGTCCTCGTCGGTCTTCTCGGCGAGAGCCAGCTCGGAGACGAGGATCTGACGCGCCTTGGCGAGCATGCGCTTCTCGCCGGCCGAGAGGCCTCGGTCCTTGTCGCGGCGCCACAGGTCACGAACGACCTCGGCGACCTTGATGACGTCGCCGGAGGCGAGCTTCTCGAGGTTGGCCTTGAAGCGGCGCGACCAGTTGGTCGGCTCCTCGGCGTACGGAGCCCGCAGAACCTCGAAGACCTTGTCCAGGCCCTCCTTGGAGACGACGTCGCGGACGCCGACCATGTCGCAGTTCTCCGCGGGGACCTCGATGTCGAGATTGCCCTGCGCGACCTTGAGCTTGAGGTAGAGCCTCTCCACGCCCTTGATGGTGCGGTTGTTGATCTCTACGATGCGCGCCGCCCCGTGGTGCGGGTACACAACCGTTTCGCCGACCTTGAAGACCATGTGCTGTTATCCCCTTTCGCGACATCCAGGATAACACGCAGACACCGACACAAGGAATCGGAAGCGAAAGCGCTAACGCAGGTCCGCCACCCCAAAAGGGTTGCACGGGAATGGAATTGAGGGTTGACAGGACCGCCCTTCTCGTGCTCCGGAGGGCGCTGGACCGGGCCCGGCGGAAGGTGCTCGTCGCTGACCGAAGCCCCCCACGAGCGCGTGCGGACACGACGACACGACGCCCGCTACGCTGTCCCCCGTGACTCTCCGACCTGCCCCGGCCGCCGCTTTCCGTGTCGCCGCCGCGACTGCCGCCATGGCGGGTTCGCTTGCCCTCGGCGGCTGCGCGACACTCTCACCCGTCCAGACGGACCACAACATCATCACCGGCGACGGGGTGCCCGTGGACCTCGGGTCGGTCCAGATCCGCAACCTCCTCGTCGTCTCCTCGGCGAAGGGCGGCCCCGGGGTTCTCGTCGGCCAGATCGTCAACACCGGCCAGTACGCCACGACGGTCCGGTTCGCCGTCGCCAGCGCGTCGACGACGGCCGGCGACATCGTCCGAGCGAGCGTCTCGCCCGGCGGCTCGACGACTCTGGGCACCACCGGCACCGAGGTCGTGCTGCCGTCGGTGCCCGCGGCACCGGGCGCGATCGTCACCCTGCAGGTCCAGACCGCCGACGCTGGAAGCACACCGGTCAACGTCCCGGTGCTGCTGCCCGAGAGCTACCTGTCCGGCGAGACCCCGAGCGCCACCCCCGCGGCGAGCTAGGGTTCCAGCTTGTAGCCCAGCCCGCGCACCGTGACGATGTGCCGCGGGTTGGTCGGGTCCGGCTCGAGCTTGGCCCGCAGCCGCTTGACGTGGACGTCGAGCGTCTTGGTGTCGCCGACGTAGTCGCTCCCCCAGACCCGGTCCATGAGCTGCATCCGGGTCAGCACCCGCCCGGCGTTGCGAAGCAGCAGCTCGAGCAGCTCGAACTCCTTGAGCGGGAGCGACACGTGCTCGCCGTCGACGGTGACCGTATGCCGCTCGACGTCCATCCGGACCGGCCCCGCCTCGAGCGTCGCGGGCGAGAGGTCCTCGACGTCCCCGCCCCGGCGCAGCACCGCCTTGATCCGCGCGAGCAGCTCGCGCGAGGAGTACGGCTTCGTGACGTAGTCGTCGGCACCGAGCTCGAGCCCGACCACCTTGTCGATCTCGCCGTCCTTGGCCGTCAGCATGATGACCGGCACGTTGGAGCGCTGCCGCAGGGCGCGGCATACGTCGACGCCGGACAGCCCGGGAAGCATGAGGTCGAGCAGCACGAGGTCCGCGCCGCGGCGGTCGAACTCGGTGAGGCCGTCGGGGCCGGTCTCGGCCACCGTGACGTCGTAGCCCTCCTTGGTGAGCAGGTAGGACAACGGGTCCGAGAACGACACCTCGTCCTCGACGACCAGGATTCGGGTCATGCGGGGGGTCCTCCTTGGCTGGCGCCCGCTCGGGCGCGCTCGGTGGCGGGGGAAGCGACGGGGGTGGCCCGCTCGGGCTGCGGCGCGGACGGGAGGGTCATCGTGAACGTCGACCCGCGCCCCTCCTCGCTCCACACCGACACGGTGCCGCCGTGCGTCGCGCACACGTGCTTGACGATCGCCAGCCCGAGGCCGGTGCCCCCGGTGGCCCGCGACCGGGCCGGGTCGACGCGGTAGAACCGCTCGAAGATCCGCTCCAGCTCCGAGGCGGGTATGCCGTGCCCCTGGTCCGAGACGGCGATCTCGACGTTGTCGTCGCGACGCCGGGCCCCGACGGCCACCCGGGTCCCGCCGTCGGAGTAGTTGACGGCGTTGGTCACGAGGTTGGCGACGGCGGTCGTCAGCAGCTCCGCGTCCCCGAAGACCGCCAGGTCGGGAGCCGTGGACACCTCGATGGCGATGTCGTTGGCGTCGGCACGAACCCTGGTGCGGTCCGTCGCCTCGGCGAGGACGGAGCCGACGTCGACGAGGTGCGGCTCGTGGAGGGCGTCGGCCACCTGGAGCCGGGACAGGTCGACGATGTCCTGGACGAGACGGGTGAGCCGTGCGGAGTCGATCTGGATCCGCCCGGCGAAGCGGCTGACCGCCTCGGGGTCGTCCCTGGCGTTCTGGATGGCCTCGGCGAGGAGGGCGATGCCGCCGACCGGAGTCTTGAGCTCGTGGCTGATGTTGGCGACGAAGTCGCGCCGGATCTCCTCGACCCGGCGGGCCTGGGTGTGGTCCTCGGCGAGGACGAGGACGTGAGCGCCGCCGAGCGGGGACACCCGGGCCCGCATGACGGTGCTGGCGACGTCACCCCGCAACAGCTCGAGGTCGACCTCCCTGATCACCCCGTCGCGACGGGTCTGCCGGGCGAGCTCTCGCAGCTCGGCGTTGACGAGCTCGCCGCCGCGCACCAGGCCGTAGGACACCGCGGATGCCGAGGTGTTGACGACGGCGTCGGTGGGGTCGAGGACGATGGCGATGGACCGGAGCACCGCCAGGACGTCGGCCACCCCCGCCGGGAGGGCCGACGGGGCCGGCTCGGGGATGGCGGACTGGGCGAGCTCGGAGTACCGTGCCGCGATGACGGCGGCGGCGCCGAGCGCAAGGCCGACGCCTCCGCCCAGCAGCGCGGCAACGGTGGGATCCACCCCTCAAGCGTACGGGGGCGGCGACCACGGACGAGCCGACCAGAGGCCTTGTCGCACACCCTGCAACAGATGTTCACCTCCGGTCCGGTCATCGTTCACCGCCCCGTGGCACGCTGCGGCGGCGAAGGGACGGCACACTGGAGGCGTCTCGTCGCTGCGCTGCCCACAGGTAGCCCTGGGACAGCCCACGGATGACCGCACGGATCACCCCACACGACGACGCCCGAGACGTCGGGCCGGTTAGGACGACGAAGAGAATGCGCGAACTGTTCCACGAGGAGCTGGGCCGAGTCAGCGCCGGCCTGGTCGACATGACCCGCCTGGCATCCTCCGCGATGACCCGCGCCACGACGGCGCTCCTCGACGCCGACCTCCAGCTCGCCGAGTCGGTCATCGCGGCGGACGTCGACATCGACAAGATGCGGGAGGACCTCGACGCGCTGTCCATCGACCTGCTGGCCCGCCAGCAGCCGGTCGCAACGGACCTGCGCATGGTCGTCACGAGCATGCGGATGAGCTCCGACCTCGAGCGGATGGGCGACCTCGCCCGACACGTCGCCCAGGTCGCCCGGCTGCGCTACCCGAGCTCCGCCGTCCCGGCCGAGCTTCGCGCGACGATCCTCCAGATGGGCCAGGTCGCCGAGCGGATCGTCTCCAAGGCCGGTTCGATCATCGCCGCCCGTGACGTCGAGGGGGCCCGCCAGATCGAGCGTGACGACGACGAGATGGACAACCTCCACCGCGAGCTGTACCGCCGGCTCGAGGACGGGACGTGGGGGCACAGCACCGAGACGGCCGTCGACATGACCCTTCTCGGCCGCTACTACGAGCGGTTCGCCGACCACGCCGTCTCGATCGCCCGCCGGGTCATCTACCTCGTCACCGGTGAGTACGACGACGCCGAGTACAGCCACGAGGACGCCGAGGACCACGTGCAGTCGGACGCCTGACCCACCCGACCTGGGCCTGACCCACCCGACCTCGGCCTGACCCACCCGACCTGGGCCTGACCCACCACCTGCGTCGCCCGGGACACGACGGTCGAGGCACACTGACCGGATGACGGCGCACCGCTCCGAGGACCTCGAA
>CAYPYK010000161.1:0-1578 GCA_964414665.1 uncultured Intrasporangiaceae bacterium | reverse complement strand
CCGGACGGCATACCTCGTCTGCGGCTCGGCGGCGGAGGCCACCCGGCGCGCCGCCGATGCCCTGGCGGCGCTGGACCGCGACTGGCCGGCCGTCCTCGGCGAGGGCGCGCCGGCCGCACGGGTCCGCGCGCTGCTGGTGCGCCGGCTGCTCGCCGACCCGCCGGGAGACGCGACCCCGCCCCTGGACCACCCGACCACGCCCCTGGGCGAGGGCTCCGTGGCATCCGGCGCGTCCGTCGAGGCGGCGCTGCTCGGAGCCTTCGCGGTGCTGCCGGTGCTCACCCGGACCGCCCTGGCACTCGATTACCTCGAAGGGCTCACCCCGGGCGAGTGCGCGGCGGCGCTCGACCGGCCGGAGGGCGAGGTGCGGGCCGGCCTGGAGCGGGCCCACGAGACCCTCGTCGCGGTCCACCGCCGGGCCTGCCTCGACGCGGGCGCCCCGGCCGACCTCGACGACCCCGTCGACGCCGACCTGCGCGCGGCGCTCCGGAACCGGGCCGAGCAGGCCGGCCTGGCCGGCGACCCGCTCCCCCTGCTCCGCGACGCCTGGGCCGCCCGGCGCCGACGCTCCCGCGTCGGCGCACTCGTCGGGGCGGGCGCCCTGGCCGTCGCGCTGGCAGTCGTCCTCACCGGCCTCGCCTCGCGCGCCGCGGTGGACGGCGGCCCAAGGCCGACGGCCTCCACACCGGCCGTCCTCCCGGTGACCGACTGGCCCGCGCGCGGCGAGCTGGCCGATGAGCCGGTTGTCACGCGGGCGGCCCTGGCCCAGTGGGACCCGACGACGCACCTGCTGTACGCCGGCGATGTGGGCACCACCCGGATCGTGGTCGGCTGGCGACCATCGGGCTTTGTCGGAGGGGTCCGGATCAGCATCCTCTTCGGGACCGCCGGCGGTAACGCGCTGGCCCCGGACAGCGACTACAGCGACGTCGAGGCCGCCGCGTCGGCCACCTCGATCGTCGTCGTCGGACCACCGGGGGACGGCAAGACTCCCCTTCTCGTCCTCGGCCCGCCCGGTGGGGCCGAGGCCGAGGTGTCCTCGCACGTCAGCTACGCCCTGGACGGCAGGGTCGATCGGATCTGGTCGACGATGTTCACCCGCAACGGGGTGGCCTTCGCCCAGCTCCTCGGGACCCGGCTGCCGGCGCTGCGGGTACGGATCGCCGGGTACGACGGCCCGCCGGCCAACAGCGCGACACACCCCTCGACGATGGTGCTGACGACGTGTGCGAGCTGCTCGGCCGAGCGCTGGCGCACCGCGGTCGCCCGGGTGGTCACCGACCAGCTGTCCGCCGCGAGCCGGGTCCCGGCCGGGAGGATCACGACGACCGTCCTCGCGACCGGCACGGTGACCGAGACAGTCCCGGCCACGCCCGCCTCGCCCTCCCCCGACCCGCGCCGCGTGACGCTGGACATCGCCTGCCTGCTCCATCGGATGCCCGACGGGGCCACCGTCATCTCCAGCTCGGCCCGGACACCCGCTTTCGGCGTGCCGCTGACCGGGACCCAGCTCAGCGTGGTGCCTGCCGGCTCGGCCACCACCCGACCCTGCGTCCTGCCGCCCGCCCCCGCGACAGA
>CAYPYK010000160.1:0-7885 GCA_964414665.1 uncultured Intrasporangiaceae bacterium | reverse complement strand
ACGGTGACGACGGCCCGGACCAGGCCGCGCAGCGTCGTCGTCAGGGCCGGCTCCCCCACCGCCCAGTTCGTCGAGTCGGCGAGCACGATGACGTCGGCCGCCAGCTTGTCACCGTGCCGCTCCAGGATGGCCGGGAGCGACTCCGAGCCGATCTCCTCCTCGCCCTCGACGAAGACGGTGACCCCGACGGGCAGGGCCCCGCGGTGCGCCCGCAGCGCCGCGAGGTGGGCCATGATGCCGGCCTTGTCGTCCGCCGCGCCCCGCCCGTAGAGGCGGCCGTCCCGCTCCGTCGGCTCGAACGGCGCCGACTCCCAGTCGGCCTCGTCGCCGGTCGGCTGCACGTCGTGGTGGGCGTAGAGCATGACGGTCGGCGCTCCGGGCGGGCCGTCGACGTGCGCGATGACGGCCGGTCGGCCGCCCTCGGTCACCACCTCGGCCGTCAGGCCCTCCGCCGCGAGCAGCGCGGCCACCGCGGCAGCCGACTCGGCCACCGCGCCCTGGTCGAAGGCCCCGAGGGAGATGCTCGGGATCGCGGTCAGCGCCTCGAGGTCGCTGCGCAGCCCCGGCATGAGGGCGGTGACCCTCTCGCGGAGCGTGGAGATCTGGTCGGTGGTCAGCACGTCGTCGCTCACGCTCGCACCCTACCCAGCGCCGCGCGCCGGTCGAACCGGAGCACCCGCGCCGCATCCCCCCAAGGTGGCCCTGCCACCTCCGGCCGCGCCGCCGCGGACGCGTCGAAGGACGGGAACCCGGACGGCATACAGTGGGAGCCGTGTTCGGACGTAGCAGCAAGACCACCAACGAGCGGCTGGCCGATGCCCTGCACGAGGAGCGCCCGGGGGCCAAGAACCGGCCGACCCCGAAGCGGCGCGACCAGGAGGCGGCCCGCAAGCAGCCGCTCGTCGTCACCGACCGCAAGCGGGCCAAGCAGACCGACCGGGCCAAGCGCCAGGAGTCCTACGCCCGGCAGCGCCAGGCGATGATCACGGGCGACGAGACCCACCTGCCCGCGCGCGACAAGGGCCCCGTGCGGCGCTACATCCGCGACTACGTCGACGCCCGGTGGAGCCTCGGAGAGTTCATGCTCCCCGTCATGGTGCTCGTCCTGGCGCTCTCGTTCGTCAGGCAGAGCTGGGCGATGCTCGTCGTGTTCACGATCGTGTACGGTCTGATCTTCCTCGCCGTCATCGACTCGTGGTTCATGTGGCGGCGCGTCAAGAAGCGCCTGGCCGAGAAGTTCGGCGCCGACAAGATCGTCCGCGGAACGGCGATGTATGCCGTCATGCGGGCCTTCCAGTTGCGCCGGACCAGGATGCCCCGGGCGGTGGTCGGCCGGGGCGACTACCCCTCGTAGCACGGCATCCCCGGGGGGGCCGCCCGCCCGCCGAACACCGGCGTCACCCGCCGACACCCCGGCTTCCGCCGGGGCCCTTCCACCGGCCGCCTACGCACGGCAGGATGCCGGGATGGACCCTCAGCGCCAGCCCACCGTCCGCACCACCTCCGGCCTGGTCCGGGGCGTGAGCGCCGGCGGGGTGTGCGCCTTCCTCGGCATCCCCTACGCCGCTCCTGCCGTGGGACGGGCGCGGTTCGAGGCGCCCAGACCCGCACCCGCCTGGGACGGAGCCCGCGACGCGACGGCGCACGGGCCGACGCCCCTCCAGGGCCCCTACCTCCCGCCGATGGACACGCTCCTGCCATCCTCGGTCACGCCCGGGGACGACTACCTCAGCGTGAGCGTGTGGACTCCCGACCCCGACGCGGGCGGCCTGCCCGTCGTCGTGTGGATCCCCGGTGGGGCGTTCGTCCGGGGCGCCGCGTCGGTCCCCACCTATGACGGGTCCGCCTTCGCCCGCGACGGGGTCGTCCTGGTCGGCGTCAACTACCGGCTCGGCCTTCCCGGCTTCGGGGTGGTGCACGGCACCACGCAGAACCGCGGCATCCGCGACCAGCTGCTGGCCCTGGGGTGGGTGCAGGACAACGTCGCCGCGTTCGGCGGCGACCCGGGGCGGGTCACGGTCATGGGCGAGTCTGCCGGCGGGATGAGCGTCGCGACGCTGCTCGCCGCGCCCCAGGCTCGCGGCCTGTTCAGCCGGGCGGTCATGCAGAGCGGCAACGCCGCCATCGCCGCAGACCCCGACGACGCCCGCCGGGTGAGTGAGGCGGTCGCCGCCACCCTCGGCGTCCCGGCCACCGTCGACGCGCTGGGCGAGGTCGACCCCGCCGCCCTCCTCGCGGCCCAGACCTCGGTCGGCATCGAGGTCGCCACCGACCCAGACCCGGCCCGTTGGGGCGCCTCGGTCGTCCGCGGCGGCCTGGGCGTCATGAGCCACTTCCCCACGGTCGACGGCGACGTCGTCCCCGAGGTGCCGCTGGCCCGGGTCGCGGCCGGGTCGGCCGCCGGCATACCCCTGCTCACCGGGACGACGACCGAGGAGTACCGGCTGTTCACCGTCCCCACCGGGGTGGCCGCGGCCGTGACTGCGGAGACGCTGCCGGTCGCGCTGGCGCGCCGCGGCTGGGACCCCGTGCTCGCCCAGCGGTATGCCGCGCACCGCCCGGGCGCCTCACCCGGGGACGTGCTGACGGCGATGCTGACCGACGCGGCCTTCCGCGCCCCCACGGTCGCCCTCGCTCAGGCACAGCACGCGACCGGCGCCGACGTGTTCGTCTACGAGCTGGCCTGGGCGACCCCCGTCGGCGGGCTCGGCGCCTGTCACGCGCTCGACCTGGCGTTCGTCTTCGACAACCTCGGCGTGCGGGGCGAGGCCCAGCTCATGGGACCCGAGCCGCCCCAGTCGCTGGGGGACGCGATGCACGCCGCCTGGGTGGCCTTCGCGACGGACGGCGACCCGGGGTGGCCCCGGTACACCCCCGAGGAGCGGGCCGTCATGGTGTTCGACGAGACCTCGTCCCTCGTGCACGACCCCCGCCCCGACGAGCTCGACTGGCTGCTGGCGCCGGCGGGCTGAGAGGGCCCGGAGCGGCCTACGGCTCCAGGCTCATCGGCCCGTACACGACGACCCCGTCGCGGTACAACGTCACCCCCGCGACTCCGGCCTCGGCGAGTGCGCGCCAGGTCTCGCCGAACCAGCTCTCGGCGTCGGACTGGCTGGGGAACTGAGCCGTGGACAGCAGCTCACCGGTCATCGGCTGCCCGTCGGCATCCTCGTAGGTCCACGTCCATGCCTCACTCATGACTCTCTCACTCCCACCTCGACGAACGGTGGCTTGGTCACCCTTGCCGGGAGGTCGCGGCCACGCACGTCGACGAGGACCTCGTCGCCCACGCTGACCGAGCGGTCCAGCAGGGCCAGGGCGATGCCCTGCTTGCGGGTCGGCGAGAACGTCCCCGAGGTCACCTCGCCGACGGTCGACCCGTCAGGTGTGCGGACCTGGCAGTGCGCCCGCGCGATGCCGCGCCCGGTGACGACCAGGCCGCGGCTGAGCCGGGTGCTCTTGGCGGCGCGCTCGGCGAGCAGCGCCTCTCGTCCCCAGAACCGCTCCTTGTCCCAGCCGACGGCCCAGGACGCCCCGGCCATGACGGGGGTGATCGACGGGCCCAGGTCGTTGCCGTGCAGGGGGTAGCCCATCTCGGTGCGCAGGGTGTCCCGCGCACCCAGGCCGCACGGCAGACCTCCCCGCTCGAGCACCTGACCGAGGACCGCGTCCCACAGCGCGCCCGCGCTCTCCCAGGCCGGCACCAGCTCGTAGCCGCGCTCGCCGGTGTAGCCCGAGCGCAGCACCATGACGGGCAGTCCGTCCCACTGCGTCTCGACGAAGCTCATGTAGTCGTGGTCGACCGGGAGCCCCAGGGCGGACAGGACCTCGTCGCTGAGCTTCCCCTGGACGGCGATGACGCCGTAGGACTGGTGGAGGTTCTCGACGGTCAGAGCATCGGGGGCCGAGGCGGCGAGCAGCTCGACGACCCGAGCGGTGTTGGCGGCGTTGGGGACGAGGAAGACGTCGTCGTCGCCGCGCAGGTAGACGATGAGGTCGTCGACGACCCCGCCGTCGCCGGCGCAGCACAGGGTGTACTGCGCCTTGCCGGGACCGATGCGGCGCAGGTCGTTGGTGAGGCAGTCGTTGACGTATGCCGCGGCGCCGGATCCGCTGACCCGCGCCTTGCCGAGGTGGGAGACATCGAAGACGCCCACTCGCTCGCGGACGGCGGTGTGCTCGGCGACGACACCTCCCCCGGGGTACTCGATGGGCATGTCCCAGCCGCCGAAGTCCGCCATCTTCGCGCCGAGGGACACGTGCCGGTCGTGCAGGGGCGAATGCGTGAGGGAGGCCATGTCCCGGAGGCTACCGCTGACCGGCTCGGTTAGTCTGCGAGCACCGCCACGTCCGAAGGAGACCCTTGTGCCCACTGTGACGCTGACCGATGCCAGCCCCGCGGAGATCACGGCCGATGCCCTGGTCGTGGGGAGCGTACGCGGCGACGACGGAGCCGGCCTCGCTGCCGGCCACGGCCTACCCCGCAAGGCGGTCGCCCACCTCGAGGCGGTACTCACCGCCCTCGAGGCGAGCGGGGACCCCGACGAGGTGCACCGAGTGGTCTCGGTCCCCGGTGTCAGGGCCACCTCCGTGGTCCTGACCGGCCTCGGTGACGCGGTCACCCGGCGTGGGGCGGCATACCCGCCCGGTGTCCTGCGGCCCGCGGCCGGTGCGGCCCTGCGCACCCTGGCGAGCAAGCACGCGGTCGCCGTCGCGCTCCCGACCGCGGACCTGTCCGGGCTGGGCGCGGTCGCCGACGGCGCGTATGCCGGGTGCTACCGGTTCACGGCCCACAAGTCCTCGCCGGCCGGCCGGGGCGCCCGGTCCGCGAAGAGCGCCCCGGTCGGCCCGGCCATCACGCTCGTGGCCGGGCTGACCGGGCGCGAGGCCGTGGCGGCGGTGCAGCGCGCCGTCGTCGTCGGCGCGGCCCGCGACCTCACCCGCGACCTGGTCAACACTCCCCCGAACCACCTCGTGCCGCAGACGTTCGTCGACGCCGTCCGCGAGCGGGTCGCCGCCTCCCCGGGCAGGGTGACGGTCACCGTCCTCGACGAGAAGGCACTGCTCAAGGGCGGGTTCGGCGGCATCGTCGGGGTCGGTCAGGGCTCGGTGCACCCGCCACGGATCGTGACGATGAGCTACCGCCCCGCCCGGGCGAAGGCCACCGTGGCGCTGGTGGGCAAGGGCATCACGTTCGACTCCGGAGGCCTGTGCATCAAGCCCCCGGCCGCGATGGCGACGATGAAGTCCGACATGGCCGGCGCGGCCGCCGTCGCGGCCACCGTCATCGCCGTCGCCGAGCTCAAGGTCCCGGTCGCCGTGACCGGCTATCTGTGCCTCGCCGAGAACATGCCGAGCGGCACCGCGCAGCGCCCGGGCGACGTCGTGACGATGCGCAACGGGACGACCGTGGAGATCATCGACACCGACGCCGAGGGCCGAATGGTGCTCGCCGACGGGATCTGCCTGGCGACCGAGGCCGGTCCCGACGTGATCGTCGACATCGCCACGCTCACCGGCGCCCAGGTGGTGGCCCTCGGCCCCGAGATCGCCGGGGTCATGGCCAACGACGACGAGCTCCGCGCCGAGGTGGTCGCGGCGGCCGGGTCGGCGGCCGAGCCGGCCTGGCCGATGCCGCTGCCCGCCGAGCTCCGCAAGGGGCTCGACTCCACCACCGCCGACCTCGCCCACAAGGCCGACCGCTGGGGCGGGATGCTCACCGCAGGGATCTTCCTCGGCGAGTTCGTCGGCGAGGGCATCCCGTGGGCGCACCTCGACATCGCCGGGCCCTCGTTCAACGACAAGGGCCCGTTCGGGTACACCCCCAAGGGCGGAACGGGGTACGGCGTCGCGACGCTGCTCGCGCTCGTCGAGGGCCGATCCGGCTGAGGCCGCTCAGCCGTTGCGGTGACGCGAGGTCCACTCGCGCATCCGGGCCGGGTAGCCGGTGAGGTTGACGTCGTAGGTCGGCACCCCGAGCTTGTGGGCGAGGTCGAACGCGGCGTCGCGCGATGGAGCGGCGCGTCGGGTCCACTCGCCGTCGTGGGCGATGAGGACGACGGTCGGCGCCGTGTCCTGGGTGGCCGGCTCGATGTACGCCTCGACGCCCCGCCGGGACTCGACGAACTGCACCAGGTGCTTGCGGGCCGTCGAGACGTCACCACGACCGAGCTCGGCGCCGGGGACCCCCGTCCCCCGCGATCGCCGGAACCACGCCATGTCCCCCACCATAGGGCCCGTGCCTTGGGACGAGGCATCCGCCGTGCGGTCCGAAGCGCCCCACCCAGCGAGGACAGTGACAAGATGCAGGGGTTCGCCCTGGCCCCGGCAGGGGCGGACCGCGACGGTGCGTGGCGGCTCCCCGGAGCACCCACAACTACGATGGGCCGACGGCTACCTCGAGAAGGAGAACGCAGAACATGTCTGAACGCGTGACCATGCCCGCGCTGGGCGAGTCCGTCACCGAGGGCACTGTGACCCGCTGGCTCAAGGGCGTCGGCGACCACGTCGACGTCGACGAGCCGCTCCTCGAGGTCTCGACCGACAAGGTCGACACCGAGATCCCTTCGCCCGTCTCGGGCACCCTGCAGGAGATCCTCGCGCAGGAGGACGACACCGTACCCGTCGGCGCCGACCTCGCCGTCATCGGCGACGGCGAGGCGCCGAGCGTGCCGGCCGAGCAGCCGGCGGCCCAGCAGCCCGAGCCGCAGGCCGCCCCCGAGCCCGCCGGGCCGGCGGCGCCCGCGCCCGCCGCCCCACCGGCACCTCAGTCCGAACCCACCGCGCCCGCTGCGGCCCCCGCGTCCGGCGGTGGCGACGGCACGACGGTGACGATGCCGGCGCTCGGCGAGTCGGTCACCGAGGGCACCGTGACGCGCTGGCTCAAGAGCGTCGGCGACGAGGTCGCGGTCGACGAGCCGCTCCTCGAGGTCTCGACCGACAAGGTCGACACCGAGATCCCCTCCCCGGTCGCCGGGACCCTGTCGCAGATCCTCGTCCAGGAGGACGAGACCGTACCCGTCGGTGCGGACCTCGCCGTCGTCGGTGGGTCCGCCGCCGCGGGCCAGGAGACGCCGAGCGCGCCCGAGCCCGAGCCGGCGGCCCCCGAGCCGGCGGCCCAGGTCGTCGTGGCGGAGCAGCCGCCGGCCCAGGAGGCCGCGCCCGCGCCGCCGTCCGCCGAACCGGCACCCGCCGTCACGAGAGCCCCCACTCGCCCGTCGACCGCGCCGGGCCACGCCGCCCCGGCGCCCTCGACGGACGCCCCCGACGCGTCGGCCTACGTCACGCCCCTGGTTCGCAAGCTCGCCGCGGACCAGGGGCTCGACCTGGCCGGCATCACCGGAACCGGCGTCGGCGGCCGGATCCGCAAGCAGGACGTCCTCGCGGCGGCCGAGGCTGCCCGGCAGGCCGCCGAGCCCGCGCCCGCCGCTGCGCCGGCGGCTGCCCCAGCGGTGGGTGCCGCTCCGGCGCCGGTGGCGGCCGCCGACACGAGCAAGCGCGGCACCACCGAGAAGATGACCCGGCTGCGCCGGATGATCGCCCAGCGGATGGTCGAGTCGCTCCACATCTCGGCCCAGCTGACCACGGTCGTCGAGGTCGACGTCACCAGGATCGCCCGGCTGCGGGACCGCGCGAAGGTCGACTTCGCCACGCGCGAGGGCACCAAGCTCAGCTTCCTGCCGTTCTTCGCACTCGCCGCCGTCGAGGCCCTCAAGGCGCACCCCAGCGTCAACGCCAGCATCAACGACGACGAGGTCACCTACCACGGCGTCGAGCACCTCGGCATGGCCGTCGACACCGACAAGGGCCTCATCGTCCCGGTCGTCAAGAACGCCGGCGACCTCAGCATCGCCGGCCTGGCCAAGGCCATCGCCGACCTCGCCGA
>CAYPYK010000159.1:0-7893 GCA_964414665.1 uncultured Intrasporangiaceae bacterium | reverse complement strand
CACACCCTGGCCCAGTCCGACAAGTGGACCACCTTCGAGCACCGGCGACCCCGAGAAACCAAGTCCGCGCACGACATGCGAGGTGGGGCACGTGGCGAGGCAGGAGCAGATCAGTGGGATCGGGTCCGCGTCGCGGCCACTGTGCGCACCGTGGTCAAGTTGTCGGCTCCTTCCCCGCCCGGTAGCCGCACCACCCGGCTCAGTCAGGCTGGTCGGGCCGCAGGGCGGCGAGGAGAACGGCCATGACGGCGTCACGGTGCGTGAAACCAACGGTGTGAGCGGCGTCGTCGTCGATGTGCGCCGCCACGTTGGGGAGCTGGTGACAGAGGGCTCGCGCGACGGGGAGCGGGACGTGGCGGTCACGCGCGCCGTGCCACTGATGGATCGGCGCCGCTATGGTCGAAAGGTCGAGATGCCAGGGCGACCGGAGCATGAGGAACTCCTCGGCGGTCCAGCGGCTGCCCTGGGTGAAAGCGTCGGGACCTGCGGCGAGCCGCGCCTCGTACGCCGGCTCGGTCATGGCCCGGAGATCGACCTCCGGGACGCCACGACCCAACAGGCCGACGAGCCACGGCATGGACGCCTCGTGCCGCATCGCGAACGCGATCCCGGCGAACGCGGCCCGGACGAGCCGCCGATCGACGCGGGCGCATCCGTAGAGAAGGGCGTTGAGCGGGGTCAGCCCGCGAGGAGTCCGGCCGCTGAGCGGCACTCCCGCCGAGGCCAACAGTGCCACCAGCGCGACCCGATCGCCCAGCGCGGCGGCTGTCGCGAGCGCGTGCGGGCCGCCGCCTGACTCGCCCGCGACGGCGAACCGGGTCAGCGCCAACCGATCGGCCAGCTGGCTGACATCCGCCGGCCAGTCGGTGAGTCGGCGTCCCGGGAGCGGGTCGGAGTGCCCGTAGCCGGGTTTGTCGACCGAGATCCAACGGACCCCCGCCGCGCGAGCGCTCTCGTCATAGCAGCCGCCAGCGAGTCCGGACTCCGGAGTGCCGGGGATGTAGATGCAGGGGACACCTGCGCGGTCGCCGAACTCGTACCAGCTGACGGTGCGTCCGTCGCGCAGCGTCATGGACTGCGCCGGCGGCCCGAGGCCCTGGGTCATGGCCGTCCCTCCCTCGATGATGAGACTATTACAATAGTATCGTTACTGTTGGCACAGCCCCCACTTCTCGCGATCGGAGCACCGGGATGCGAATGACGCGCGCCGAGGCCAAGGCGGCGAACCGGCAGGCCCTGCTCGATGCGGCGAGGCTGCTCGTCAGCCAGGACGGAGCGGCGGTCCCCCTCGAGGCGATCGCCGCGGCCGCCGACCTCACCACCGGAGCCGTCTACTCCATCTTCGGGAGTAAACGCGGCCTGCTCGTCGCGTTGGTCAGCGAGAACGTCGACCGCATCGCGGTGTTCCTCGATGACATCGGCCCGGACCTGACCCTGGGCCAGACGGTCGCGCGGTACGTCGACGCGTGGCTGGCCAGCTACGGGGGTGACACCGCGGCAGGGAACCTGTTCGAGCTCCAGGTGCTCATCGAGGCCGCCCAGGACGAACGCCTCACCGCCAAGCTCGGCGAGTGGGCGCGTGAGGACCTTGCCGGGCTCGCCCGGTTGTTCGCGGGCCGGCTGCTCGACGGCGCCGGCGCCTCGGTTCGCAGCACATCGGAGCAAGGTCGAGAGGTCGCACAGGCCGTGCAGGCGACGATCACGGGGTACGCCGTCCGTGAGGTCCTCAGCCCACAGGACGCCGACCTGATCCGGCGCTCCTGTGCCGCCCTGGCGACCCTGGCAAGCCCGGCGGCCGACGGCGAGCGGGACCGATGAACGGGAAGCCGAGCAGCGACCCGCCCACCGTGTCACCGCGCACCGTCGTCGGTCCGCCCGACGCGCGCTTGGAGCTCCCCCGGTTCGCCGGCCCCTCCACCTTCGCGCGCCTGCCGCGACTCGACGAGGTCGGGCGCGCCGACGTCGCGATCCTCGGCGTCCCGTTCGACTCCGGCACCACCTACCGCCCCGGCGCTCGCTTCGGCCCGGAGGCGGTGCGTGCCGGGTCGAAGCTCCTGCGTCCGTACCACATCGGCCTGCGGGTGGACCCCTGGGAAGCGATGCAGGTCGCGGATGCCGGCGACGCGGGGGCGACCCCCTTCGACATAGCTCGCGCCGTCGGTCAGATCGAGACCGCGGCCGGACACGTGTACCTGAACGCCGACCACATCGTCGCGCTCGGTGGCGACCACACCGTCGCCCTACCCCTCCTTCGAGCCGCCCGAGCCCGCTACGGCCCCCTCGCCCTCGTACACTTCGACGCCCACCTCGACACCTGGGACAACGTCTTCGGTGCCCCGCTCACCCACGGGACGCCGTTCCGGAGGGCCGCCGAGGAGGGCCTGCTCGCGGTGGACCACTGCGCCCACGTCGGAGTCCGACAGAGCACCCCCTCGGCCCTCGACTTCGCCGAGGACCGAGCCCTCGGCTTCGCGACGATCACGACCCTCGAGGTGGCCCGCCGCGGGGTCGAAGAGGCCGCAGACCGCATCCGCGAGCGGGTCGCCGACCGACCCGTGTACGTCAGCGTCGACATCGACGTGCTCGATCCGGCCCACGCGCCAGGAACCGGCACCCCGGAACCGGGCGGACTCACCACGCGCGAACTCGAGATGATCCTCCACGCGCTCGCCGACCTACCGGTCGTGGGAGCGGACGTCGTCGAGGTCTCACCCCCATACGACCACGCGCAGATCACGGCGCTCGCCGCGGCCGCGGTCACGTTCGACCTGCTCGCCATGTTCGCCGTCGGACGCCGAACCTCCCGCGGAACGGCGCTGGGAAACACCTGACCTGGCGGGTCTGGCACCTGAAGGCCGAGGCGCAGCGGCGGGTCCGCGACCTCGCCCTCGACCCCGCGCAGGTCGCCGACGTGGTCCACGACCTGTCGGTGAACCTCACACCGGACCTCGACCCGGTCGCCGAACCAGCCTCGCTGTGGCGGGTCGACGGCACGGGCGTCTACCGGCATACCGGCCGCGACCACTTCACCCGCCGCCGCGTCCTGGACGCCGAGCGGCGGGCCACCGAGACGGCCAGCTTGGGCGACCGCGTCGCCGTCTCCCCCCAGGACGCCGAACTCGCCGTGCTCGAGGCTTCCCTGCCGGGCGGGGTGCTCCGCGACATCGCCGCCTCGCAGGGCGCCGCACGACTCGACGAGGTCGTCCGGTTCACCGATCCGACCGAGGCAGAGGCCAACCTCGTGCGCTGACCGAGCGCAGCTACGAGGCCGGGTCCAAAGCAGCGCGTGGGCGGGTCGATGGGTGCTAGCCCACGGGCAGAGCTGACGAGGGCACTTCGAGCGCCGCCGGTCCTCCAGCGCGCGCCGGCCGGCTCGAGGTCGTAGCTGTCGGGGTCGGCCAGGTGGTCCGGGTCGTACACGAAGGTCGTGCTGACCCTTCCGCGGCCCATGGTGAAGGAGGCAACACCAGCGTGGACGGTGCGGCCGGCAAGCCCGGCATGAACGCGCAGCTCGGTCAATGCCGGACCCGCTTCGGCAGGGAGGCCGAGGTGCGCGCCCGACCGAGATCCGTCTGATACGGGTCGAGGGCATCGACGAGGCGGTCCAGCGCGCCCAGGACCGTTGCCAGGGAGACTGCCGGGTCGCCGTGTTCCAGACGGCGGAGTGTGCCCCGAGAGATGTTCGCGCGATCGGCCACCTGGACGGCCGTCAGGTTCTGCATGCGGCGTCGGGCGATCTCGGCGTCGCGGTCGGCGGCGGCAGGGAAGAGCAGGTCATCTTGCCCGGCGCCATGTGATCGGCAAGGTGCCTCTTGACGACCGGCACGAGATGCGGCGGGATGGCCACGTCACGAACGCCGGCGTCGCTCTTCGGCGGGCCGTCCCCGGAGCCGGGCACGCCGCTGGGCTTCGTACCCAGCCGCGGGCGTGGGAGGAGCGGGTCATCGACGTCCTCGACGAGGCGATGGCCGGACCGGGATGACGAGCTCGGCCGGACCTACGAGCCGGCGCCGCAGGGCCGAACCTTGGGCGGGTTGCCGGCCGGCGCGCTGTAGCCCATGGCGGTGAGGTCCCCCGCGACGAGCCGCTTCCAGGTGCCGTCCTTGACGATGGCCGTCAGGGCCGTGGACACCCTCTCGCACAGGCTCTGGTCGTCGGGGTCCATGGCGATCCTGTAGCTCTCAGTGCCGAACGGCTTGGCCAGCACCCGCACGGCCGTCGCGACTCCCCGTTGCCGGGCCAGGCCGGTGAGCACCACGTCGGGCCCGGCCACCGCGTCGACCGTCCCGTCGACCAGCGCCGTGACGCAGGTGGTGTAGTCGCCGACCGCGCGCAGCTGGACGCCGGGGTAGCCGTCACGCAGCGTCGCATCGGCACCCGACGCCGTGATGACGCACACCACCTTGCCGGTCAGGGAGGTCGGGCCCGTCACCGCCTTCTCATGCCGACGCACGAGCAGATCCTGGCCCACGACGAGGTAGGGCCCGGCGAGGGCGACGCGCCCGCTGCCCGCGGTGCTCGCGTTGGCGCCGACGACCAGGTCTGCCTGGCCGGTCGAGATGAGGGTGTCCTTGGCCAGGTCGGTCGTCGGTACCCAGGTGATGGCGCTGGGGCCGAGGCCGAGCCGCCGGGCCACCTCGCGGGCGAGGTCGACGTCGAGGCCGGTGTAGTCACCGTCGGCCCGCAGCCCCAGACCGGGCTGGTCCGTGGGGACCCCGATGCGCAGCTCGGTGGGAACGGGCGACCCGAGCGCCCCTGCCGTCTGGTCGGTGCACGCGGCGGCCGGCAGGGCGACGACACCGGCGAGCAACGCCCCGGCCCACCGTCGTCCGTCCATCGCCGCCTGTTCCGCGTACCGCACCGGCTCGGGCGACCTCGGTCGGCCGAGCGACTTCCTCAATCGGAACGTACGCAAGGACTCTGTGGATGGCGGTGCCCGGTCGCCCGCCCCGGCACAACCGACACCGAACCGTGACCACCCACGGCCGGCCCGGCGTAGCCCGGCCCGCGGGCCGGGGCCTCAGCGCCCACCGGGGGCCGACAACTCCTCGGCCGCGCCCGCGCCGCCTGGCTCGCCCACCCCTGACGGGGCCGTCCGGGGCGGCCCCTGCTCGGCGCCCGGGCTCCCTCCTCGGCCGGTCAGCCGCTGCTCGACGCGGGCCGCGATCTGGGTGAGCGTGTAGTTCATCACGATGAACAGCAGCGCCGCGACCAGGTAGGCGGGGACGGTGTTCGCGTTCGCCGAGCCCAGCGTGCGTGACCAGGTCACGAGCTCCTGGTAGGTGATGACGGTGCCCAGGGCGCTGTCCTTGAGCACGACCACGAGCTGGCTGATCAGCGCCGGGAGCATGGCCGTCAACGCCTGCGGCAGCTGGATCGAGCGCAGCGTCTGGCCGGGCGTCAGGCCGACCGACAGGCCCGCCTCCGACTGTCCCATCGGCAGCGAGTGCACGCCCGAGCGCACGAGCTCGGCGATGACCGACCCGTTGTACAGGGTCAGGCCGAGGACGACCGCAGCCAGCGGAGCGATGTCGTTGGGCATCCACGAGCTGCGGGCGAACCATCCGTAGTACGCGAAGACCATCATGAGGAGCACCGGGACGGCCCGGAAGAACTCGACCACGACGCCACAGGCCCACCGCACCGAGGCGAGGGGGGACAAGCGCCCCATCCCGAAGACGATTCCGAAGACCCCGGCGAAGGCGACCGAGAGGGCCGCCGCCTTGATCGTGCCCCACAGCCCCGGAATCAGGTAGGACGTCCAGGCGCTCCCGGTGAGGAACGGCTTCCACATATAGCCGTGCAGCTGCTCGGCGCTGTAGGCCTTGCGGACGACGAGCACGAGCACGAGGGCGGTCAGGAGCAGGCCCGACACCGCGAGGATCAGGTGGCGTCGCCGGGCGCGGGGGCCGGGGGCGTCGAACAGGGCGGAGGCGCTCATCGGCGCACCGCAAGCCGACGGGACAGTCCGGTGAGCAGGACGCCGATGGGCAGGGTCAGCACGACGAACCCCACGGCGAAGATGAGGAAGATGCCGAGGCTGGCGCCCTCGTTCTCGACGATGGTGCTGAGCATCCCGGCCGACTCCGGAACGCCCGCGACAGAGACCCCGACCACCGCCGCGACCGTCGTGTTCTTGATGAGGGCGATGAGCGTCGACCCGAGCGGAGCGACGGCCCCGCGGAACGCCTGCGGCAGGATGACCTCGCGCACCGACTGCCCGAACGTGAGCCCCAGCGACCGGGCCGCCTCCGCCTGTCCGGAGGGCACGGTGTTGACGCCGCTGCGCAGGGCCTCACAGGCGAAGGCGCCGTGGTACACGGACAGCATGACGACCGCCCATCGGAAGGCGTCGGTCGCCTGGTCCTGGGACAGCTGCACCCCGAGAATGCTCGACAGCCCCAGGACGCTGAAGACCATGAGCAGCGTCAGCGGTGTGTTACGGACCGTGTTGACGTAGCCGGATCCCACAGCGTTGAACACCCGCACCGGAGAGACCCGGAGCACCGCGAAGAAGGTGCCGAGCACGAGGGCGCCGACGGCCGAGAGCGCGGCCAGCTCGATCGTGACCGCGAAGGCCCCGAGGACGTTGTACCTGCTGAGGATGTCGACCATCTGTCACCTTTCGCCGGGGCCGACGGCCCGGTATGCCGCCCGCCCACCGCGTCCCGGCGGATGCAGCGGGGGCGGGCGGCATACGGAAGGGGGCGGGGGTCAGGAGCAGGGATCCGGAGTCGGCGGGTTGCTCGGACCCGGCGTGTAGTCGGCGGGTCCGAGGTTCTTGTCGACGAACGTCTTCCAGGAGCCGTCGGAGATCATCGAGGTGATCGCGTCGGTGACCTTCTGGCAGGTGTCGGTGTCGCCCTTGGTCAGCCCGATGCCGTAGTTCTCGGTCGAGAAGGTCTGGCCGACGACCTTCAGCTTGCCCTTGTACTGGTCCTGGGCGGCGTAGCCCGCGAGGATCGTGTCGTCGGTCGTCAGGGCGTCGACGCCCTTCGATACGAGCGCGGCGACGCACTCGGAGTACGTGCCGAACTCGCGCAGGTTGACTCCGGGCACCTTGTCCTTGATCTTCTGCGCCGAGGTCGACCCGGTGACCGAGCAGAGCTTCTTGCCGTCGAGCGAGTCCGGACCGGTGATGGAGGTCTCGTCGGAACGGATGAGGAGGTCCTGGCCGGCGACGAAGTACGGGCCGGCGAACGAGACCTTCTCCTTGCGGGAGTCGGTGATGGAGTAGGTGGCGACGACGAGCTTGACCTGACCCGTGGAGATGAGGGTCTCCCGCTGGGCGCTGGGGGCCTGGACCCACTCGATCTGGTCGGCGGAGTAGCCGAGCTTGTCGGCGACGTAGGTGGCGACGTCGACGTCGAAGCCGCTGTAGCTGTCGCCCTCCTTGAGCCCGAGGCCGGGTTGGTCGAACTTGATCCCGATCTTGACCGTCCCGCTTCCGCCGGAGCCCGTGCTGCCTCCGCTGCTGCTGCTTCCGCAGGCGGACAGGGCGAGGGCGAGCACTGCGGCCGAAGCCACGGCGCCGTTTCGTCGTCCGTTCATGGGTTGGGTTCCCTTCGTGTGTTGGCGGTGTCGGGTTGTGGCGCCTGTGCGGTCAATGGGTGAGGATCTTTCCGAGGAAGTCCTTGGCGCGGGCGCTCTTCGGAGCCGTGAAGAAGGTCTCGGGGTCGGACTGCTCGACGATCTGCCCCTCGGACATGAAGATGACCCGGTTCGCCGCACGCCGGGCGAAGCCCATCTCGTGGGTGACGACGATCATCGTCATGCCGCTGCGCGCGAGCTCGGTCATCACGTCGAGGACCTCGTTGATCATCTCGGGGTCCAGTGCCGAGGTCGGTTCGTCGAACAGCATGACCTTGGGGTCCATGGCGAGCGAGCGGGCGA
>CAYPYK010000158.1:0-7905 GCA_964414665.1 uncultured Intrasporangiaceae bacterium | reverse complement strand
ACCTGCGCGAGCGGGCCGGGCACGCGGCCGACTACATCAGGGGTGTGGTGAGGCAATGAGCGACGGTATGCCGCAGGGCTCTGGCTCGGTGGCCGGTTCGGCTCCGCTCGTCGGGCTGGTCATGGGCTCGGACAGCGACTGGCCCGTCATGGAGGCTGCGGCGCAGGTCCTCGACGAGCTGGGGGTGCCCTACGAGGCTGACGTCGTCTCGGCGCACCGGATGCCCGAGGAGATGCTGGCGTACGGGTCGGGCGCCGAGGCCCGCGGCCTGCGGGTCATCATCGCCGGCGCCGGCGGGGCGGCCCATCTGCCGGGGATGCTCGCGTCGGTGACCTCGCTGCCCGTCATCGGAGTTCCGGTGCCACTGGCGCGGCTCGACGGGCTGGACTCGCTGCTCTCGATCGTCCAGATGCCGGCGGGGGTACCCGTCGCGACGGTCTCGATCGGCGGGGCCCGCAACGCCGGACTGCTCGCCGCCCGGATCCTCGGGGCCGGCGAGGGCGAACGCGCCGGGGCGCTGCGGGCGACGCTGGCCGGGTTCCGGAGCGACCTGCGCGACCAGGCCCGCGCCAAGGGCGCTGCGCTGCGCGAGCGTCGCCAGGGCTGACCGTCCGACCGCCCACCTCACCTCTGCCCGGGTCGCCCACCCTCCTTCCGGTTCGCCCCCCTGCCCCGGGCTCCCGCAACCTCTGCTAGCAGAGGTTGCGGGACCAAGCAGAGGTTGCACCCTCTGCTTGGTCCCCTAACTTCTGCTAGCAGAAGTTAGGGGAACCGCCGGGGCGAAGGGGCGAAGGGGCGAAGGGGCGAAGGGGCAGCAGGGGCGAAGGGGCAGCAGGGGCGAAGGGGCGAAGGGGCAGCAGGGGCGAAGGGGCACAGTCAGCGCAGGGAGCGGGACACCGTGGGCCACTCGATCTTGGGGCAGGTGTCCATGACGACCGCGATGCCGGCGGCCAGGGCGCGCCCGGCCGCGGCCTCGTCGACCACCCCGAGCTGCAGCCAGACGGCCTCGATGCCGAGGCGGTCCTTCTCGGCGATGGCGTCATCGACGACCGACCCGACGAGGTGGGAGTTCACGAAGCAGTCGACGACCCGCACCGGCTGGGTGGGGACGTCGGCGAGGGACGGGTAGCCCGGGGCCCCGTCGACCTCCTCGGCGCGCGGGTGGACGGGGACGATCGTCATGCCGTGGCCCGTGTGCAGCCACGAGGCGACGGCGTATGCCGTACGCCCGCGGTTCGCCGACAGGCCGGCCACCGCCCAGGTGGCGGGCTCGGTGAGCAGCGAGGCGATGAGGCCGGGGTCGTTGACCGGGGGAGGTGTCACGGGACCATCATCCGCCGCCCTTCCGCGCCCACCCCGATGGCCCACCCGTCAGCCCGTACGGACCGCCGACCCGACCGCGGCCCCGGTGGCCGGGAGTGGGTCAGTCGGCGCCGAAGAGGTCGCGCGTATAGACCTTGTCGGCGACGTCGCGCAGGTCGTCGGTGAGCCGGTTGGCGACGATGAGGTCGCTGCGGGTCTTGAGCTCGGCGAGGTCCCGGACGACCTCGGAGCCGAAGAACCGCTCCTCGTGCAGCCCCGGCTCGTAGACGATCACCTCGACACCCTTGGCCTTGATCCGCTTCATGATGCCCTGGACGCTGCTGGACCTGAAGTTGTCCGACCCCGACTTCATGATGAGCCGGTGGATGCCGACGACGGTGGGGTTGCGGGCGATGATGTCCGTCGCGACGAAGTCCTTGCGCGTCGAGTTGGCCGTCACGATCGCGCTGATGAGGGTCTGCGGGACGGTGGCGTAGTTCGCCAGGAGCTGCTTGGTGTCCTTCGGCAGGCAGTAGCCGCCGTACCCGAACGACGGGTTGTTGTAGTGGCTGCCGATCCGCGGGTCCAGCCCCACCCCGTCGATGATGTGGCGGGTGTTGAGCCCGTGGGTGGCGGCGTAGGTGTCGAGCTCGTTGAAGTAGGCGACCCGCATGGCGAGGTAGGTGTTGGCGAAGAGCTTGATCGCCTCGGCCTCGGTGCTGTCGGTGAGCAGGACCGGCACGTCGTCGTCGTCCGCCGCCGCGGCCAGCAGGTCGGCGAACCGCTGCCCGCGAGGACCCTGGTCGCCGACGATGATCCGCGACGGGTGAAGGTTGTCGTGCAGCGCCCGGCCCTCACGGAGGAACTCGGGGGAGAACACGATCGCCTCGGTCCCGAGACGCTCGCGCAGCCCCGCCGTGAACCCCACGGGCACGGTCGACTTGATGACCGAGGTGGCCCCGGGGTTGATCGCCACGACGTCGCTGACCACCTGCTCGACGCTGCTCGTGTCGAAGTAGTTCGTCACCTCGTCATAGTCCGTCGGGGTCGCCACGACGACGAACTCGGCTCCGGCATACGCCTCGTGCTTGTCGGTCGTGAAGGTGAGCCGCAGCGGGTGGCTCGCCAGGCGCTCCTCGATGTCGGGGTCCTGCAGCGGGCTACGGCCCTCGCGGAGCACGGCGACGCGGCGCTCGTCGATGTCGTAGGCGACGACGTCGTTGTTCTCGGCGAGGAGGACGGCCATCGACAGACCGACATAGGACGTGCCGACGACGGCGATGCGGGTGCTCACGGGCAGCAACGATACGGCCGGCGCGGCGCACCGGCGCTCGCTTGCGCGCGGTGCCCGTGCGGGGTTGGGTAGGACTCGTCGCGGTCCGCCGGCTCCGGTGGGCCGCGTCGGCCCGGCCCGGCGGCGTCCGGAGCAGGTCCGCCCCGCACCGAGGCAAGGAGTGCCACATGAAGTTCGGTCTGTTCATCCCGCAGGGCTGGCGCCACGACCTGCTGGACATCGACCCGGGCCAGCACTGGGGCGTCATGGCCGGGCTCGCCCGCCGCGCCGACGGCATAGCCGACTGGTCCTCGATCTGGGTCTACGACCACTTCCACACCGTGCCCCGCCCGTCCGACGAGGCGACGCACGAGGCGTGGAGCCTCATGGCGGCGTTCGCCGGGGTGACCGGACGGGTCCGGCTGGGCCAGATGTGCACGTGCATGAGCTACCGCAACCCCGCCTACCTCGGGAAGGTCGCGGCAACGGTCGACGTCATCTCCGAGGGCCGCCTCGAGATGGGGATCGGCGCCGGCTGGTACGAACATGAGTGGCGGGCGTATGGCTACGGGTTCCCGACGGCGGGGGAGCGGATCGCCCGGCTCGAGGAGGGCATCGAGATCTTCCGCCAGATGTGGACCCAGGGGCGGGCGACGTATGCCGGTGAGCACTACACCGTCGACGGCGCGATCTGCGCCCCGCGGCCCCTCCAGGGCAACACGGTCCCGGGCAGCGAGGCGAACGGCATCCCCCTGTGGGTCGCCGGGGGCGGAGAGCGCAAGACGCTGCGGATCGCGGCGACGTACGCCGACTACACGAACTTCTCCGGGATGCCGGACGAGTTCGCGCACAAGAGCGAGATCCTCAAGGGACACTGCGACGACGTCGGCCGCGACTACGGCGAGATCGTGCGCAGCGCGAACTTCAACGTCGTCATCGGCCGCAACGAGCGTGAGGTCAAGGACCGGATCGGCTGGATCCGCGACCACTACACCAGCGCAGGGCTGCCCCCCGAGGTCGTCGAGTCCACGGTCCGGAGCTTCGAGGAGGGGCCGCTCGTCGGCACCCCTGAGCAGGTCGCCGAGGCGCTCGACCGGATGCAGCGCCTCGGCATGACGTACGCCATCGCCTACTTCGTCGAGTCGGCCTACGACATCAGCGGCGTGGAGCTGTTCGAGCGCGAGGTCGTCCCGGCGTTCGTCGACCACGAGGAGCACGGCCACCTCTGGCACCTGCGGCGGCGGCGGTAGCCCGCCGCGGGTCCTGCGCGTGGGCTGACGGGCCGGGGGCCGCGCCGCGGGTACCGTGGCAGCATGGCTGAAGGTCCGTCGACGTCGCCCGTGTTCCCCTCGACCTGGGTGGTGCTCGGAGCCGGCGGCCACGCCCGCGTGGTGACCGATGTCATCCGCCGGCTCGGCGGGACGGTCGTCGCCGTCGCCGGCAGTCCGGTCGGCCCGCCGTGGCCGGTGCCCGTGCTCGCCGGCGATGAGGCTCCCGTCACGTATGCCGCCCAGCACCGGATTCCGGTCGCCCTCGGCGTCGGCGACAACCGGGTCCGCGAGCGGCTGCTGGCCGTGTGCGCCGAGGCGGGGATCGCCCTGCCTGCGATCGTGGCGGCGACCGCGACCCTCGCCCCCGACGCCACCCTCGGCGCGGGGACGGTCGTCCTCGAGCACGCCCACGTGGGGCCGTCCTCGCGGCTGGGCTCTGGCGTGGTCGTCAACACGGCGGTCGTCGTCGAGCACGACTGCGTGGTCGGCGACGCGGTACACCTGGCTCCTGCCTGCGCGCTCCTGGGGACCTCCCGCGTCGGCTACCGCTCTCTGGTGGGGTCGGGCGCCCGAGTGCTGCCAGGGGTGGGCGTGGGCGCCGGGTGCGTCGTCGGCGCAGGTGCCGTCGTGAGAGAGGATGTGGCCGACGGGACGACCGTCGCCGGCGTCCCAGCGACGGTCGTGCGACGCTGACCCGAGAGGCTCCGATGCGCACTGCCGTGATCGACGGTCGGGAGGTCCCGCGTGCCGGCGAGGTCTATGTCATCGCCGAGGCGGGCGTCAACCACAACGGCGACGTCGCCCTGGCTCACCGGCTCGTCGACGTCGCGGCCGGTGCGGGCGCCGACGCGGTGAAGTTCCAGACCTTCGACCCGGCCCGGCTCGCGTCCGGCACCGCCGCCAGCACGCCCTACCAGCGCGCCCGCGGTGGCGCGCAGGACCAGCGCACGATGCTCGAGGGGCTCACCCTGCCGGCGTCGGCCTGGGCCGAGCTGCAGGCGCACGCGGTCGAGCGGGGGACGACGTTCCTCAGCTCGCCGTTCGACCTCGGGAGCGCCGAGCTGCTGGTCGGCCTCGGGGTGCCCGCGCTCAAGGTCGGCTCCGGCGAGCTGACCAACCTGCCGTTCCTGGGTGCCCTGGCGGGCCTCGGCGTGCCCCTGCTCGTCTCGACCGGCATGGGCAGCGCCGACGAGGTGGCCGCCGCCGTGGCAGCGTGCACCGCGGCTCCCTCGCTCGTGCTCTTCCACTGCGTCTCGGCCTATCCCGCGCCGGTGGCCGAGTGCAACCTGCGGGCCATCCCGGCCATGGCGCGGGCGCACGGCGTACCGGTCGGCTGGTCCGACCACACCCCGGGGCTGACGACCGCTCTCGGCGCGGTGGCGCTGGGAGCCGGCCTGCTCGAGAAGCACGTCACCACCGACCGCACCCTGCCCGGCCCGGACCACGCCGCGTCGCTCGAGCCCGGCGAGCTCGCCGACTATGTGGCCCAGAGCGCCGCCCTCGCCGCGGCGCTCGGTGACGGGGTCAAGCGGCGGATGCCGTCCGAGGAGGAGAACGCCGCCCTCGTCCGCCGCAGCTGGCACGCGGCGTTCGACCTCGCCGCAGGCTCCGTCCTCGCCGACGAGCACCTCGTCGTGCTCCGGCCCGAGGATGGCCTGAGCCCCGGAGTCGACCTGCGGGGCCGGGTGCTGGCCAGGGCCGTACCCGCGGGCGCGCCGCTCACGGCGGCCGACCTCGCCGACGGGGGCATGCGGTGACGGCGCTACGGGTGGCCGTGTTCGTCGGCACCCGTGCCGACCTCGGCCCCCTATCGCCGGTGCTCTCCGCCCTCGACGGCGCGTCCGACGTGGACCTCGTGGTCCTCACCGGCGTCGCCTTCACCGCCCGGAGCCTCGCCGCTGCCCTCCCCCCCTCCGGCGAGCCCTGGGAGCCGCGGGTGCGGGCGCTGGCGGGTCGGCTCGACCGGGTCGCCGCGGCCTCGATGCTCGCGCACGGGCCCCGGCTGGCGGCTGGAACGGGCGACGTCCTCCTGCGCGAGCGCCCCGACGTGCTGGTCGTGCTCGGCGACCGGTGGGAGCTGCTCTCCGTCGTCCCTGCTGCGGTTCTGGCCGGGGTCCCCGTCGTCCACCTCCACGGTGGTGAGGTCACCGAGGGGGCGGTCGACGAGCGGGTCCGGCACGCCGTCACCAAGCTGGCAGACCAGCACTGTGTCGCCTCGGCGGACGCTGCAGCCAGGGTCCGTCAGCTCGGTGAGCCGGCCGACCGGGTCCATGTGACGGGGGCGCCCGGGCTGGACCGGGTCGCCGCCGCCGACCCGGCCGACGACGCCGCACTGGCCGCCCTCGTCGGCGGCCCCGTCGAGCACCCGCTGGCGCTGTTCACCTACCACCCGCCCACCGCCGAAACCGCCGCCCCGGTGGGCGAGTGGGTCGTCGAGGCGCTGCTCGCCACCCTCGAGCACTGCCGCACCGTCGTCGTGACGCACCCGGGCATGGACGCCGGTCGCGACGAGATCCTCGACGCGCTGGCGGCCCGTGCCGAGGACCCCCGCGTCCGCGTCGTCGAGAGCCTCGGCGCGGCATACCCCTCGGTGCTCGGCGCGGTCGACATCGTCGTCGGCAACTCCTCCTCCGGCATCATCGAGGCCGCCACCGTCCACGTGCCCGCCGTCGACGTCGGCGCCCGCCAGCGCGGCCGCCTGCGTGGCGCGAACGTCCTGCACGCCGACGAGGGTCGGGCCGCCGTCTCAGCGGCCGTCGCCCGCGCGCTCACTCCCGAGCACCGTGCCCTCGCGGCCGCCACGGCGAACCCCTACGGCGCCGGCGACGCCGCCGCCCGGGTTCTCGATATCGTTCGAGGCGCGCCGGGGACCCCCCGGACCAAGCCGTTCGTCGACCTCGAGGAGCGCGCGTGACCAAGCGGCAGCTGGAGCAGGCCTGCGCACCGCTCGGTGCCACGCTGCGCGACGTCGCTCTCGTCATCGACCGGCTGGCCTCCTCGCTGTGCATGCTCACCGACGAGGGGGGGCGGCTCGCCGGGATCATCACCGACGGCGACCTGCGCCGCGCCCTGCTCGCCGGCCACACGCTGCAGGACCCCGCCTCACCGCATGCCACGACGACCCCTCACGTCGTCGCGGCCGGGTCCTCCCGCGCCCACGTGCTCGACCTCATGCGCGCCCTGCGTGTCTCGGCCGTTCCGGTGGTCGCGAGCGACGGCACCGTCGTCGGCCTGCACACGCTGTCGGACGTCATCGGCGCCGAACCGCTGGCCAACGCGGCGGTCGTCATGGCCGGTGGCAAGGGCACCCGGCTGGGCGACCTCACCCGCAACGTGCCCAAGCCGCTGATGACCGTCGCGGGCCGCTCCATCCTCGAGTGGATCGTCCTCAACCTCGTCGGCGACGGCGTGCGCGAGGTGTGGGTCAGCGTCAACCACCTCGCCGAACAGATCCAGGAGCACCTCGGCGACGGCACCCGGCTCGGCTGCTCGGTGCGCTACCTGCGCGAGAGCCCCGACCACCCGCTCGGCACGGCGGGCTCGCTCGCCATGCTGCGCGAGCAGCGTCCCGGCCTCACCGACCCGGTCATCGTCATGAACGGCGACCTGCTCGTCGAGTTCGACGCCACGGCGCTTCTCGACGTGCACCGGCGCAGCGGAGCCGCGCTGACGATGGGTGTGCGCAGCTACCAGCACGAGGTCCCGTTCGGCGTCGTGACGAGCGACGCGCGCGGACGGGTCACCTCGATCGTCGAGAAGCCGACGGTGTCGTTCGACATCAACGCCGCCGTGTATGCCGTGGAGCCCGCCACGCTGGACCTGCTGCCGTCCGGGGAGGCCAGTACGATGCCGTGGCTGGTCCAGCGATGCCTCGACGAGGGTCGCCCCGTCACCGCCTGGACCATCGCCACCGACTGGCTCGATGTGGGGACCCCCACCGACCTGGCCCGCGCGAAAGGACAAGCGTGAACGACGCGTCCCCCGCTCCGGTGAGCGGCAGCCTCGCCGGGCGCACCGTCCTCGTCACCGGCAGCGATGGTTTCATCGGCAGCCACGTCG
>CAYPYK010000157.1:0-7916 GCA_964414665.1 uncultured Intrasporangiaceae bacterium | reverse complement strand
AAACGACCCCCGGACACTCTTGACCGGCCCCGCTCCTACAGGGATGACCTGCGGTTATACCTTGTCGGGCTGACAGGATTTGAACCTGCGACCCCTTGACCCCCAGTCAAGTGCGCTACCAAACTGCGCCACAGCCCGTGGCTGCTCCCTCACGAGAGCGAACGAAACCATATCGCACGGCGCGCGCCCGGGCCGAATCACCCGCCGGGTCAAGGGCCCGCCGGCTCAAGGACGCGCCGGACACCGGCATACCGGCCGGCGGTGGGCTCAGCGGCGGCCGCGCTTCTCGCGGACCCGGACCGACACCTCGATCGGGGTTCCCTCGAAGCCGAACTCCTCCCGCAGCCGCCGCTCGACGAACCGCCGGTAGCCGGCCTCGATGAACCCCGACGCGAACAGCACGAACCTCGGCGGCCGGGTCCCTGCCTGGGTGGCGAACAGGATCCGGGGCTGCTTGCCCCCGCGCACCGGGTGCGGGTGCCCGGCGACGACCTCGCCGAGGAACGCGTTGAGCCGTCCCGTCGAGACCCGGCTGTCCCACGAGGCCAGCGAGGTCTCGAGCGCAGGCACGAGGCGGTCGGTATGTCGTCCGGTCAGGGCCGAGAGGTTGACCCGGGGCGCCCAGGGGATCTGGACCAGATCCTGCTCGATCTCGCGCTCGAGGTAGTGGCGGCGTTCCTCGTCGGTGAGGTCCCACTTGTTGTAGGCGACGACCAGGGCACGCCCGGCGTCGATGACCTGCTGGATGACCCGGATGTCCTGCTCGGTGATCGGCTCGTGGGCGTCGACGAGCACGACGGCGACCTCGGCCTTCTCGAGGGCCGTCCGGGTGCGCAGTGAGGCGTAGAAGTCGGCACCGCGGGTTTGGTGGACCCGGCGGCGGATACCCGCGGTGTCGACGAACCGCCAGGTGCTCCCGCCCAGCTCGACGAGCTCGTCCACCGGGTCGCGCGTCGTACCTGGCACGTCGTCGACGACGACTCGCTCGGCGCCGGCCAGCTTGTTGAGCAGGCTGGACTTGCCGACGTTGGGTCGCCCGAGCAGGGCCACCCGGCGCGGCCCGCCCGGCAGGTATGCCCCGGCCACCTCGGACGACTCGGGCAGGACGTCGAGAAGCGCGTCGAGCACATCGCCGCTCCCCCGGCCGTGCAGCGCCGAGACGGGCCACGGCTGGCCGAGACCGAGGTTCCACAGGGCCGCGGCGTCGGCCTCGGTGCGCTGGTCGTCGACCTTGTTCGCGACGAGGATGACCGGCTTTCCCGAGCGGCGCAGCAGCCGTACGACGGCCTCGTCGTCGTCGGTCGCGCCGACGACGGCGTCGACGACCAACATCACGGCGTCCGCGAGCTCAACCGCAATCTCGGCCTGCTCGGCGACGCGCAGGTGGATGCCGGTGACGTCGACCGCCCAGCCGCCGGTATCGACGAGGGTGAACGGGTGGCCGGTCCACTCCGCCTCGTAGGCGACCCGGTCCCGCGTTACGCCGGGCACGTCCTCGACGACGGCCTCGCGACGGCCGAGCACGCGGTTGACGAACGTGGACTTCCCGACGTTCGGCCGGCCGATGACGGCGACGACGGGCGGCGCCGACCGGTGGCCCTCCTCGTCGGTCCCGGCGTCACCGCTGTCCAGGAGGAGGCGGTCCTCCTCGCTCAGCTCGAAGTCGTCCAGCCCGGCGCGCAGAGCGCGGACGACGGTCCCGTCGTCGAGGTTCTGCGGGGGCGGCGGGGTGTCGGTCACCGCACCATTGTCCCCGAGGTTGGCGGTGCTCCCGTCCACCCCCGCCCGCACCACCTGCGCGCTCCCGCCTGCGTCCGAGCAGGCGGTGGTCATGGCCGCCAGTCACTCGGACACCACCTGCGCGCTCCTGCCTACGTCCGAGTAGGTGGTGGTCATGGCCGCCATTCACTCGGACACTGCGGCCGGGGTGGGGGGCGGGAGGAGCTCAGGTCCCAGCGACCTCGCGCACCACGGTGAGCACGGCCTCGACGCTCTGCTCGAAGGTCAGGTCGGAGGTGTCGACGAGGACCACCCCGTCCGCCGCCGACGTGAACTGGGAGACTGTGGAGTCGTCACGGTCGCGTCTGACGACCTGGTCGTGCGTCGCCGCCACCGAGGCGGCGTCGGCCCGCCCGTGCAGCTCCGTCGAGCGCCGGCGCAGCCGGGCCTCCTCGCTGGCCGTGAGCAGCACCCGGACCACCGCGTCCGGCGCCACGACGGTCGTGATGTCCCGGCCCTCGGCCACCACTCCCCCGGTGGCCCCGGCGATCTCGGACATCAGGGCGCGCTGGCGCCGGCGCATCTCGGCCCGGACCTCGAGGTTCGTCGCGACCGCCGACACCTGGGTCGACACGCTCGTCGTGCGGATCTCGGCGTCGATCCCGTGGCCGGCGATGCTGACGTGCGGCTCGGTCGGGTCGGCCCCCATCTCCAGCGGCAGAGCGGCCGCGGCGGCCGCCACCGCGGCGGTGGCGCCCAGGTCGATGCCCTTGTGGAGGCACCACCAGGTCAGTGCCCGGTACATCGCGCCGGTGTCGAGGTAGCCCACGCCGAGGCGCGCCGCGACGGCCTTGGACACGCTCGACTTCCCTGATCCCGACGGACCGTCGATGGCGATGGTGAGCGGGGTCGGCACGGCGGGGTCCTCCTGGATGGTCGGGTGAGGTGCGGCGGCGGCCTCAGTCGTGCAGCTGCCAGCCGCGGGCGGTCAGGGCGTGCTCGAGGGTCGTCGCCGACGCCGGTAGGACGTCGACCTCGGCGACGCCGAACGCCTGCCCGAGTCCGTGGTCGATGCGGAACTCCTCGATGTTGACCCCCTCCGCCCCGATGTCCTGGAAGAGCCGGCCGAGCTGTCCCGGCTCGTCGGGGATGAGGACGCGGACGGTGGTGTACGCCGTGGGCCCCGACCCGTGCTTGCCCGGGATCCGGGCGTGGCCGGCGTTGCCCGCGGCGATCGCTCCCGCCAGGGCCGCCCGGGCCCCCGGGGCGTCGGCGCCTGCGTCGTCGGCGAAGTCGGCCAGCGCGCCGATGAGGTCGTCGAGGTCCGCAGCGAGGTCCTGCAGGACGCCCCTGACGGCCGACGCGTTCCCGGCCAGGATCTGGGTCCACAGCTGGGGGTCGCTGGCGGCGATCCGCGTGACGTCGCGCAGTCCCTGCCCCGCGAGGGCGAGGGCGCTGTCGGGGAGCTGGGTCAGCCGCGCCGCCACAAGGCTCGCGGCCACCTGCGGCACGTGCGAGACCACCGCGACGGCCGCGTCGTGCTCCTCGGGCGGCAGGACGGTCGCCACCGAACCCACCGCCCGGGCAACCTCCGTGACGAGGTCGGCGACCTCCGCGGCGGTCTCCGGGGTCGGGGTGACGACCCAGGCCCGGCCCTCGAAGAGGTCCACCCGCGCCGAGATCGCCCCGGAGCGCTCCCGGCCGGCCATGGGATGCGAGCCGCAGTAACGGGCCAGGTCGGCCCCACCGGCCCGCAGATCGGCCAGGACGGCGCCCTTGACCGAGGCGACGTCGGTGACGGCGCAGGACGGGAAGCGCTGCAGGGCCGCGAGCACCGCGCCGGCGGCCACGTCCGGAGGGGTGGCGACGACCACGAGGTCAGGGCTCAGCCGGGCCTCGGGCAGGCTGCCCGCGCCCAGGTCCCGGGCGAGCGCCGCGGCTGTCGGCGACACGTCCTCGAGGGTGACGACGGTGCCGCGCCTCGTCAGCGCCAGACCCAGGCTTGCCCCGATGAGGCCGGTCCCAACGACGTGGACGTGCCGCACCCCGGGCTCGGCGGTGCTCACAGCCCGGCCTGGGCGTACAGTGCGCCCACCTCGGCACGGCTGAGGGTGCGCCACTTTCCCGGCTTGGTGTCGCCGAGCCGGATCGGGCCGACCTGGGTGCGCACGAGGGACAGGACGGGGTGACCGACCTCGCCGAGGAGCCGCCGAACGATATGTTTGCGACCCTCATGCAGGACCACCTCGACCAGGGCCTTGCCGGGCCGGGAGTCGACGATCTTGAACGAGTCGACCGCCACGGTTCCGTCGTCGAGCTCGATGCCCTCGCGCAGCCGGCGGCCGAGGTCGCGCGGGATGGGCCCCGGCACCTCGGCGAGGTAAGTCTTGGCGACTCCGTACCGGGGGTGCTGCAGCCGGTGGGCGAGGTCGCCGTCGTTGGTGAGCAGCAGCAGGCCCTCGGTGTCGGTGTCGAGGCGGCCCACGTGGAAGAGCCGCTCCTTGCGACCGCCGAGGAAGTCGCCGATGTCGGCTCGGCCCAGGTCGTCGCTCATCGAGGTGACCACCCCGAGCGGCTTGTTGAAGGCGAGGTAGACGCGGGACTCGTCGAGCTGGACGCGCACGCCGTCGACGTGCACGGTCCGGTTCGGGTCGATCCGCACGCCGAGCTCGGTGACGACCTGCCCGTCGACCTCGACCCGGCCCTCGGTGATGAGCCGCTCGCACGCCCGGCGCGAGCCCACCCCGGCGCCGGCCAGCAGCTTCTGGAGCCGGATGCCGTCGGGGTCGTGGACGTCCTGGTCCCGCTTCTTAGCGCTCATCCGCGGCCCCGTTCCTCGATCTCGTCCAGGACGTCGACCTCCGGCAGGTAGGGAGCCAGCGCCGGCAGGTCCTCCAGCGAGCGCAGCCCGAGCCGCTCGAGGAAGTACGTGGTCGTGCCGTAGAGGATGGCCGTGGTGTCCTCGTCGTGGCCCACCTCGGCGATGAGGCCGCGGCTGAGCAGGGTGCGGATGACGCCGTCGACGTTGACGCCGCGCACGCCCGAGACCCGTGAGCGGGACACCGGCTGGCGGTAGGCGATGACGGCGAGGGTCTCCAGCGAGGCCTGGGTCAGGCGCGCCTGCTGGCCGTCGAGGAGGAACTTCTCGATGACGTGGGCGAAGTCGTGCCGGCTGTAGAAGCGCCAGCCGTCCCCCACCTGGCGGACGGTGAAGCCGCGGCTGTCGCCGGCATACTCCTCCTCCAGGGCGGCGAGCACGCGCTCGACCTCCGGCTGCGGGACCTCCAAGGCGGTGGCCAGGGCGACCGCGCTCACCGGCTCGTCGACGACCATGAGCACAGCCTCCACGGCGCCGCGGACCCCACCGGGCAGGTCACGCACGTCGACGTCATCCCCCTCGGCGGTGCGGGCAGGCGGCTCGAGGCCGGCGTCCAGGTCGCTGCCCACGGCCGTGTCCACCGCCTCGACGTCGGGCGGGACCTCGGCGCCCGGCCCTGGGGACGGCGTCGTCGGGATTTCGCTCATGCGGGCCGATCCTTGGTGAGGGGTGCGAGGGCGGGCGGCGGCGCGGGGTCGTCGGCCGGCTCCTCGTCGAACTCGCCGTCGACCTCGATGTCGCCCTCCTCGGAGCCGGTCCAGCGCACCGTCAGCTCGCCCAGGGCCTCGACCTGCTCGAACCCGATGGCCCCGTCCCGGAACAGCTCGAGCAGGGCGAGGAAGCGGGCGACGATGACCAGGGTGCTGTCGGCGTCGGCGACCAGGGAGCGGAAGGACGACACGCGGTCCCGGCGCAGCCGACAGCCGATGATCGCCGCCTGCTCGCGCACACTGACGGCCGAGGCGTGCAGGTGCTCCAGACCCACCGACTCCGGTGTCCTGGGGGTCAGCGCCCGCGCCGCGATCATCGCGAGCTGGTCCGGTGTGATGCCGATGACCAGCTCGGGCAGCAGCGCGGCGAACTGGGCCTCGACGCCGGCCGAGCGCGCCGACATCCGCCCGGCCGTCGCCATCCGCTCGGCGAAGGTCGCCGCGATGTCCTTGAACGCGCGGTACTGCAGCAGCCGGGCGAACAGCAGGTCGCGCGCCTCGATGAGGGCGAGGTCGTCCTCATCCTCGGGCCCCAGCTGGGGCAGCAGCCGGGCCGCCTTGAGGTCGAGCAGGGTGGCCGCGACGAGGAGGAACTCGGAGGCCTGGGAGAGGTCCCAGCCGGAGTCGCTCGCCCCCTCGGCCTTGATGTGGGCGATGAACTCGTCGGTGACCGACGCCAGCGAGATCTCGGTGATGTCGAGCCTGTGCTTGGAGATGAGCCCGAGGAGCAGCTCGAACGGCCCGGAGAAGACGTCGAGATGGACCTCGAAGGCCGTCGCGGGGGCCCGTCGGGTGAGGATGCCTCCCGGCGCCTCGGGCACTGCCTCGGTCATCGGCCTCAGGCCGCTTCGCCGCGCGCGATCAGCTCGCGGGCCAGCTGGCGGTACGCGTCGGCGCCCTTGTGCGTCGGGTCGTAGGTCGTGATGGGCTCGGCTGCGAGGCTGGCGTCGGGGAACTTCACGGTCCGGCTGATGACGGTGTGGAACACCTGGTCGCCGAAGTGCTCGACGACGCTGGCGACGACCTCGCGCGAGTGCAGGGTCCGGCCGTCGAACATCGTCGCGAGGATGCCGTCGACCTGCAGGCGCGGGTTGAGCCGGTCGGTGATCTTCTCGATGGTGTCGACGAGCAGCGCCACCCCGCGCATCGCGAAGAACTCGCACTCCAGCGGGATGAGCACGCCGTGCGCCGCCGTCAAGGCGTTGACGGTGAGCAGGCCGAGCGAGGGCTGGCAGTCGATGAGGACGACGTCGTAGTCGTCGAGGACGGGCCGGAGCACCCGCGACAGCGCCTGCTCTCGCGCCACCTCGCTGACGAGCTGGACCTCGGCGGCGGACAGGTCGATGTTGGCAGGCAGGACGTCGAGCCCGGGCACCCGGGTGTGCTGGATGATGTCGCGGACGTCGTGCCCCCGCTCCAGGAGCAGGTTGTAGATCGTCACGTCGAGCTCGTGGGTCGGCAGCCCGAGCCCCACCGACAGCGCCCCCTGGGGGTCGAAGTCGACGAGCAGGACCCGGCGCCCGTACTCCGCGAGGGCGGCGCCCAGGTTGATCGTCGTCGTGGTCTTGCCCACGCCGCCCTTCTGGTTGCACATCGCGATGACCCGGGCCGGGCCGTGCGAGGCGAGCGGCTCGGGCTCGGGGAACTCGGGAAGGGGCCGTCCGGTGGTCCCGAGCGTGCCTGCGCCGTCGGCTCCGGGCTGGCGCCCCACGCGGCCGGTCCCCTCGAAGGACGAGGTGGCCTGCGAATCCATGTCTCTCCCGGTCCCATCCGTGCGTGCGCGGTCAGCATCTCGCTGATCGGGACGACCTTATCAGCGGCCGGGCGACGGTTCAGCGGGCGCGCGGGTGGCTCTGCGCGTAGACCTCGCGCAGCTGCTGCACGGTCACCATCGTGTAGATCTGGGTCGTCGTCACCGACGCGTGGCCGAGCAGCTCCTGGACCACTCGCACGTCGGCGCCGCCCTCGAGCAGGTGGGTCGCGAAGGAGTGCCGCAGTGTGTGGGGGCTCAGGTGGCCGGGCAGCTCGGCGCGCTCGGCGCAGGCGCGCAGGATCGCCCAGGCACTCTGCCGGGACAGTCGCTGCCCCCGCTGGTTGAGGAAGATCGCCGGGGTGCCCAGGCCGGCCGACGCCAGCGCCGGACGGCCCCGCACGAGGTAGGCGTCCAGTGCGCGGGCCGCATACGACCCCAGCGGGACGAGCCGCTCCTTGCTGCCCTTCCCGAACAGCCGCACCACCCCCTCCTGCGCGTCGACGTCGTCGAGGTCGAGCCCGACGGCCTCCGAGATGCGCGCCCCGGTCCCGTAGAGCACCTCGAGCAGAGCCCGGTCGCGCAGCGCCGCGGGGGTGTCGCCGACGGAGGCCGCTTCCAGCAGGCGCACGACCTCGGCCACCCCGATCGCCTTCGGCAGCCGGGTCGGCGGGCGCGGTGGGCTGACCGCCTGGGCCGGGTCGGCGGCGGACTCCCCCTCCAGCGCGAGGAACCGGTGCAGGCCCCGCACGGCGACGAGCGTCCGCGCGGCCGACGACGCCGCGAGGGGGGGCCGGTCGGCGTCCCCCTCACGGAGCCGGGCGAGATCGAAGTGCTGGCTCGTCAGGGCGAGAGCCGT
>CAYPYK010000156.1:0-7926 GCA_964414665.1 uncultured Intrasporangiaceae bacterium | reverse complement strand
ATGCCGCTCGCAATAGCCGTTGATGACCTGCTCGTTGGCGAGCACGGTCTTGCACTCGGGACACCAGTTGACCGGCGCCGCTTTCCGGTACGCGAGCCCGGCCTTGAACAGCTGGACGAAGATCCACTGCGTCCACTTGTAGTACTCGGGGTCGATCGTCCTCACCGAGCGGCGGTCGTCGTAGGACAGCCCGAGGCGGCGCAGCTGCCGCGCCATGATGGCGATGTTCTCCTCGGTCGTCTTGCGGGGGTGCTGTCCCGTGTCGACGGCGTACTGCTCGGCCGGCAGGCCGAACGCGTCGTAGCCGAGGCAGTGCAGGACGTTCTTGCCGAGCATCCGGTTGAACCGGGAGTAGACGTCGGTGGCGATATAGCCGAGCGGGTGCCCGACGTGCAGGCCGGCACCGCTCGGGTAGGGGAACATGTCGAGGACGAGGCAGTGCCCGTCGAACTGCGCCACCGCGGCGGGCTCGGCCCACGGTCCGGAGGGGTTCGGCGCGTGGAAGGTGCCCTCGGACTCCCACCGGTCCTGCCAGGCCAGCTCGATCCGGCCGGCCAGCTCGGCGGTGTAGCGGTGCGGGGTGTCGCTCGTCATCACGTCCTCGTCGTCCCGGGTGCTGTGCCCATGAAAAAACCCCTCGCACAGGAGGGGTCGCCGCGCGGCCGAATGCCGGCGCGGCTAGCGAAGGAGCAGCGTCCTCGTCATGGCTGACAGGGTACCGCAGCCGCACCTGCCACGGCCGCATGGCCAGGGCCGGCGGGGGCGCCGTGCGAGGATGGCGCGATGCCGACGCTCCGCGACTTCACCGCCACGACGATCACCGGCGAGGACCTCGCGCTCTCGGAGGAGATCGCCCGGTTCTGAAGCCTCGACTACGGAGTGACCTTCCCGATGCTTGCCAAGATCGAGGTCACCGGCTCCGGACGCCGTGTAGGCACCTGGCGCTGTGCTGGCGCCGGGCAGGCACCTGGCGTCGCGCAGGCGCGTGAAACCGCGGCGTGGGCGCCCTGAAACCGACCCACGCCAGCCTGGGGGCATGAGCACAGCACAGCACTCCCCCAGCGTCCTGCCCGCCGTCCAGGCGACGGGGCTCGGCAAGGCGTTCGGCGACAACCGGGCGGTCGACGGCATCGACCTCGACGTCACCCCGGGCGAGGTCTACGGGGTCCTCGGGCCCAACGGGGCGGGCAAGACGACGATGCTGCGGATGCTCGCGACCCTTCTGCCGATCGACGAGGGCGCTGCGAGCGTCTTCGGCGTCGACGTCCGGCGCCACCCCCACGTCGTCCGGCAGCTCATCGGCGTCACCGGGCAGTACGCCTCGGTCGACGAGAACCTCACCGGTATGGAGAACCTGCGCCTGTTCGCGCGCCTCCAGGGCTTCGGGCCCCGGCGCGCCACGGCGAGCGCCGAGGCCCTGCTCGAGCGGTTCGGCCTCACGGACGCGGCGGACCGGTCCATCGCGCAGTTCTCCGGGGGTATGCGCCGCCGGCTCGACCTCGCGGCCAGCCTCATCACCCGCCCGCCGCTCCTCTTCCTCGACGAGCCGACGACGGGCCTCGACCCCCGCACCCGAGGCCAGATGTGGGACACCATCCGCGACCTGGTCGCCGACGGCTGCACGGTCCTGCTGACGACCCAGTACCTCGACGAGGCGGACCAGCTCGCCGGACGGATCTGCGTGATCGACCGGGGCCGCAAGGTCGCCGAGGGCACGCCCGACGAGCTCAAGGCACAGGTCGGGACCTCGACCCTCCAGCTGCGGCTCGCCGAGCCGCGCCAGAGTGCCGCGGCCGCCGAGGTCGTCCGCCGAACCCTCGGCACCGGCCCGAGCCTGGCCCCCGAGGTGGGCGGCCTGAGCGTGCCCCTCGTCGACGCCAACCACGCCGGTGACATCCTCATCGCCCTGCGCGAGCAGGGGCTCTCGATCGCCGCCGCGTCGGTGGAGAAGCCCACCCTCGACGAGGTCTTCCTCGCTCTCACCGGCCACCACGTCGAGGCCGAGGCGACCGAGGACCACCCCGGCGGCGCGCCCGGCCGGTCCCGACCCGACCCCGAGCCGGGCGGCAGCCCCATACCCCAGACCACTCCCTCACGGAGGTGACCCCATGACCGCACTGAACACGACCGCCCTGCCGGCCGACCGCATCGTCGCCGGCCGGGAGGTCCTCGCCCACGTCCCGGCGCAGGACGTCCTCAGCCAGACGATGTCGATGGCGTGGCGGGCGCTGAAGAAGATGCGCCGCAACCCCGAGCAGTTCGCCGACGTCACCGCCCAGCCGCTGATGTTCACGGCGATGTTCGCCTACATCTTCGGCGGGGCGATCTCTGGCGGTGTGGCGAGCTACTTGCCGCTGCTCATCCCCGGCATCCTGGCCCAGACGTCACTGACGGCGTGCATGGCGACGGGCGTCCAGCTGCGCGAGGACATGGACAAGGGCGTCTTCGACCGGTTCACCTCGCTGCCGATCGCCCGGATCGCCCCGCTGGCCGGACCGATGGTCGCCGACCTCATCCGGTATGGCGTGGCCGCAACGCTCACGCTGGCATCCGGGTTCGCCATGGGCTACCGTCCGGGCGGCGGGGCGACCGGGGTGCTCCTCGGCTGGCTCCTCACCGTCGTGGCCGGGTGGTCGATGGCGTGGATCTTCACCTGGCTGGGCACCGTGGCCCGGACCGCCCAGAGCGTCCAGGGGATCTCGATGATGATCCTGTTCCCGCTGACGTTCCTGTCCAACGCCTTCGTTCCGGTCGAGACCCTTCCAGGTGGCCTTCAGACGTTCGTCAAGGTCAACCCGGTCTCCCACGTGGTCTCGGCGGTGCGCGACCTCGTCAACACCGGGACGGTGACGGGGCAGGTGGGCTGGGCGCTGCTCGCCTGCGCCACAGTCGTCGTGGTGTTCGCCCCGCTGGCGCTCTGGTCCTACTCACGCAGGATGGCCGGTCGCTGACTGCGCCGGTCAACGCCACGTCGGGGACGGGCTGCGCGTGCCTGCCCTGAGCCGCCGACCGACCTACCCGAGCCGCGCCGCCACGGCCGGGGCCTCCTCGAGGCGGCCCGGGCCGTGGCGGTCGCCGTTCTCGGCCAGAGCCTGCTCCAGCTGCCCGGGCGCCCGGCGCTCCGCCAGCGCGGCGACCCGACCCCAGGCCAGGCAGGGAGCGGCACGGTTGTAGCCGAACCCGTCGGCGAGGGCGACGAGATGCACCGCGTCCGCAACGGGAAGGGCGTCGCGCAGCAGGCCCCAGCCGCCCAGCGCGAACAGCACCAGTCCCGCGATGGGGTAGTCCAGCCGCTGGCGGGCCGGGTCCAGTGCAGCGGGCATCTTGTCCCGGAGCCCGGCGAACACATCGACTCCCTCCGTGCCGGACCCGTACACGGCATACGCCATCGCCGCGGCGCTCTCCCCGAACAGCGTCCACGGCTCCAGCCCGCTCGGCGAGTCCAGACCCGGGAACCGCAGCCCACGCAGCCGCTCCATCGCGGACCGGTACGCCGCGAGACCACCGGATCGGTCGCCCAGGGCGAGGGCCAGCTCGGCGTCGGCGATCACGGCCCACGGCACCAGTGCGGGGCGGCCCCGCTGGCTCTCGGCCACCTCGTCGACGAGCCGTCGCGCGTCGTCGAGCCGCCCGTCGGCCATCGCGGCGTAGGCGAGCACGGAACGGACCCCGGCCGCGTCGTCGAACGCCTCGAGCCGGTCGAGCAGCGGGAGGGCGGCTCGTCCGTGCCGCTCCGCGTCCGCCGAGCGCCCGACCTGCGAGCTGAGCATGGCGAGCTGGGTCTCGAGGGACGCCCGGCCCCATGGGCCGTCGTCGTCGCGCCACATCTCGAGTGCGCGCTCGGCGAGCGCGATCGCGCCGACCGGGTCGCCGTCGTTCTCGAGGCCGTAGACCGACCAGAGCAGGGCCAGCGAGGCGACCCCCCGGTCGGAGTCGTCCTGCAGGGCGCGGGCCCGCTCGCCCCTGACGCGCGGGTCGGCCTCCCCCAGGACGTCGAGGAGCCGCACCATCGCCCTGGTGACCGGGTGCGCCACTCGGTCGCCGTGGTCGGCGAGCGCCTGTGCATAGCCCGGAGGGATCCGCTCCGAGATGGCGGCGGAGTTCAGGGCCATGACGCAGATGGCGGCCACGGCCGACTCCACGCGCCCGGGCGGCGGGTCCCAGCCGGAGAGCACCGCCTCGACGGAGCCGCTCAGCGCCATGAGCCGGGGGAAGTCGCCCGAGATCGTCCACAGGCCGGCGAGCGCGGCGACCAGGGCGGCGGTGGTGACCTGGTCCCGGCGGGTCATCGCCTCGCGAAGCAGGTCGGCGAGGTTGTTCTCCTCGGCGCGCAGCCCGGCGAGCACCTCGACCTGCCGGGGCGAGTAGAGGTCGGTCGCCGCGCCGTCGGCGTATGCCGTCCCCCAGGCCACCTGCGCGGCCCGCGCGGCGTCCGCATCGCCGGCGTCGGCGAGCCGGAGCCGTCCGAACTCCCGGACCGTCTCGAGCATCCGGAAGCGCACCGACCCCCGGGCCTCGACGACGGCGAGTAGCGACTGGGCGACGAGAGACTGGACGACGTCGAGGGCATCCTGGCCCAGCAGCGCGTCCGCCGCCGCCAGGGTGAACCCGTCGTGGAAGAGCGACAGCCATCGCAGGGCCCGGCGCTCGGGCTCGGCCAGCAGGTTCCACGACCAGTCGATGACGGCCAGCAGCGTCCGGTGCCGGTCGGGCGCACTGCGGTCACCGCCGCGCAGCAGGGCGAAGCGGTCGTCGAGCCGGCGGCCGATGTCCTCGACGGACATCACCCTGACCTTCGCCGCGGCGAGCTCGATCGCCAGCGGCAGTCCGTCCAGCCGGTCGACGACGCGTCTGACCTGTTCGGTGGGCAGGCCGACGTCCGGACGAGCCGAGCGGGCCCGCTGCTCGAAGAGCTCGACCGCGTCGTCCGTGGCGAGCTGGCCCAGCGGGAACACCCGCTCGGCGGCGATGGCGAGCGGTGCCCGGGTTGTCGTGACCACGCGCAGCTGGGCGACGGTACTGACGAGGAACGCGACGAGGTCGGCCGCGGCACCGACCACGTGCTCGCAGTTGTCGAGGACGAGCAGGGTGGGCGCCCGGTCGAGCGCCTGGGCCGTCCGGGCCCGGATGTCGCTGCGCTGCTCGGGGCTCAACACGTGCTGGGTGCTGAGGGAGTCGCGGACGCCGAGCGCCGAGCCGACCTCGCCGACGACGTCCTCGGGGGCGAGCACGCCCACCAGCTCGACGAAGTGGACCACGGGCTGCTCCGCCTCGCGGCCCATGAGGTGGGCCAGCCGGGTCTTGCCGATCCCGCCGGGCCCCACGATCGAGGTGACCCGGGCCTCGCGGACGAGGGAGCGCAGAGCCCGGATGTCGGCGTCGCGGCCGACGAGGGACGTCGTCTCGAAATGCAGCCCGGAGCGCACCGGGTTGTCGGCGGCGAGCAGGTCGGAGTGCACGGCCTGCAGCAGCGGGCCGGGACCGACGCCGAGCTGGTCGCGCACCGCCTCGCGGTGGGCCTCGTAGCGGCGCAGGGCCGACGGCGCGCCGCGGACGGCGGCCTCGCTGCGCAGCAGGGCGGCGAGGGTCGCCTCGTCGGCATCGGCCGCCGCCTCGAGCAGGGGCAGGGCCAGGGCGTGGTCCCCGGTGGCCGACGCACACCGACCAAGGACGACTCTGGCGGCGGCGAGGTCTTGGACGGCCCTGGCCCGCAGGTCCCCGATCGGCCCGTCGGCGGTGCCAGCCTCGGCCTGGCTCGCCCCGCCGGCGGTCAGCGCCTCGCGGGCGGCGTCTCGGGCCGCCACCACCTGACCTGCGGCCTCGGCGCGGACCGAGCGGATCGCCAGGTCTGCGACGACGAGCGCGTCGACCGCCGATGGCGCCAGGCCCAGTCGGTAGCCGTCACCGGCCCGCTCGACGACCTCGGCGGCGGTCTGCGAGCGCACCCGTGAGACGAGCACCTGGAGGGCCTTGTGTGGGCTGGCCGGCTCCTCCTCACCCCAGATCTGCGACACGAGGTGGCGTGACGAGACCGCGGAGCCGGACGCGAGGGCGAGGGCCGCGAGCAGGGCCCGCGCCCGCTCGCCGGTGACCGGCGTCCCCGCGTAGGTGACGCCGGACAGCAGCCGCAGGCTGACGCCGGACAACGCCTGCTCTGGGTTCACCGAGGACCTCCGGACGTGAGACGCGTGCACCGCCCAGCCTAGGTGTGCAGGACTCCCACGACGATCAGCGCCTGGCCCACGTGGTAGGTCACCATGACCACCGGCTTCGCCCAGCGGCGCGACGTGCCGAACAGGTCGGAGGCCAGCAGGGTGTCGCTGGCCAGGAAGACCGCCGACCCGAGGGCAAGCAGGGGCCGACCGGTGCTCCATGCCGCGACCACCATGGCGCCGATGACCCCCATGTAGGCCGCGACGGGTCCCGCGAGCGCCGGGCCGCCCTCCCGGAAGGCACCCGGCAGGATGGCGCGGCCGAGGACGAGGGCGACGACGACGGACACCGCGCCCGCGGCCCCCCACTCGGGGTGGGACAGGCCGAGGGTGACGAAGCAGGCCACGTACCCGAGGTGGCCGACGAGGAACGCGGCGAGCCCGCCGACGAACCGCGGACGGGAGTCGGCCAGCAGCAGCACATCGCCGGCCAGCCCGAGGGCGAGGGCGACGAGCAGCCACCACCCTCCTCGTGCGTCGATCGCGCCCATCGAGACGGCCGCACCGCCGAGCGCCAGCATGGTGGCCGGCTTGGCCACCCGTTCGACGCCAGTCCGAGCCGCGGCCACGGCATACCAGTCGAGGACCGCCAGCAGCGCCACGAGCACCCACCAGAGCACCGTCACGCGTGCATCCTGCCACCTGGTGGAGCGGAAACCGGGAGCACCCTGTCGGGCCGTGCGGCTACGGTCGGACGATGACCGACCCCACCGCTCGCCCCGCCACCTCATCCGCCCCCGCCCGCACCGGGGCCGACTGGGCCACCGACGTCCGGGCCGTCGCCGATGACCTGCGCCCCCAGCTCGCCCAGGTCACCGACGACGCGTGGGACATGCCCGCCGTGGGGCTCGACTGGACCTGCCGCGAGACCGTCGCCCACGTGCTCGACGACCTCCTCGCCTACGCCACGCAGATCTCCGGTAGCCACGGCACCGACGGCGACTACGTGCCGTTCGAGGAGACGCCGCGGACCCGACCGGACGGTCCCGGGTTCTGGCTCTGGCCCGAGCCCGAGCGGGGTACGGCCGGCATCCTCACCGGGCTCGACGCCACCGCCGGGGTCTTCGCGGCGGTGCTGGCCACCTGCCCGCCCGACCGCATCGGCTGGCACCCATGGAGCCCGACCGACGTGACCGGGTTCGCGGCGATGGGGCTGACCGAGACCGTGCTGCATGCGTGGGAGGTCCTCGGCGCGCAGGGCCAGGACTACCGGCCGGACGCCGTCGTCGTGGCCCACGTGCTCGACCGGATCTTCCCCGGCGTGGAGCGCACCGAGGACCCCTGGCACGACCTGCTCGCCGCGACGGGGCGGACCGAGCAGACCCGCGGTATGCCGTGGCGCTGGGACGCCCGAGTCCGCGGCTGACGCCGACCGCCCCTTCCGCGCGGGCGGGGCGGCGCCGTGGGTCCTTCGCTCGACTCGCTGGTTCTTCCTCGGCTCGCTGACTGTCCGGCGAGTCGGCGAAGAACCAGCGAGTCGAGAGCCATGAGGACGCGGCACGCCCCAGGGACCGCCGCGGTCACCACACCGGCCTCCTCCGCCTCACCCGGTTCGCTTCGCCAGGGTTGTGACACAACGGAACTGGACGCCAGCGGCTGTCAGAGCCTCCCCGTAGCGTGGTGGTCATGACAGGGAGCCGCGAGGTGAGGCAGCCGCTCGAGGAGCGGCGCGCGGCGATCGTGGCTGCCGCCGACGCCCTGTCCGGCCTGCACG
>CAYPYK010000155.1:0-7980 GCA_964414665.1 uncultured Intrasporangiaceae bacterium | reverse complement strand
CCCGGCCGCCAAGACGCCTGCCTCGAAGGTCAAGGACGCCTCGAAGGTCAAGGACGCCATCTGGTCGCCGAGCACGGACTCGTCCGGCACGACGTGATCCGGGTGTCCGGCTGGTACTGGACCGACGCCGGCGTGAGACCCATGCGGCGCCGCTGAGACGTCACCATCGGGCGGGTCAGCCCCGCGGGAGGGCGGCGGTCAGGGCGGCCTCGACGTGGATCCGGGAGGTCGGGAACAGCGGCACGCCATGGGCCGACTCCATGGGCAGCAGGAGCTCGATCTCGGTGCAGCCCAGGACGACCCCCTCGCAGCCGGCGGCGACGAGCCTGGCGATGACGTCGAGGTAGGCCTGTCGCGAGGAGTCCTCGACGCGCCCCCTGCACAGCTCGTCGTAGATGACCCGGTGCACCTGCGCCCGGTCCGACGCCTCCGGCACCGTGACGATGAGCCCGTGCGAGCGAAGCCGGTCCGCGTAGAAGTCCTGCTCCATCGTGAACGCCGTCCCGAGCAGCCCGACGTGCCGCACCCCCGCCGCGAGCACCGCGGCCGACGTCGCGTCCCCGAGATGCACGAGTGGGATGTCACAGCGCGCCTCGATGGCGCCGGCGACCTTGTGCATCGTGTTCGTGGCCAGGACGAGCAGCTCGGCCCCGGCGGCCTCCAACGCCCCCGCGGCCTCGGCCAGCACCTCGCCCGCCTGCTCCCACTCGCCGGCCGCCTGGAGCCGCTCGATCTCGGCGAAGTCGACCGAGCGCACCAGCAGGTCGGCCGAGTGCAGCCCGCCGAGCCACTGCCCCGCCATCGTGTTGAGCAGCCGGTAGTACTCCGCGGTCGACTCCCAGCTCATGCCGCCGATGACGCCGATGACCCGCATGGGGCTCCTCCTTTCGCGACCTGCCCGACGCCGTCGAGCCTGCCACGCCGCGACCGCGCGGGACGTCAGGCAGGTCGACTGTGATAGGCAGGACGGCGTGAGCGCTCAACCGGTGCGGTTCGGGCTGGTCGGCAGCGGCTGGCGCGGGGAGTTCTTCCTCCGGTTGGCCCGCTCCGCCCCCGGGCGCCTCTGCGTCGGTGGGGTGGTGACCCGCTCCGCCGAGCGCGGCGCCGAGGTGGAGGCGGTCTGGGGCGTGCCGACGTACCGCAGCGTCGAGGAACTCGTGGCGAGGGCGCGGCCCGAGGTCGTCATCGTCTCGGTCCCCTGGGAGAGGACGCCGACGGTGACGACGGATCTCGTGCGCGCGGGCGTCCGGGTGCTCGCCGAGACACCACCCGCGCCCGACGCCGACGGCCTGCGGGCTCTGTGGGCAGCCGTGGGTGCCAGCGGTCTGGTCCAGGTCGCCGAGCAGTACCTCCTCATGCCGGCCCACGCCGCCCGGCTGGCCCTCACCCGGGCGGGCTCCATCGGCGAGGTCACCTCGGTGCAGGTCTCCTCGACCCACGGCTACCACGCGACGTCGATGATCCGGGGGCTGCTCGGGGTGGGGTCCGGTGCGGTGACCGTGCGGGCCCAGTCGTATGCCGCGCCACTGGTCGACCCGCTCGACCGTTCGGGCTGGACCGCGTCGACGACCCCGCGCTCGCTCGAGACCACCATCGCGACGCTCGATTTCGGGCCCGGCCGGATGGGGCTCTACGACTTCACCGACAACCAGTGGTTCAACCCGATCCGGGCCCGGCGGATCGTCGTGCGCGGCTCGCTGGGCGAGATCGTCGACGACACCGTGGTGCGGCTCGCCGCCCCCGGCACTCCGGTCGAGTCGCGCATCCAGCGCCGCCTCACCGGGCTCGACCTCAACCTCGAGGGACTGGAGGTCCAGCACGTCAGCGTCGACGGGAACGTGCTGTGGCGCAACGACTTCGTCGGGTCGCGCTTCTCCGAGGACGACCTCGCCGTCGCCGCTCTCCTCGCCGCGGTCGGGGCCTGGGCCCGAGACGAGGGGCCCGAGCCCTACCCGCTGGCCGAGGCGTGCCAGGACCACCTGCTCAGCCTGGCCGTCGACGAGGCCGCTGCGACGAGCCGGCCCGTGACGACGGTCGTCGAGTCCTGGGCCGATCCCCGGGCCGGCCGGGCGAGCCCATGACACAGCAACGGCCCGGCTGGCGGGTTGCCGCCACGGACAGTTCCAGTCGGACCGCGGCCTGCCCGTGCCGACGTGCCCGCAGGGGCTGAGGGCCGTTGTCCGCGACCCCGCGGCATTCGGCGTTCTCGCACGTCAACGGGGCGCATCCCAACGCCATGACGACCGGGGGGACGCCCGGGAGGTGCCCGAGCCGTCGGCTCCGGGCGACGAGATCCGGGGGGCGGCGACACAACCGAGGACCGGGACGAGAACCGGCGTCTACTCGTTGTCCGTAGCGTTTGACAACCCCAGGGGGCAAAGATACATTTCGCTCGCCGATCGAGTTCTTCCCGGATCGGCGGTCTTGAGTTTCTTTCCAGTCTTGTGCCTGGTTCATCTCTTTCTGTTGCCTCGCGCCCTTCTTCTGGTGCGCTCGGGATTTGTCATCTTCGTGAAATGGAGGGATTTGCTGTGCGCTATTCAAAGACAACGCTCCGTGTGGTGGCGGCTGCTGCGGTTCTCACCTTCGTGGCGCCCACCGCCGCAAACGCGGGGGTCAGCATCGGTGGTGACACCAACTGGGGAGTTGCGGTGTATACGTCCGTCAGCACCCATTACCCCAAGCTCGGGAACTCCGTCAACGGGAATCTCAAGATCGTCTACGACGCTCACTTCCTCGGCATCCCACTCCCGGTGACGGGTTACTACACCAACTCGTTCCCGTACGCTCCGTTCGCCAGGCCGACGCTCATCAGCGCGAACGCCCCCCTGGCGAGCACGTCCTATGCCTACGCCTGGGATTCGTACATGGGCAAGTACGCGTGGACCGTCCATGGAAGCAAGAGCTTCTGGGGCGACTCGACCGTCACGGTCAACGGCAACGGGAAGACCGACACGCGGTCGAGTGGGTACTTCCACGGTGGTACCGGCACCGGTCACTCGACCGACGAGAATGCGATCGACTACGTCAGCGTGAGCTAAGGTCCGTCCGCATCGCATCTGCGTCGAAGGAGCCACCGTGTCGGCTGCTTTGAGGCCCCTGAGGGGGCTCCTGGCGAGGCTAGGGCTGGTGATCTTCATCGGCTCTGGCCTCGCCGTCGCGCTCGGCCTGCTGTACCCCGTGCAGCGCAGTCTCGACCTGGCCCGGTACGACCACCCGACCTACCGATACGAGGTGCAGGGCGTCTTTCCGGTGACCACGGAGCCTGCGGTCCACGAGGCCGTGGGCGGCAGGTCGTGCCTGGTGTCACTGTGGCAGACCGACCTGGTCGCCGGCTCCCTTTCGGCGGGGCCGACCGAGCTGGACGCGATGTCGCCCTCGTGCCCGGATGCCGTGTCGAGGTTCCCGGCGTCCGCCCTGGTGGCTCACCGCCAGGTGAACGGGCCGGCATGGATCGACATCGGCGCGGACGCGGCCCGGGCCCTCAAGGTGTGGGTCGGGTCGCACGTCAGCGTCACCGTCGGCCCCGGGATCGAGCCGGTCCCGCTGACCGTGCGCGACATCTATGCCGTGCGCGCCACCGGCTCGGCCTTCGCGGCGATGGCGCCCGCGGATGTGCTGTTCGGCCACCTCCCCGCTGATGCCGGGGCCGGCTACAGCATCGTGCTGACGGACACGACGCCGGCGCAGGTCCAGGCGCGTCTGGACACCAGCCCGGTTCGACCGCAGCTCGAGCAGGCCAAGGGCTACCCTCCCACGGTGGTGTCCACCGACCAGCTGGCCCAGACCGCCGCCGAGTCCTCGGCGACCTCCCTCGGGCTGGTGCGGACCATCGGCGCGTTGAGCGCCATCGGGGTGCTGCTCCTGGGGCTGCGGGAGTTCGACGTCTTCCGGCGCCGTGCCACGCCGGCCATCGTGGTGATCCATCGCCTCGGGGGTTCCCTCATGGCCAGCGTCGTGGGCGCCTTCTGCGTGGCCGCCGCCGTGTCCGCCGCGGCCATCACGGTCGCCGTCGTGGTGGCCCGGGCGGCATACTCCCTCGGCTGGGTGGCCAGCTGCTTCCCGCCCGACCTGGGGCCGTCCCTCCTCGGAGCCTGGGCCGTCGCCACCGCGGCGTCGGCTGCCTGGTCCGTCCTCATGGCCCGGCTCACCTACCAAGCGGTGGGTTCGTGACATGGCTCAGGCGACTGTCTCCTGGCGCAGCATGGGCGTCCACCTGCGGCCGATGGAGCTCGTGCGCGACCTCGCGGTGCTCATGGGGCTGGGGAGCCTTGCCGCCTTCGTCGTCCTCTTCACCGGCCGGGTGGTCTTCGACAACCTCGTCCACGAGTCGTCGCTGTCCTACTCGACGCGGATGGTCGGTGCGGCCGCGGACCAGGGGGACCTGTCCCTGACGAGCTATGCCGACGGAGGCGTTGCCCCGCCGGCCGGGGTGCAGGACATCGTCGCCCTCGAGCGAACGGTCGACACGACCGTCCTCACCTTCGGGGCCGACAGGCTGGGGGCGGCGACGACCCTCTTCCAGGGCGCGCTGACGGCGGGGTCCCTGTGCACCGACGGCGTGGCCATCGACGAGGCGACGGCGGCCAACCTCTCCGTCGGAGTCGGCGACGAGGTGACCCTGTGGTGGCCCGGCGACTCGGAGGCCCGTCCCGTCCACGCCCACGTGTGCGGCGTCGTCAACCCGTGGCATCCCGGCACCAGCCTCGGGGCGCGCGGCTACGTCGTGAGCAGTGCGGACTTCATCGAGTCCGTGCAGCCCGGGGTCCTGTCGACGCAGGCGCGGACCGTCACCGCGTACTGGTTCTCGGGTGCCCCGGTCGGCAGCAGCTCGAAGGCCTCCGCCGTGCGTGGTGTCCTCGCGAGCAACGCGGGGTGGTCGGCGTTCGTCTGGGCCGTCGCCCTGCTGGGCCTCGCGCTGTGGTCCTTCGGAGTCGTTCGCGTCTGGAACGCCTTCCGCTCCGGCCTGGCCGAGCCGTGGCAGGTGCTGTGGCGCCTGGGCGTGCACCCCGCCGTGCCCCCGCTCTTCGTCTCGACCGCCGTGACGGTCATGGCCGCTGCCGCCAGCTGCGCGTCCGCGGTCATCGCCCGGTCATTCATACTCGGCTGGACAAGCCTGTATGTCACCTCTCGGCAGATCTGGCTCGTCGCTGCCGTCCTCGTGGGGGTGTCGATGGCCATTTCCGCCCTTTTTGTGAGGCGCTATGTGCGCCGCATGTGACCCCGGCGACCGGTGTTTCATCCTGAGGAGTGTCCATGGCTGACGCAATCGACCTGAGCCGGGTGTCATTCGCCTTCAAGAAAGGGCGGAGGACCATTACGGTGCTCGAGTCCTTTTCCTTGTCCGTGGCCGCGGGTGAGGTCGTTGCCCTTCTTGGCGAGTCGGGACGAGGGAAGTCCACGGTCCTGTCGCTCGTCTCCGGCGAACGACTCGCGAGCTCGGGCTCGGTCTCCGTCCTCGGCGTCGATCTCGCCGACCTGTCACCGGCGAAGCGTGCCGGCTTCCGGCTCACCCATATCGCCCAGATCTACCAGGACTTCCAGCTGCTGCCGATGCTCACGGCACGGGACAATGTCGCTCTTCCCCTGTCGCTGCGAGGAGAGTCGCGCACCCAAGCGGTCAGGCGCGCCACCGAGGCGCTCGAGGAGGTGGGCATGGGCCATCGGCTCGAGCATCGCCCAGGCGAGCTGTCCGGTGGGGAGCAACAGCGTGCCGCCATCGCCAGGGCCGTGGTCTGCGAACCCCAGGTGCTCCTCGCCGACGAACCGACCGGCTCCCTCGACGCGGACCGCCGGGACGAGATCCTTGATCTCATGCTCAACGAGCTGCGGGGCACGACAAGCGTGCTCGTGACACACGATCCGGAGGTCGCGCGCCGAGCAGACCGCGTCGTGCGGATGGGGTGAGGCCCGACCGTCGGCGTTGCCGACGTGACCCGCCGGGCGGCCACGCGCCAGGAGCGGCGCGAGAGGGAGCGCCCCGACCCGGTCGGGGGTTCGTGCAGGGCGGGTGCCCGGCCCGTCGTGCGCCGCCTGCGGACGCACCGGCGGATGTCCCGAGGGTCGTGCCAGGCTAGGGCCGTGCCGCGCTTCGAGCCGTTCCCCGCCCTGCGCTACGCCCCCGGCATCGACCTCGACGCCGTGCTCGCGCCGCCCTACGACGTCCTGTCCCGCGGCGACGCCGAGGCGTACGCGGCGCTCGAGGAGCGCAACGTCGTCCACGTCGACGTGCCGCTCGACGGCGAGGACCGCTACCACCGGGCCGGGGCCCTGCTGCGCCGGTGGGTCGCCGACGGCGTGCTGGTGCCCGACCCCACGCCCACCTTCACCCTGTATCGCACCCGCTTCACCGACGAGACCGGGACCGACCGCGACCTGGTCGGCGTCGTCGGGGCCCTCGAGGTCGTCGACGACGGGGCCGGGGGGGTGCTGCCGCACGAGCGCACCACTGCGAAGGCGTCGACCGACCGGCTGGACCTGACCCGGGCGACCGGGACCAACCTCTCGCCGGTCTGGGGCCTGTCCCTGGCGGCGGGCCTGACCGGGCTGCTCCGCGAGCCGGCCGAGCCGATGGGCGAGGTCACGGTGGACGGGGTCACGCACGTGGTCGAGCGCCTCGCCGACCCGCACCGGGTGGCGGCGGTCGCGGCATACGTCCGCGGCGCCGACGTGCTGATCGCCGACGGCCACCACCGTTATGGCGTGGCCCGCCGCTACCGCGACGAGGTCCGCGCGTCCACCGGGCGTCACGACTCCCCGGCCGAGCTCACCCTCGCCCTCGTGGGGGAGCTCGTCGCCGATCAGGTCAGCGTGGCGGCCATCCATCGGCTCTACACCGCGATGCCGTATGCCGCGCTGCGCGACGCCCTGTCGGCCCGCTTCGACCTGGCGCCCGCGTCCGCCCTCGAACCGGCCGTCCTGCGCGAGATGGAGGACCTCGGGCGGCTCGTCCTCGTCGGCCGCGACGGCCGCGGCGAGTGGCTCGTCCCCAAGCCCGGTGCCTTCACCGGGGTGCGGGCGCTGGACGGCGCCTGGCTCGAGGCGGCCCTGGGCGGCACCGCGGCGGAGGTCGCCTACCAGCACGGGCTGGCCGAGGTGCTCGACGCGGTGACCACCGCCCGGGCCGAGGCCGGGGTGCTCATCAGGCCGGTCCCCATCCACGAGATCGAGCGCACCGCCCGCGAGGGGCTGCTCATGCCGCCGAAGTCGACGTTCTTCACCCCGAAGCCCCGCACCGGCTTCGTCGTCCGCGACCTGCGCACCACCTGAGGGCCCCAGCCGCCGGCCCGGGCACACGGCATCCGGCGCCATCGCACTGACGTAGGCTGCGAACCGTGGCTGCAGACTTCGCGACCGAGATCAAGAACCTCCGCTCGACGATGGCGTCGGTGCGTGAGGTGACCGGTCTCGACGACCTCAAGGCCCGGATCACCGACCTCGCAGGGCAGGCCGGTGTCCCGGACCTGTGGGACGACCAGGAGAAGGCTCAGCAGATCACCTCGGAGCTGTCGAGGGCCACGTCGGAGTACGACCGGGTGACCGGGATGGAGGCCCGGATCGGCGACCTCGAGGCGCTCGTCGAGCTCGGCGTCGAGGAGAGCGATGCCGCGACCATGGAGGAGGCCGAGCGCGAGCTCGCGACCGTCAAGAAGGCCATGGGCGAGCTCGAGGTCCGGACCCTGCTCAGTGGCGAGTACGACTCGCGCGCAGCCGTCGTGACGATCCGCTCCGGCGCGGGTGGGGTCGACGCCGCGGACTTCGCCGAGATGCTGATGCGGATGTACCTGCGCTGGGCCGAGCGTCACGGCTACCCCACCAAGGTCCTGGACACCAGCTACGCCGAGGAGGCCGGGCTGAAGTCGGCCACGTTCGAGGTCGACGTGCCCTACGCCTACGGCAACCTGTCGGTCGAGGGCGGCACCCATCGGCTGGTGCGGATCAGCCCGTTCGACAACCAGGGCCGCCGCCAGACGAGCTTCG
>CAYPYK010000154.1:0-8079 GCA_964414665.1 uncultured Intrasporangiaceae bacterium | reverse complement strand
GAAGTTCTTCGGCATGTCCGGGTAGAAGTAGTTCTTCCGGGCGAACCGGCACCACGGCGCGACCTCGCAGCCGAGCGCCAGGCCGATCCGGATGGCCGACTCGACGCCCTTCTCGTTGACGACCGGCAGCGCCCCCGGCAGCCCGAGGCAGACCGGGCAGACCTGGGTGTTGGGCTCGGCGCCGAACTCGGTCGCGCAGCCGCAGAACATCTTCGTCGCGGTGCTGAGCTCGACATGGACCTCGAGGCCCAGGACCGGGTCGTATGCCGCGACCGCGTCGTCGTAGGCCATGACCGGCTCAGCGACGGTGTGGCTGCTCGCCTGGGTGCTCATCGCTTCAGCCCTCCTTCGCGGTCGAGGCGGACAGGGCTGTCAGGTCGGGCGCCTGGGCCAGCAGGGGCCCGCCCCACGCGTCGTTCAGCCGCTGCTCCAGGGCCGAGGCCACGGCATACAGGCGCTCGTCCTTGGTCGCGGGGGCGATGACCTGGAACCCCGCCGGCAGGCCGTCCTCGTCGGCCAGCCCACTCGGCAACGAGATCGCCGGGACGCCCGCGAGGTTGGCCGGGATGGTGGCGATGTCGTTGAGGTACATCGCCATGGGGTCGTCGAGCTTGTCGCCGAGCCGGAACGCCGTCGTGGGCGCGGTCGGGCTGACGAGCACGTCGGCGGACTCGAAGGCCCGGGCGAAGTCGTCGGCGATCAGCCGGCGGACCTTCTGTGCCGAGCCGTAGTAGGCGTCGTAGTAGCCGCTGGACAGGGCATAGGTGCCGAGGATGATCCGGCGCTTGACCTCGTCGCCGAACCCGGCGTCGCGGGTGGCCGCCATGACCTGCTCGGCGCTGGCGTCGTCGACGCCCTCGGGCCAGACCCGCAGGCCGTAGCGCATGGCGTCGAACTTGGCCAGGTTGCTCGACGCCTCGCTGGGGAGGATGAGGTAGTAGGCCGCGAGCGCATAGGTGAAGCTCGGGGCGGACACCTCGACGACCTCTGCACCGGCGGCCACGAGGTGCTCGACGGCCTCGTCGAAGCGCCGCTGGACACCGGGCTGGAACCCCTCTCCGGTCAGCTCCTTGACGATGCCGATGCGCATGCCGGCGACGTCGGCGCGGGTCGCGGCCTCGACGACCGGCGGGGACGGGGCGTCGATGGACGTCGAGTCCATCGGGTCGTGGCCGCCGATGACACTGTGCAGCAGCGCCGCGTCGAGGATCGTCCGGCTGACCGGCCCGGCCTGGTCGAGGGAGGAGGCGAGCGCCACGAGCCCGTAGCGGGAGACCCCGCCGTAGGTCGGCTTGGTGCCGACCGTGCCGGTCACGGCGGCGGGCTGGCGGATCGACCCGCCGGTGTCCGTCCCGACGGCGAGCGGCGCCTGGAAGGAGCCGACGACCGCCGCCGAGCCGCCGCCTGAGCCGCCGGGGATCCGGTCGAGGTCCCACGGGTTGTGGGTGGGGCCGTAGGCCGAGTGCTCCGTCGAGGAGCCCATGGCGAACTCGTCCATGTTGGTCTTGCCGAGGATCGGCATGCCCGCCTCGCGGATCTTGCGCACGAGGGTCGCGTCGTAGGGCGGCACCCAGCCCTGCAGGATCCGGCTGCCGCAGGTGGTCGGCAGGCCCCTGGTCGCCAGGACGTCCTTGACGGCGATGGGGACGCCGGCCATGACGTGCAGCTCCTCGCCGCGGGCCCGGCGCTCGTCGGTGTCGCGGGCGGTCGCGAGCGCACCCTCGGCGTCGACGTGAAGGTAGCCGTGCACCAGGCCGTCGACGGCCCCGGTCCGGTCGAGGTGCGCCCGGACGACCTCCACGGAGGAGGTCTCGCCGGTGGCGATGAGGTTGGCCAGCTCGGCGGCGCTGGCGCGGGTGAGGTCGGTGCTCACGGGGCTGTCGTCCTTGGGGTCGTGGTCGGCTCGTTGGCGTCGGAGGTGCCGCGGGCTCGGCTGGGTGCGCGGCATACCGGCTCGCTCAGTCCTCCCCGAGGATCTTCGGGACCGAGAAGCGCTGCTGCTCGGCCTCGGGGGCCCCGCTGAGCGCGTCCTGCGGGCTCAGCGAGGGCCGAATCACGTCGGGACGGGTGACGTTGACCAGCGGCATGGGATGCGACATCGGCTCGACGTCGGCGATCGGCGCCTGCTGGACGGTGGCCACCGACTCGAGGATCACGCCGAGCTCGCCGACCATCCGGTCGAGCTCGGCGTCGGAGAGGTCGATGCGCGCCAGCCCGGCCAGGTGGGCCACGTCGGCACGGGTGAGGTCTGCCATGCCGGCCAGTCTATGGGGGCCGGAGGACGCGTTCCTCCTCGCTCACCGGCGGCGAGGCACGAGAACAGGGCGGCGCCCGCCAGCGCGGGCGGGAAGGGCGCCAGGTCAGCCGCCGGCGAGGATCGGCTCGGTGATCACCTGGTCCTCGGCGAGGGTGCGGGCCGGGGTGATCCCCTTGCTCCGCAGCGCGTCGTGGTATGCCGCGACGGCCTCCTCCGGACCGACCCGCCGACTCACCACGGCACGCATCGAGGCGAGCAGGTCGAGCTGGGACTCGGCCCGCTGCACCTTGCGCCCGAACAGCGCCACCCGGGCGCCGTGCTGCTCGGCCTGGGCCAGCAGCTCGAGGGTGTCCCTCGTCGTGCCGGCGGACCCGCCGAGGACCCCGACCACGAGCGAGGGGTCGTGCGAGACCAGCTCGGTCATCGCCTCGGGGCCGTTGTACGCCAGCTTGAGGAACAGCGGGCGCTCGACCTGGGTCACCCCGGCGAGCAGCCGGATGATGTGGTCGTTGACGAACGCGCCGACGTCGGCGGGGGCGAGGTCCACCGGGGCGTTCGGGTTGAACACCTCGAGGAAGTGGCGGATCCCCACGTCGTGGGCCTCGGCCCGGAAGGCGGCGTACTGCTCGAGGGTGGCCAGGTCGTGGTCGAGGTCGTTGTTGAAAGTCACCGAGTAGAGCACCAGTGAGCTGAGCTCCCGCACCTGTCTGAGGTTCGCCGTGCGGAACGGGCGGGACGGGCGGGCGGGGTAGCGCCCGCCCCGCGGGTTCCAGATGTCGGTGGTGTCGTTGGCGCGGACGGCGAGCGTGACGCCGCTGGCGTCGAGGACACGCTCTCGGATCAGCCGCTCCCCGTTCGAGGCCGAGGTGAGCACGATGTCGACGGCCTCGGCACGCACCTCGTCCACCATGGCCTGGAGGTACTCCGGCCGGGTCCGGAAGCCTCCCGGCCGGTCGGGAACCGGGCCGGGCGCCTGGACGCCGAAGGCCATGTCGGCGTCCTTGGCATCGGCGAGCACGAAGTGCTCCGGCGTGTACGAACCCGCGGCGATGGCGGCCAGCTTGCGTTCGAGAGCCTTCATGGTGGCAACAGTAGGGACCCACCCCTCCACTTCGCCTCTTCCCGGCGTGGCGAGGTATCACTGCCCCGTCCCACGGCTCCCTTCCCTATGACCGTCCGGGCCGTCCGGACGGTACGACTCAGGGGGACGCATCATGGCTTCACGCAAGTTCACGGTGTCCAAGGAGGTCACGGCCCAGCTGGCTGCGGACCTGGGCGCCACAGACGTGGAGATCATCCACGTCACGGCCGCTACCGTCGCCGGTCTCGGCGAGGTACACGCCGTCACCGCGGTCGCTTCCGGCAGGCCCAACACCGTCGCGACGACGACCGTCGACGCCGACGGGGTCATCCGTCGGCTCGCCGAGCTCGTGGCCCTGGCCGGCCACGACGTCTTCGCGCCGACCTTCACGCCGGGTCGGTTCCGCCCGGCCGCGCCGACGGCGCCGATCACCATCGACCCGACCACCAACGACTGGACCCTCTCCAAGTGCGAGGAGCACCGGGAGAAGATCACGGTCACCGTCCCGAAGGGCTCGGCTCCCAAGGCCGACGTGTACCTGCTGGCCGACACGACCGGCTCGATGGGCCCGGTCCTCGCCGCAGTCAAGGCCGGGGCGAGCGGCATCCTCAACCACCCCGGTCTGGTGGGCTACGACGTCGCGTGGGGCGTCGGCAACTACCGGGACTTCCCGGTGGGCACCGGCCTCAACAGCTACGCCTTCCAGCACCAGCTCGCGCCGACGACGAACCACGTCCCGGCGGACGCGGCGATCTCGGCGTGGTCGGCGAACGAGGGCTCGGACGGCCCCGAGGGCCAGCTGAACGCCCTCGAGCAGCTCGCCACCGACGCGGGGATCGGCTGGCGCAGCGACGCCAAGAAGATCATCGTGTGGTTCGGGGACGCGCCCGGCCACGACCCGATCTGTACCTCGCTGACCGGCCTGGCCGCCGACATCACCGAGGCGACGGCCACGGCGGCGCTCCAGGCCGCCCAGGTCAGCGTCGTCGCGGTCGGCACGACGACCGGGTTCCTCGACGACCTCGACGACGACCCCAACGCCGGTGCCGTCGACTACGGCGCCTGCGCCCCGGCGGGATCCGCCGGGCAGGCCACCCGCATCACCGCCGCCACCTCAGGCTCGTACACCAAGGGCGTCGACCCCGACACCGTCGCGACGACCCTCGGCGACCTCATCGCCGCGGCGGTCTCGACGATCGGGAACGTCCATCTCGTGGCGACCGGCGGCACGGCTCAGTTCGTCGAGTCGATCACCCCGGCCGGGGGGTACGGCCCGCTCAAGGGCGACACCGAGCACGTGTTGACCTTCGAGCTCGTGTGGCGGGGCGTGAAGGCCTGCGCCGAGAAGAAGCAGGAGTTCACCGGGACCATCGACGTCGTCGCCGACGGGAGCGTGGTCGCGCAGAAGAAGGTCCGGGTCACGGTGCCGCCGTGCCGCTACCACCACAGCGTGGAGTTCCTGTGCCGCACCGAGAAGCAGGACGCCGACGGCACGGAGAAGTGCCTGACCGTCGAGCCCGGCCACTACTCGACCGTGGTGACGATCTACAACCCGCTGTCCTGCCCCGTCGTCATCGAGAAGCGCTTCGCGCCGCTCGTGCGCAACGGGGAGCCCGAGGGCCGCGAGCCGCGGAAGGTCCCGGCGAAGCCGTTCGCCAAGATCGTGCTCCAGCCGGGCGAGGCGACGATGGACGACTGCTGCGCCATCGCCGAGGCGGTCGGGAACGACCCGCGGCTGCTCGTCGGCGTGCTCGATATCGTCGCGAGCCACCCGCTCGACGTCACGGTCACCCACACGGTGACCGGGTCGCGCGAGGCCGGGGTCGCGGGCATCACGAGCCGCACGGTGCGTGCGCACCGGGCTCCGTGAGCCGACCCGGTGTGCCGCCGACCCGGCACACCGGACACTGACCGGGCGCCCGCCCGGCAGCCATGACGCTGGGCCCGCGGCATCCAGGAGGGGCTGGATGCCGCGGGCCCAGACCACGCCCGTGGGCCACGTCCGCGAAGGGTGGGGATCCGCACCTCGGTGGTCCAGAAGGGGCGGATCCCCACCCTTCGCCGGGCCGGAGCGGTCATTCGGGTCGGCCGGTCGCCAGCAGCCGGCCGAAACCGGCCTCGTCGAGGATGGTGAGCCCGAGGTCGCGGGCCTTGGCCTCCTTCGAGCCCGCTCCGGGACCGACGACGACCCAGTCGGTGTTCTTGGACACCGAGCCGGCCGACTTCCCGCCACGGGCCAGGATCGCCTCCTTGGCCTCGTCGCGGGAGAAGGCCTCGAGCGACCCGGTCACGACGACGGTCCGTCCGGCGAGCGTCTGGTCGACGCCCACGTCGCGCTCGTCCTCCATCCGCACCCCGTCGGCCGCCCATTGGTCGACGATGCCGCGATGCCAGTCGTTCTCCGGCAGGTCGAACCAGTCGCGCACCGCCTCGGCGATGACGCCGCCGACCCCGTCGACCGACGACAGCTCCTCGACCGAGGCCTCACGGATGGCCGCCATCGAGGCGAAGTGCTGCGCGAGCGCCCGCGCCGCGGTCGGCCCGACGTGCCGGATCGACAGGGCGACGAGCACCCGCCACAACGGCTGCGACCTGGCCGCCTGGAGGTTGGCGACGAGCTTGTGCCCGTTGGCCGAGAGGACCCGGCCGTCGACGACGCCGGGCGCAGGGACCGAGGACGGCTCGGCGAGCTCCTTCTTCTGGGCGGCCCGGGTGTAGAGCGGGACGGTCGCGATGTCCGCCGCCGTGAGCGAGAACAGCCGCGCCTCGCTCGGTCCGCCGAGCCCGGCGTCGTCGAGGATCCCGGAGTCGAGCATCGCGATGGCTCCCTCCCAGCCCAGCGCCTCGATGTCGAACCCGCCCCGCGCGGCCAGACCGAACAGCCGCTCGCGCAGCTGCGACGGACAGGACCGGGCGTTCGGACACCGGATGTCCTTGTCGCCCTCCTTCTCGGGCGCGAGCGGCGACCCGCACGACGGGCACACCGTCGGCATGACGAACGCCCGCTCGGACCCGTCGCGCAGCGACACCACGGGCCCGAGGATCTCGGGGATGACGTCGCCGGCCTTGCGCAGGACGACGGTGTCGCCGATGAGCACGCCCTTGCGCTCGACCTCGTGGCCGTTGTGCAGGGTCGCCATCGAGACCGTCGAGCCGGCCACGGTGACCGGCTCCATCACCGCGAACGGCGTGACCCGCCCGGTGCGGCCCACGTTGACCGAGATGTCGAGGAGGCGGGTGTTGACCTCCTCGGGCGGGTACTTGTAGGCCATCGCCCACCGCGGCGCCCGCGACGTCGTCCCGAGCTGGCGCTGCACGGCGACCTCGTCGACCTTGACGACGACGCCGTCGATCTCGTGCTCGACGCTGTGCCGTCGCTCGCCGAAGCCGTCGACGAACGCCTGCACCTGCTCCATCGTGTCGAGCACGCGGTAGTGGCTCGAGGTCGGCATGCCCCAGGCCTCGAGCAGGTCGTAGGCCTGGCTCTGCCGCTCGATGTCGAAGCCGCGCCGCGCACCGATCCCATGGACGAGCAGGTGCAGCGGCCGGGACGCCGTCACCCGGGGGTCCTTCTGGCGCAGTGAGCCGGCAGCGGCGTTGCGCGGGTTGGCGAACGGCGCCTTGCCCGCCTCGACCAGCGAGGCGTTGAGGTCGCCGAACGCCTCGATGGGGAAGAACACCTCGCCGCGGACCTCGACGAGCTCGGGCAGGTCGTCACCGGCGAGCTCGGTCGGGACGCCCTCGATGGTGCGGACGTTGAGGGTGACGTCCTCACCGGTGCGCCCGTCGCCGCGGGTCAGCGCCCGGGTCAGCCGACCGCGCTCGTAGAGGACGTTGACGGCCAGCCCGTCGATCTTGAGCTCGCACAGATAGTGGTATGCCGCCCCGCCCGCCTCGCGCTCGACGCGCGCGGCCCAGGCGGCCAGCTCCTGCGGGCTGAAGGCGTTGTCGAGGCTGAGCATCCGCTCGAGGTGGTCGACCGCCTGGAAGTCGGTCGAGAACGCGGCTCCGCCGACCTGCTGGGTGGGGCTGTCCGGGGTGCGCAGCGACGGGTGGGCCTCCTCGATGACCGCGAGCCGACGGATCAGGGCGTCGTACTCGCCGTCACTGACCGTCGGCGCGTCGAGGACGTGGTAGGCGAACTGGTGGCCGCGGGCCTCATCCGCGAGCTCCGCCCACTCATGACGCACCTGGTCGGGGACCTCGTCGGCGGCCGTGCTAGCGGCGGGGTCGGCAGGTGTCTGGCTCACCGCCCCATCCTGCCCCAGCCCACCGACGACGCGACGGCCACGGCGCACGGGCGCCCGCCGCATACCGACCACGAGCCGGCCGAGGTGCTGGGTGGGCTCCCGGTGGACGTGCAGGATCGGGTAGACCTCCGCGGCGATCATCCGCCCCAGGCCAAGCCGGGCCACCCCCTGGTCACCTCCGGGCGCAAGAGACACAATGGGCGCCACCCGCCGACGACGCCGGACCACAGGAGCATCGATGACCAACCTCGCCACCAACCTGACGACGACCGCCGCGAAGGCACCCGACCAGACCGCCATCACCATCGACGGCCTGCACATCGGCTACGCGCAGCTGCATGCGATGGCGGCCAAGCTCGCCGGCGAGCTGAGGCAGGCCGGCATCGAGCCCGGCGACCGGGTGGCGATCATCCTGCCCAACGTCCCGGCGTTCCCGGTCGTGTTCTTCGGGATCCTCCTGGCCGGCGGGATCGTCGTCCCGATGAACCCGC
>CAYPYK010000153.1:0-8084 GCA_964414665.1 uncultured Intrasporangiaceae bacterium | reverse complement strand
CCATTCGATTGGTCGGCGAGGCGATATCCCAAGCTGCGTACTGTCTGCAGATAGCTCGGCGCCCCCGGGTTCGGCTCTATCTTCTCGCGAAGTCTCCTGATGTAAACCTTGAGGTAGTCTCGATTGTCGAGGAAGTTCACTCCCCACACACGTCCCAGAAGCGTCTCGCTCGTCACGACTTGCCCGGTGTTTCGGGCGAGGATCTCAAGCAACGTGAACTCGGTGGCCGTCAGCTGCACCTCCGTGGAGCCGCGCCACACCCGGTGGGCGTCCTCGTCGAGCACGAGGTCCTGGACCTGCCAGCGACCGGGTGTCGCGGTCGCCGAGCCCTGGCGGCGCAGCGCGAGCTGCACCCGGGCCACCAGCTCCTCGAGGGCGAACGGCTTGACGATGTAGTCGTCGCCCCCGGACGTCAGCCCACGGACCCGGTCGGCCGTGTCCGAGCGGGCCGTGAGGAACAGGACCGGAGCCGGTATGCCGCGTCGGCGCAGCTTCCGCAGGACCTCGAACCCGTCGATGTCCGGCAGCATGACGTCGAGAACGATGACGTCGGGGTGGGTGGCCTCGGCCAGCTCGACCGCCTCGGTCCCGGTGGCGGCGGTCTGCACGTCGTGGCCGGCCATCCGCAGCGCCGACCCCACGAGGTAGGAGATGTTCTCCTCGTCGTCGACGACGAGGACCCGGGACGGCTGCCCCGCCGGGTCCGGCCCGCCCGGTGCGGACCCGGACGAGGGGGTCACGGGCGGCATACCGGTCATGGAGCCCACGGTGCCAGAGGCGGCACCGGGCTGTCTGGAGGTTGGCTCGCGACTTCCTGGAGATCCGCGCCCGGCCCGGCCGGGCCCATCTGCAGCAGATCGCCAGGAACCCTTGGAGCGCCCGCGAGCCCGGGGCGGAAGTGTCGTCGGTGTCAGATCACACCCCGCGGCCGACCCGGCCCGGCTCGACGGAAGGACCCCCCATGCGTTTCCCGCGTTCGGCTCTCGCCACGACCGCGATCGGCGCGGTGACCATCACCGGCGGTTTCGCCCTCGGCGCGCTCAGCGCCACATCGGCCCCCAGCGGCGCGGCCGTGGCCACCGCTGCGGGCGCCCCCACCGCCGACACCACCGCCGACACCACGATGGTCGCCCTCACCGCGGCGACCGACTCGAGCACCCCGGCCAGGGCCGGGAAGCTCAGGGGCTGGTGGAACGGCCTCAGCGACACCCAGCAGACCTGCCTGAAGAACGCCAAGCTCACCCGTCCGGTCGGCCCGCTCACCCTCGAGCAGCGCCGCCAGCTGCGCAGCGAGGTCGAGGCGGCGGCCAAGACCTGCAATGTCGACCTGCCGAAGCCCGGCCCGGTCGCGGCGTTCTGGGGCGGCCTCACCCAGGACCAGATCACCTGCATCCAGGACTCGGGGGTCAGCCGGCCGGTGGGTAGGCTCACCTCGGCCGAACGCAAGGACCTCGTGTCGCAGGTCAGGGCCGCCGCGCAGAAGTGCGGCGTCACCCTGCCGAAGGCGTCCGCCGGGACGTCCGGGTCGGCGACCCCGTCCTCACTCGGGTCGCTCTGACCTGGCGGTCGTCGGCCCGGCCCGCCGGGGGGTCCGGGCCGACGACACAGCCAACGACACAGCCCATGGGGAGACTCGGCTTGGGTGCGCAATGCCCGGAGACCGGCCCCGGACAGGAGCTCACGGCATACCCAGACCACCTCGGGGTATGCCGTGAGCCCACATCACGCGCGCGCGGCCTCGCCGCACTCGGGGTCTAGCGGTGCTCGCCCGCGCGCCGCGGGAACCACGCGGCGGGCTGGGCCGGCAGGACCGAGCAGTCGCAGCGGTTCTCGGGGGCGACGTTGACCATGACGGCGTCGACGTGCATGCCGCAGCCGCGCCAGGTGATCTTGTTGCAGGAAGGACAGGTTGCCGGGCTGCACATGGGCGACTCCTCGTCGTCGGTGTGTTCTCGGGTGGATGGTCCTCGTATGATATACCCCCGGGGGTATGTTGGCAAGTCGTGTCGGACCCGACTTCCGAGCTCGCTCGGGCGCTCGACCGTACAGTGGCGCCATGTCTCGTGCGGTCGTCGTCGACGCCCTGTGCCAGCCCTCCCTCGCCCCCGTCGTCGACCTCGTCGTCTGGGTGCAGGACGGCGTCGCCCACGCCGCCAACCACCTCGGCCGGGTCGCGCTCTCGCTCGACGGGACGCGGACGGTGCTGGCCGGGACGGACCCGATCGGCAGTGAGGACCCGATGGCCTTCCTGCCCCACCAGCGCGAGCTCGACGACCCCTCGCCCGCGCTGTCGACGGGCAACGCCTACCCGTATGCCGCCCGGAGGATCCTCTCGCTGTTCGCCGACCCCGACCGCAGCCCCGACCTCGCCGTCGTCCACACGCCGCGGCACTTCTTCCCCGACGAGGGGGGACACGTCGGCGAACACGGGTCGCTCGACGTCATCCAGTCCCGTGCCCCGCTCGTCCTCAGTGGCGCGGGGGTGCCGCGGCTGGGGCTCGTCGACGACCACGCCAGGCTCGTCGACGTCGGGCCGACGCTGGCCCGGCTGGCGGGCGTTCCCGACGGGGACCTCGTCGACGCAGAGGGCGCACCGCTCGACGGGGCCGCGCTGAGCGCATACCTCGAGGCGGACGCCCCGGCTCCCGAGCACGTCGTGGGGATCCTCTGGGACGGGGCTCCCTCCGGCGAGATCCTCTGCCTGGCCGAGCACGGCAAGCTTCCGGGCCTCTCGCGGCTGCTCGAGCGGGGGCTGGCGCTGCGGGGCGGGGCGGTGGCCGAGTTCCCCAGCGTGACGCTGACCAACCACACCTCGATCCTCACCGGCCTCGGCCCGGGTCGGCACGGGGTCCTCGGCAACGTCTACTACGACCGGGCCACCGGCGAGCGGGTCGTGCCCAACGACGCCACGACCTGGCACCGCAGCGCCGACTGGCTGCGCCCCGCCGCGCGCACCGTGTTCGAGATGGTCGGCGACCATGTCCCGCCCTCCGCGACCGGCATCCCGCGGACGGCGGCGGTCGACGAGGCCGTCGAGCGCGGCGCGGACTACTCGACGATGGCGCTCATCCGGGCCACCGGCGGCGACGCCGCCAGCGCGATGGAGGACGGGCTCCCCGCGGCGCTCGGCTCGGCATACCTCGCCGACCCGGCCTACCTCGAGGACGCGAAGTTCAGCTGGGGCGTGCAGGTCGACGACGCCGGACTGCAGCAGATCCTGCAGTTGTGGGCCGACCCGGCGCTGGCGCCGCGACTGACCTGGTGGGCGAACGTCGTGTCCGACGCCGGGCTGCACGGGGGCGGTCCCCGCTCGGCGATGGCCCGCGACGCGATCCGGCAGTGCGATGCCCGCCTTGTGGCGTTCCTCGACCACCTTGAGTCCCTCGGGGCGCTCGACGACGTGGCCTTCCTGCTGACGGCCGACCACGGCTTCGAGGGCTCCGACCCGACGGTGACGGGTTCGTGGCGGCCGGCGCTGGACGCTCTCGGCATTTCATACCGTGACGAGGGACCGGGGTTCGTCTACCTGCTCTGAGGGGTCCGGGTCCGTGGCTGGGCTCGCCTGCGGCGCTACGGGGACGGGCAGCGCTGGACGGAGCACACAAACCTCCTGGGTCGGCGGTTGCCCTGGCGCAGCGGGGCGAGAGGACCGACCTCGGAGCGCTTCCGCGGTCGGCGAAGGCGCCGTGAGCGTGGTTCGCTGAGCTGGCCCCGGCCCCGGCCCCGGCCGCTAGGCCCCCTGGCGGGCCGCCAGCTTCGCCGCGCGCTCCTCACGGCGGGCGACGAACCGGGCGGCCTCCTCGTCGAGGGAGGCGACCGCGGCGGCGAGCTCGTCCCGGGCCTTCTCGCCCTCGGCGTCGAGGCCCTCCAGGCCCCAGACGCCCCAATGGTGCAGCAGCGGCGCCACGATGTCGTCGTGGTGGATGCGCAGGTCATAGATGCCGGCCATGGCCATCTGCACGGCCTTGCGGCCGAACCCGGGGATGATCGCGCCGGGCATCTGGAACGTGACGACCTCGTCGGTGATCGCCCGCATCGTCTGGCTCGGCGTCAGCTCCAGCGCCGCCTGGACGATGTTCCGGTAGAAGATCATGTGGAGGTTCTCGTCCTTGGCGACCCGCGTGAGCAGCTTCTCGGCGATCGGCTCCTCGGTGTAGCGGCCCGTGTTCCGGTGTGACACGCGGGTGGCCAGCTCTTGGAACGAGACGTAGGCGCAGATGTTGAGCAGGGGTTTGTCGCCCGAGTCGTAGCCGGTCTCCATCGTGTCCATGCGCGCCCGCTCGAGCTCGTGAGGGTCGACGCCGCGGGTGACGAGCAGGTAGTCGCGGATGCAGAACGCGTGCCGCCCCTCCTCGGCGGTCCAGCGGTTGACCCAGGTCCCCCACGCGTTGTCGCGCCCGAAGGCCCGCTCGATCTCCCGGTGGTAGCTGGGCAGGTTGTCCTCGGTGAGCAGGTTCACCTCCAGCGCCGTCCGGGCGATCGGCGAGAGCTGCGACTGGTCTGCCGACCACGCCTCACCCCCCAGGTCGGCGAAGTCCCGGCCAAGCGACCACGGGACGTACTCGTGCGGCATCCATTCCTGCGCGGCGGCGAGGTGACGGTTGAGGTTCTCCTCGACCATCGGCTCGAGGGCGGCGAGCAACTGGGCGCTGTCGAGTGCGGCCATGGGGTCCTCCTCAGTGTCGAACGAGTGTCGAACGCGCGGGTCGCGCCGACCTCTTGCCTACACCCTCGACGGCCACCGATCCATAGTGGTGAGCAGGTCCCCCCTCGTCGGAGCGGGCGATGAGCCGGTCCCAGGGCATGCGCGGAGGAGGAACCTTCCGACGCGGTACCGCCGTCGTGATGGACCGCGTACGCTTGTGGTGTGTCCCGTCGTTCGGCGAGGACGCATCAGCGACAAGGGGGCCAGGGCTTGGTCCCTGGCGCGCGTTCGCGGTGGTCCGGTATGCCGTGCTGCCGCGCCGCGGCCGCGTCGCCCCAAGCACGGTGCACCCGGTGCCGACTTCGGCTCCACGCCGTGTCCGACTCAGTAGAAGGAACCGCTTGGCACAGCGAGCTCCACGCCGTGCCGGTGCGCCGCGTCCCACGCCGCGCGACCGGCGTCGTCCCCGTGCCGGGGACGACGAGGGCATCATCCCGGTCCTCGCCAAGACCGTCCGGCAGGTCGAGGCCGCCGCGCACCGCGGCAAGGTCCCGCCGAGCGGCCGCACGGCATACCAGGTTCTCGCTCTCCTGGTGCGGGAGGAACGCGCCCGGGTCAAGGGCGACGCGTCCATGCCCGAGGCCGAGCGGGCGACCGTGCTGACGCGGCTCGACGGCATCGCCACGATCCTGGCCAAGACGGCGGCCCGTGACACCTCGCTGCTGGGGTTGCTGGCCGAGGACGCTGTCGTTTCGTCCTCGGCGGTCAGCCTCAAGAACGACTTGCTTCGGGCGGGCGGGCGCGAGCCGGAGCCGGAGGAGGCGCGGGAGCCCCAGGACACCGCCCACCTGGCTCCGTCGTCGCATCGCGTGGTCCCGCGGACGGTCATCGCCCGCCAGCTGGCGAACCCCTTCCTGGCGCCCGACTTCTCGGCGGTGCCGTCACGTCGCCCGACCACCCACCGGCTCGGTGGCTGGGAGCTGTTGACCCCCTTGTTTCGCGCCTTCGAATACGGCGGCGACGCCACGTGCATGCCGTTGCCCGAGCCGGCGCACGTGTTCCACGGCATCCGGGGACTGGAGCTCATGCACCACCAGGCCCAGGTCGTGGCGGCAGCCGCGGCCGGCCACCGCACGTTCCTGCTCGCAGACGAGCCGGGCCTCGGCAAGACCGCGCAGGCGCTGCTCGCCGCCGATGCAGCGGACGCCTTTCCCCTCCTGGCGGTCGTCCCGAACGTCGTCAAGGCGAACTGGGCGCACGAGGCCGAGCTGTGGACTCCACGCCGGGCAGCGACGGTCATCCACGGCGACGGCGAGACCATCGACGGCTTCGCCGATATCGTCATCGTCAACTACGAGATCCTCGACCGCCATGTGGGCTGGCTGGGGGGCCACGGCTTCCGCGGCATGGTCGTCGACGAGGCGCACTTCATCAAGAACAAGTCGTCGCAGCGCTCGCAGCACGTCCTGGAGCTGTCCGAGCGCATCCGGGCCCGCAGCGGCAACGCGCTGCTCATGGCACTCACGGGCACGCCGCTGATCAACGACATCGAGGACTTCCGGGCCCTGTGGCAGTTCCTCGGCTGGATCGAGGAGAAGAAGCCCGGGCGCGCCCTCATGGCGGCACTCGAGGACACCGGCCTGACGCCCGCCGACCCGGGGTTCTATGCGGCCGCGCGCACCAGCGTCATCGACCTCGGCATCGTCCGACGGCGCAAGGTCGACGTCGCCTCCGACATCCCAGCCCGTCGCGTCGCGGACCTCCCGGTTGAGCTCGACGACGTGGCCGGCCGCTCGATCCGGGCCGCGGAGCAGGAGCTGGCCCGTCGTCTGGTCGCGCGCTACGAGCTGGCGCTGGCCGCCCGCAAGGTGGCCACGGTGGTCGAGGGCATAGACCACGACCTGGTCCGCCGTGTCGCCGCGTCGGAGCGCGAGAACGCCGGCTCGGGCACGACCGGCGACAACGTGTTCACGGTGATGCGCAGGATCGGGCAGGCGAAGGCCGGCCTCGCCGCCGACTATGCCGCCCAGCTGGCCCGCAACGTCGGCAAGGTGGTGTTCTTCGCCAAGCACATCGACGTCATGGACGAGGCGGAGCGGACCCTCGCCAAGCGGGGAGTCGGCTACGCCTCGATCCGCGGGGACCAGACCCCGAAGGTACGTAGAGCGAACATCGAGGCATTCCTCACCGACCCCGAGATCGCCGTCGTGGTGTGCTCCCTCACCGCGGCCGGGGTGGGGCTCAACCTCCAGGTCGCCTCGAACGTCGTGCTGGCCGAGCTGTCGTGGACCTCGGCAGAACAGACGCAGGCCATCGACCGGGTGCACCGGATCGGCCAGACCGAGCCGGTCACCGCCTGGCGGGTCATCGCCGCCCAGACCATCGACCCGAGGATCGCTCAGCTCATCGACGACAAGGCGGGGCTCGCGGCCAGGGCCCTGGACGGCTCCGACGAGGACGTCGGCTCCTCGGCCGACGTGCAGCTCGAGGCGCTCGTGTCCCTGCTGACCGCGGCGTTGCAGGCCGACGCGGTTGCCGGAGGGCCCCTCACGGCGGTTTGACGCAGCCCTGTTGACGCCCGGATGGCGACGTTCAGATCTCGACGTAGACGTCGTCGCCCTCGACCATGACGGGGTACGTCGTCAGCGGCGACGGCTTCCTGCCGAGTGCGATCATCCTGCGCGACCAGCGGGGCATGTCCCTCCCTGCGAAGCCGGGCGCCCAGTCGAGGTTGTCGCCCGACGCGAGGTCGAAGCGGGAGTTGTGCCACGGGCAGACGACCTCGCCCTCGGCGAATCTCAGACCACCTGGCCCCTTGGTCAGGGAGAGGCCGAGGTGTGGACAGCGATTGCGCGCCGCGCACAACGAGTCCCCGGCGAGACCAACCACGACCGACGTGCCCGCGGCATCCACGGCGTGCAACGTCCCGTCAGCGAGGTCCGACAGACTACCGACCCTTACTCGACCTGGCATGTCACGTCTCCTCGTCTCCGGTGCCCGCCTCCGTTCTACCAGCCTCCCGCGCCGGCGTCACTGTCGCTCGAGGCGCCACCCCCCTCAACCAGAACGCGGTCGCGGCTCAGGGACGCGGTGTGACTCGCGCCTGCCTAGATCGGTGCTCAACGGCCTCAACGAGGCCGGCAGCGAACGCCACCACCGCGTCGCCGGCCACCTCAGCGGTGCACACTGATCGGGTGGTTCGGTCAGGCCCTCGCTCCGTCGCGCCGAGCCGTTCCCCCCTCCGCCAGATCCACAGCATCGGAGAAGCCTGTGACTATCCCGCAGCATGACCCCCCTTCGCAGCCCAGCCCATGGACCCCGGCGGGAGCCGGGCGATGAGCCGCCGTGGGCCGCGCCGCGGGAGCGGCGACACCCTGCCGGCGCTGCCGCGGGACGGACTGCGGGTCGTACCCCTGGGGGGCCTGGGCGAGATCGGTCG
>CAYPYK010000152.1:7389-8132 GCA_964414665.1 uncultured Intrasporangiaceae bacterium | reverse complement strand
CCATCACCTCCCCGGCGCAGTGGAAGGGCAAGACCGTCGGCGTCACCGACCTCGGGTCAGGGACCGACAGCCTCACGAAGTACATGGCGGCCAAGGTGGGGCTGACGACCAAGGACTTCAGCCGAGTCGGCGTCGGGGCGGGCTCCACGCTCATCGCCGGACTGCAGCACGGGAAGATCGTCTGTGGCATGACCACCCAGCCGACGGTCTCGGCGATCGAGAAGAAGGGCATCGGATACTCCGCCATCGACCTCGCGTCGACCACCGGCGCCGAGCAGGCGCTCGGCGGGGCCTACCCGGCAGCCGCGGTGCTCGCCCGGGCCGACTGGGTCGACTCGCACAAGGACGCCGTCCAGAAGGTCGTCGACGCCCTCGTTGCCACGATGCACTACATCAACACCCACTCCGCCTCCGACATCGCCGACCATCTGCCCGCTGACTTCGTCCAGAACGCGCTGGTCACCCGGGCGGACTACGTCGCGGCGCTGACCCAGGACAAGGGCCAGTTCCTGCCCGACGGGATGATGCCCGCCAACGGCCCTGCCACCGTCCTGAAGATCGAGCAGTTCGTCGGCAACGTCAAGGGCAACGTCGACCTCACCAAGACGTACACCAACGACTTCGCCATCGCGGCGAACAAGCTCGAGGGCACCCAGTAGCCGGACGGCCACCAGTAGCCGGTATGCCGGGGCGGGAGGCGCTAGCGACCTCCCGCCCCGGCATGCCGGTCGGCTCGTCGTCCC
>CAYPYK010000152.1:0-7379 GCA_964414665.1 uncultured Intrasporangiaceae bacterium | reverse complement strand
CCGCTCAGTCCTGGGTGCAGGAGCCGAGGCCTGGGTGCAGGAGCTGAAGCTGGGTAGCAGGTCGTTGGTGCGCCGGTGGAGCCAAACAGGACCAATGGCGCGTCGGGTCGTTCTTCGAGCAGCGAGGCGGCCACGGCACTGACGACGCAGGTCGCCGCCTGGACCAGGCCGGCGCGGCCCGCGTCGGCGAGCGCGCGGCGCAGCAGGAGCTCGATCTGCGCGTTGACGCTGCGGAGCTCGTCGTTGGCCCCCCGGGCGCGGGCGACGTGCACCGCCGGGTCCGCCCGGAGGAGCACGTGTCGTCGGGGGCTCACGGCTTGTCCGGGCGGCGTTCACCGGGGTACCGGCGACCGTCGGCGGCACCGTGGGCGTCCGGTGACCAGGGGCTCCTGCAGCGGGCGCAGAACCTGGCCGGTGGGCGCACCGGCTCGCCCCCGAGGCGGCATCGGGTCGCACCGGTCACGGCGAACACCCGCACGGTTCGGCAGAGGCTGGCGCGGCCAGTCTGCCCCCGTTGGCGTATGCCGCTGCGGAATCCGCCGGGAAGTGTCCGGTCCCACATCGCCGGGGTCTGGGCCGGGAGGCGGGCTGCGGATCGGGCTCGTCTAGAGGGGCCGCCACCGGGGGTCGACGCCCGAGCGGTCGACCCACCGTCCGGCGCGCATGACGTGCCGGACCTCCAGCCCGGAGTCCAGCGCGACGAGGTCGGCCCGGTAGCCGGGCCGCAGCTGTCCCACCCGCCCCAGGCCGAGCATCGTCGCCGGGGTCATCGTCGCGGCCCGGACGACCTGCTCGAGCGGCAGGTGGGCGACGGTCGCGGCATACCGCACGGCGGCCGCCATGGTCAGCGTGGAGCCGGCGATGGCGCCGGTCTCGACGAGCCGGGCGACCCCGCCCTCGACCCGGACCGCCATCGGGCCGAGCTGGTAGTCCCCGTCCACCGAGGCCGCCGCAGCCATGGCGTCGGTGACGAGGACGACGTGGTGGGGCTTGGTCGACGCCGCGTGGTGGAGCACCGCCGGGTGCACGTGGACCCCGTCGGCGATGAGCTCGATGTAGGCGTCCGGATCCTCGAGCAGAGCCACGACCGGCCCGGGCTCGCGGTGGTGGACGCCCCGCATGGCGTTGAACAGGTGGGTGCCGACGATGGCCCCCGCGTCGAGCGCGGCCTGGGCCTGGTCGTAGGTGGCGTCGGTGTGGCCGATCGCGGCGAGCACCCCGGCCTCGGCCAGCTGGCGGACGGCGGACAGCCCGCTCGGCAGCTCGGGAGCCAGGGTGACCATCGCGATGGTGCCGCGCCCGGCGTCCAGCAGTGCGCCGACCCGCTCCGGGGTCGGGTCGCTGAGCAGGCTCGGGTCGTGGGCGCCGCGGTACTTCGGGCTGAGCCAGGGGCCTTCGAGGTGGATGCCGACGACGGTGCCGTCGTCGACGAGGTCGACGAGGACGGTGACGATGTCGTGCAGCCGCTCGGCGCTGTCGGTGACGAGGCTGGCCATCATCGTCGTGGTCCCGCGGGCCAGGTGGGCGTCGACGGCCCCGTGGACCGCCTCGGGTGTCCCGGTCGAGAACGAGTGGCCGCCGCCGCCGTGGGTGTGCGCGTCGACCAACCCGGGGACCAGCGTCGCGTCGGGCAGGTCGACGTCGGACTCCCGGGGCGGGAGCCCCGGCGCGACCTCGACGATCTGGTCTCCGGCCAGCCGGAGCCACCCCGGCGCGAAGAGTCGCGCCGGGGTGAGCACCTGGCCGGCCGAGATGAGCAGCTCAGTCACTGGTGTCCGCCTCCGAAATGTCGTCAGCATCGTCCTCGCGGCCAGGGGTACGCAGGTTCCACTTGGTGATGACCCAGCGGAACAGGAAGTAGTACACGACGGCATACCCGAGTCCCATGACGATGAGCAGGAACGGTTTCGTCGCGATGTTCCAGTTGAGCGAGTAGTCGAACAGGCCCGCCGAGAAGCCGAACCCGTCCTTGATGCCGAGAGCGTTGGCGATCGCCAACGAGGTACCGGTGAGGACCGCGTGCAGGAAGTACAGCGGCCACGCGACGAACATGAACGCGAACTCGAGCGGCTCGGTGACGCCGGTGAGGAAGGAGGTGAGGGCGGCCGAGAGCATGATGCCGCCGACGGCCTTCCTGTGGGCCGGCTTCGCGGTGTGCCAGATGGCCAGGGCGGCCGCGGGGAGCGCGAACATCATGATCGGGAAGAAGCCGGTCATGAAGGCCCCGGCGCTCGGGTCGCCGTGGAGGAAGCGGGCGATGTCGCCGTGGTAGACGACGCCGTCGGAGCCGGTGTAGCTCCCGAGGATGAACCACGGCGGGCTGTTGAGGATGTGGTGCAGGCCGAGCGGGATGAGCAGCCGGTTGAGCGTGCCGTAGACGAACCCGCCGACGACGGAGTTGTCACCGACCCAGTTGCCGACCGAGCTCAGGCCGCTGTTGAAGGCCGAGTAGACCAGGCTGAGCAGCACCGACAGGATGATGGCCGCCAGCGAGGTGATGATCGGCACGAAGCGGCGCCCGCCGAAGAACGCGAGGTACGGGGGCAGCTTGATCCGGTGGTACTTCTGCCACAGCCACGCCGCCGTGAGTCCCATGACGATGCCGCCGAGGACGCCGTAGTTGACGAGCTGCTGGGTCTCGCCCTCCGCCGCGGCACCGAGGACGGTCGGTGACATCGCGTCACCGACGCCCTTGAAGACGAGGTAGCCCACGACCGCGGCGAGAGCGGTGGAGCCGTCGGCCTTCTTGGCCATTCCGATGGCGATGCCGACGGCGAACAGGAGGGCGAGGTTGGCGAACAGGGCGTTGCCGGCCGCACCGATGATCGGAGCGACGGTGGTCCAGCCGAGGCCGTCCTTGCCGAGCAGGTCGTCCTGCCCGAGGCGCAGCAGGATCGCGGCAGCGGGCAGGGACGCGATCGGCAGCATGAGGCTGCGACCGAACTTCTGGATGGGGGCGAGGTTGACGTTGAACCTCCTCCCGCGGGTGTCGTCTGAGGTGGTCGCGTCGATGGTGCTCACAGGTTCTCCTTCGTTCTGTGTGGTGACCGTGCTGATGGGTGCTCTGGGGTGGTCTGTGGTGGTGCCGGTGAGGTCACCCGCGCCTGGGGCCTGGGTATGCCGTGCGGCCGCCCCCGCCGGCCGGGCCGGCGAGGGCGCTCAACCGGGCGGGGCGCTCCCCGGCCGGTCACTCCGCAGGCTCATGTGCAGCTGGTAGCGGTCCCCGCGGTAGCGGGAGACGACGTGCTCGACCGTCTGCCAGCCCGCCCAGGACACGCGACGGAACACGAGCAGCGGGGTGCCGGTCTCGGTCTCGAGGCGTCGGGCGATGCCGGCGTCGGCGCACTCGCCCCACAGGGTCTGCTCGCCGCGGTCGATCGCGACGCCATAGCGCCCGGCGAACAGCTCGTAGAGCGAGCCGGACAGGTCCTCGTGGTCGAGGTCGGGGAAGGCGGCCACGGGGTACCAGGCGTTCTCCTCCGCGATGGGCTGGCCGTCGGCCAGCCGCACGCGATGGACCCGCCATGCGGTCCCGGCTGCCCCGAGACCCAGCACGTCGGCGACCTCGGCCGGCGGCTGGTCCTCCTCGATGGCCAGGAGCCGGGTCGAGGGGGTGAGGCCGCGTCGGCGCATGTCCTGGCTGAACGACGCGAGGTGGAGCCGGCTCTCGAGGCGGGGCCGGCTGACGAAGGTGCCCTTGGCGGCCACCCGGTGGAGCAGTCCGCTGGCGATGAGGCTCTCGATGGCCTTGCGGACGGTGGCCCGCGAGACGTCGTAGGTCGCCATGAGCTCGCGCTCGGACGGGATCGCCGCCCCGGGGCCGAGCTCGGTGGCGGCCAGGTCGGCGATGAGGTCGCTGAGCTGGGCGTGCTTGGGTCGGGGGCCGTCGGTGATGGCCGTGGGCCGGGGCGGGGTGGCCGTTCCGGTCATGGGCGGAGCCTCTCGACGATGATGGGGTTTGCTGGTACGGTCTGGTACGTACCAGTTGAATATCCCCCGATGACGCGGTCTTGTCAAGACACCAGCCGCGACGGACCGGGCGACCGAGGAGAGAGCATGACGACCCAGATGGCACGCGAGATCGCCGAGCAGCCGGCTGCGGCCGCGGCCACCCTCGAGGCGCTGCTGCCGCTGCGGCCCCGGCTACGAGAGCTGGCGGGCGGCCGCCGCCGGGTCCTCCTCGTGGCGCGCGGCTCCAGCGACAACGCGGCGATCTACGGGCGCTACCTGCTGGAGACCCATGCCGGCGTCAACGCCGGGCTCGGCTCCCCGTCGGTCGCCACCCACTACCGGGCCCGGCTCGACCTCACCGACGCGCTCGCCGTGTGCGTCTCGCAGAGCGGCTCCACCGCCGAGATCGTTCAGACCGCCGAGTGGGCCCGCTCCTGCGGTGCGAACCTCGTCGCGGTGACCAACGTCGGGGGCTCGCCACTGACCGAGACCGCCGACCTGGCGCTCGTCACCCAGGCCGGCCCGGAGCTCGCTGTGCCGGCGACGAAGACCTACCTCACCCAGCTCGTCGCGATGGCCGTCCTCGGCACTGCCCTGGCGCCGGAGCCGGAGGCGCTGGACGGACACCTCGCCCGGGTCCCCGCCGAGGTGGCCCGGCTCATCGAGGGCGCCGCCGGGGTGGACGCCGCCGTCGAGGCGCTCGCGGCCGCCGAGGACGCCGTCGTCTCGGGCCGCGGCCTGCTCATGGGCACCGCGCTCGAGACCGCTCTCAAGCTCGAGGAGACCTGCCTGCGTCCGGTGCGCGGCTACTCCTACGCCGACCTGCGGCACGGGCCCATCTCGGTCGTCACCTCCGGCATCGTCGCCGTCCTCGTCGCCGCCGCGGACGGCCCGCTCGTCGAGCCGATGACCGAGCTCGCCGTCGACCTGCGCGAGCGGGGGGCGCGGATCGTCGGCATCGGCGGCGACGCGGCATACGCAGGGGTATGCGGGGTGCACGTGCCCGGCCCGGACCTGCCGGAGACCCTGGCGCCACTGGGCGCCATCGTCCCGGCCCAGCTCGTCGTCGAGCGGCTCGCCCGCGTCCTCGGCCTCGACCCCGACAACCCCCGCGGGCTGCACAAGGTCACCCAGACCGACGCGTGACGGCGGGCGCCACGCTCGACCTCACGACCCCACCCATCACGAGAGGACCCACCATGAGCTCCAAGGCAGAGCAGATCCTGGCCGCCCTCGGCGGCGCCGACAACATCGTCGAGATCGAGCCGTGCATCACCCGGCTGCGCACCGAGGTGGTGGACCCGAACAAGGTCGACGAGGCAGCGCTGCGGGCCGCCGGTGCACACGGCGTGATGGCCTCCGGCAAGGCCATCCAGGTCGTCGTGGGACCCGAGGCCGACACCCTCGCCGAGGACATCGAGGACCTGATGTGAGCAGGGTCGACATCCTCGCGCCATGCCCGGGGCGCGTCCTGCCGATCACCGACTGCTCGGACCCGGTGTTCTCGGGCCAGCTTGTCGGCCCGGGCGTGCTCATCGACCCGACGCCGGGCGAGACCACCGTGGTCTCCCCGATCGCCGGGACGGTGGTCAAGGTCCACCCGCACGCGTTCGTCGTGTCCGGGGAGTCGGGGGTCGCGGTCCTCGTGCACCTCGGCATCAACACCGTCGGCCTCGAGGGGCGCGGGTTCACCGTCCTCGCCGAGCAGGGGTCGAGCGTGCAGGCGGGGGACCCCATGGTCCGCTGGGACCCGGCCGGCGTCACCGACCCCGGTATGACCTCGGAGGTCCCCGTGGTCGTGCTCGACCGGCCGCCCGGCTCACTCCCGCAGCCCGACGCCGGAGCCACCGTCGTCGCCGGGGACACCCTGCTCAGCGTCGACGGCTGACCGCGGGGCATGCCCGGGAGCCCTCCGGTGTTCTGCGGACATCACACCCGACCGAAGGCAGGACATGCGATCGCTCACGGACCAGGTCATCGGCGCGCTGCACGCCGGCGACGACCAGCTCGCACCCCTCGTCCGCGACCTCAGCGGCGACCAGCTCAGGTCGCCCTCCGCGGCGTCGGCGTGGGACGTGTCCCAGGTGCTCAGCCACCTCGGCAGCGGTGCGGTCCTCACCCTTGCGGGACTGGAGGCAGCGCTCGCCGGCGAGCCACGCCCCAGCCGGGACTCCAACGAGGCCGTCTGGGCCCGGTGGAACGCCATGGGACCCGAGGAGCGCCGCGACGGGATGCTCGAGACGAACGCGGCGCTGCTGGCCCGCTACGACTCCCTCGATGAGCCGACTCGGGAGTCCGTCCTGATCGACATGGGGTTCCTGCCGGCCCCGGTCGGCCTTGCAGCGGCGGCCCGGTTCCGGCTGACCGAGCTCACGCTCCACTCCTGGGACGTCCGGGTGGCGTTCGACCCCGGCGCCGTGCTGCACGACGAGGCCGTCCCGCTGATGCTCGAGCAGGTTGGCCTCATGCTCGGCCGGCTCGCCAAGCCCGCGGAGGCCGGCATCGGGCCGATCACCCTCCGGGTGGCCCTCACCGACGTCCGCGACCCGGCGGGCACGTTCGGACTGACCCTGGACGGCGGCCAAGCCACACTGGGCACGGAGCCGGTCGAGGCCGATGCGTCGGTCAGCCTTCCTGCCGAGGCGTGGCTGCGCCTGGTCAGTGGCCGGCTCGGGCCACAGCACACTCCAGAGACCGTCCGGCCGACCGGTCGGCTGGACCTGCCGACGCTGCGTCGGGTGTTCCCGGGATACTGACGGACACCGGGACGGACCCGGAGATGGCGGGGGCCGGACCGTCACAGCACGAGTGCCGCCCAGGGACTCTCGGGCGGCACTCGTGCGGTCGACAGCCCCGGGCGGCAGCCGGTCGTCAGCAGCGTGCGGAGAGCGACGCGACGGCGACCGCCGACGTCGAGCTCATCTCGCCACTGGTCCTGGCCATGACCGACAGCGCGCCGGAGTCCGTCTGCCACCCGGACGGCAGCTCGATGGAGTAGGCGCCCCTGGCTGCGAGCCAGGTCATGACGTACGACAGCGAGCCCACGCCCTCGTTCTTCGCGCCCCCGCTGTAGGTCTGGGTCTGGGCCATGAACGGGTAGTGGTGGGAGATGAGGAACATGTACATGTCGAGGGCGCCCGAGTGGGTCTGCCCCTTGAACGTCGCCTCCGAGGCGCCGGTGTGCCCGAATACGGTGGCGCCCGGTGCGGCCCTGTAGGTCGCTGCGATGATCGACTCGGTCGTGGACAGGCCACCGTTGCCGCTCAGGTCCATCGAGACGTACGGGTGGGCGAACAGCGTCGTGTGGGTGTGCTTCCACGTCTTCTGCATGAACGTGATGTCGGCCATCAGGGCCGCCCGGCGCTGGGCCTCGGTGGCCCCCGCGGCCAGCATCCGCTGGCCGTTGGTCTGGCTGGACCCGGAGATCT
>CAYPYK010000151.1:2222-8218 GCA_964414665.1 uncultured Intrasporangiaceae bacterium | reverse complement strand
GACTCCCGCCCACCGGCGGGTGTCGATCTCGAGTCGGATGGCGGCAAACGTCTCGGTCGCCGAGTCCTCCGGGACGCCATCCTCCTCGAGGTAGCCGATCACCTGCTCCCCGCCCTGCCACCCCCCGGCGTACTGGCCGCGGGCGGTGCCCTTGGCGAGGTCCTTCGGGAGACGGACGGCGGAGAGGACCTTCTCCTTCTCGGCGCGCAGATGGTCGGCCTGGAAGGAGACGGGCTCCTCCATCGCGGTGAGCGCGAGGAGCTGGAGGAGGTGGTTCTGGATCACGTCACGTGCCGCGCCGATGCCGTCGTAGTAGCCGGCGCGTCCCCCGATCCCGATGTCCTCGGCCATGGTGATCTGGACATGGTCGACGTAGTGGCTGTTCCACACCGGCTCGAACATCTGGTTGGCGAACCGCAGCGCCAGCAGGTTCTGGACGGTCTCCTTGCCGAGGTAGTGGTCGATCCGGAAGACGCAGTCGGCGGGGAAGACGGACTCGACGATCTGGTTGAGGTCGCGGGCGCTCTCGAGGTCGTGCCCGAAGGGCTTCTCGATGACGACCCGCCGCCACGAGCCCGCCTGTGGGGTGCTGAGGCCGGCCGTCTCGAGCTGCTCGCACACGGTCGAGAAGTAGGTCGGCGGGATCGACAGGTAGAAGGCGTGGTTGCCCCCGGTACCGCGCTCCTCGTCGAGGGTCCGCAGGGTGTCGGCGAGCTTCACGAATGCCGCCGGGTCGTCGAAGTTGCCCGGCACGAAGCGGACCCCGTCGGCGAGGGAGCGCCAGACCTCCTCCCGGAAGGACGTGCGGGCATGCTCCCGAACCGACTCGTGGACGATCTTGCCGAAGTCCTCGTCGGCCCAGTCCCGTCGCGCGAAGCCGACGAGGGAGAAGCCGGCCGGCAGCAGCCCCCGGTTGGCCAGGTCGTAGATGGCGGGCATGAGCTTCTTGCGGGCGAGGTCGCCGGTCACCCCGAACAGGACCATGGCGCACGGCCCCGCGATGCGTGGCAGACGCTTGTCCCGGGGATCCCGGAGGGGGTTCTCGTCGGCGCTCACCCGGGCCGGGCTCACCGGGCTCCTTCGACGCCGAGGGCGGCCCGGACCTGGGCCAGCCCGGCGTCGTGGTCGGTGAGGTGGAGCCGTAGGACGGGCCGGCCGTGGTCGGCGAGGACCTGGGCGTCGCCGCCGGCCTGTGCCGCGAGGAACTCCCCGAAGGTGAAGTCGCGCCCGGCGACGGCCAGGTCCTCGCGCGGGTCGGCCGTCACCTGGATGTAGAGCCCGGTGGCCGGCCCGCCCTTGTGGTACTGGCCGGTCGAGTGGAGGAAGCGTGGGCCCCAGCCGAACGTCGCCGGCCGGCCGGTCCGTTCGAAGAGGTCGCGGGCGACGTGCTCGAGGTCGGCGTCCGCCTCGCGGTCGAGGTACGCCATGACGGCGATGTAGCCGTGAACGAGATCGAGGTCGCCCAGCAGCGCATCGACAGCGGCGGGAACGGTCGTGGCGTCGCCGAGCCAGTCTCCGCCCAGGGTCCGCACCTCAACGGCGCCGTCGGTGAACGCGGGTGCGTCCTCGCTCGACCCCGAGCCCTCCAACAGGCCGCGCGCAGCGGCCTTGGCGCTCTCGACGTCGGGCTGGTCGAACGGGTTGATCCCGAGCAGTCGGCCGGCGACGGCCGTCGCCACCTCCCACAGGAGGAGCTGGGCGCCGAGCGGCCCCGCCACGTCCACGGCAGAGACGCCCTGCGGCGTCTCGTCCTCGGCCTCGGTGGACAGCAGCCGGACGACCGTGGCGTCGGCGTAGGTGTGCTGGGGTGCTGCGCCGAGGGCGACGACCGGGAGGATGCCCGTGCCGTTCTTGCCGGTCGACTCGGCGATGAGCTGCTCGGCCCAGGCGCCGAAGCCGCGGTTCTCGGTGCCGGCGTCGACGAGGACGAGCTTGTCGCGCAGCGGGTCGGTGCCCGCCATGGCGGCACCGAGCCGGAGCGCCGGGTTGGCCTCGTCGTCGGCCGCGAGCAGGTCCGCGACGGCTTCGGCGTCGTCGAGAAGGGCCTCGATATCCGCGCCGGCGAGGCCGGAGGGAACCAGGCCGAACGCGGTCAGCGCCGAGTAGCGTCCGCCGACGTCGGGGTCGGCGTTGACGACGCGGTAGCCCGCCGTCCGGGCCTGCCCGTCGAGCGGGCTCCCCGGGTCGGTGACGACCACGATGTGTCCCGCCGGGTCGAGGCCGGCGTCGCGGAACGCGGCCTCGAAGGCGCGCCGTTGGCTGTCCGTCTCGACGGTGGACCCCGACTTGCTCGACACGACGACCACGGTCGAGGACAGGTCGTGGATGGCCCCACGGACGACGTCGGGGTCGGAGGAGTCGAGGACGACGAGATCGACCCCGGCCGTGCCGCAGATGACCTCGGGGGCGAGCGACGACCCGCCCATGCCGCAGAGGACGACCCGCGTCAGCCCGGCCCCGTGCAGCTCGTCGCGCAGGGCGGTCACCTCACCGACGAGTGGGCGCGAGGTGCGCGGCAGGCCGGTCCAGGACAGCCGCTTGGCGGCCTCGGCCTCGGCGTCCGGTCCCCAGAGGGTGTGGTCCTCGGCGAAGAGCCTGCTGGCCACCCGGTCGGCAACGAGCTGGGGCACGTGAGCGGTCACCGCATCGGCGGCGGCCCCGGCAGCGGTCAGCAGGATGCTGCTCACGACGCCACCGCCTTGCCGAGCTCGGCGGCGACGCCGTCGAGGAGGTCGGCCCACGACGACTCGAACTTCTCGACCCCCTCACGCTCGAGGAGGCCGACGACGTCCGGGTACGAGATGCCGAGGGCGTCGAGGGCATCGAGGGTGGCGGCGGCGGCGGCATACCCGCCGGTGACCGTGTCCCCGCGGATCTCGCCGTGGTCGGCGACGGCGTCGAGCGTCTTCTCGGGCATCGTGTTGACGGTGCCCGGGGCGACGAGCTCGACGACGTACATCGTGTCCGGGAAGGACGGGTCCTTGACGCCGGTGGAGGCCCACAGCGGACGCTGTGGCCGGGCGCCTGCCTCGGCCAGGCTCTCCCACCGGGAGGTCGCGAAGACCTCCTCGAACGCCTGGTAGGCGAGGCGTGCGTTCGCGATCCCGGCCCGGCCGCGCAGCTCCGCCGCCCTCTGGTCGTCCAGCTCGTCGAGCCGTCGGTCCACCTCGGTGTCGACGCGGCTGACGAAGAACGACGCGACCGAGTGGATGGCCGACACGTCCTTGCCCGCAGCACGGGCCTGCTCGAGCCCGGCAAGGAAGGCGTCCATGACGGCCCGGTAGCGCTCCAGCGAGAAGATGAGCGTGACGTTGACGCTGATCCCCTGGGCGAGGACGGCGGTGATGGCCGGTAGACCCTCGAGGGTCGCGGGAATCTTGATGAAGACGTTCGGCCGGTCGACGGTGCTCGCCAGGGCGAGGGCCTGCTGGACCGTCGGCTCGGTGTCGTGGGCCAGGCGCGGGTCGACCTCGATCGAGACCCGCCCGTCGACCCCGTCGGTGTCCTGGTAGATCGGCAGGAGAACGTCGCACGCGTCGCGCACGTCGTCGGTCGTCATCGCGAAGACGGCGTCCTCGAGGGTCGTCCCGGCCTCGGCGAGGACCCGGAGCTGCGCGTCGTACGCGGTGCCCTTGGCCATCGCCGCCTGGAAGATCGAGGGGTTCGTCGTCACCCCGACGACCCCCTTGGTCTCGACGAGCCCGGCGAGGTTGCCGGTGGTGAGCCGCTCGCGGCTGAGGTCGTCGAGCCAGATGGAGACACCGGCGTCGGCGAGCGCCTGGAGGGTGGGGTTATCGGTCATGTCGTCTCACTTCCCGGCGCTGGTCGCAGCCTTGACGGACTCACGGGCGGCCTTGACGACCGCCTCGGGGGTGAAGCCGAACTCGGCGAAGAGCCGGGTACCGGCGGCGGAGGCGCCGAAATGCTCGAGGCTGATGCACCGGCCGGCATCGCCGACGATGTCGTGCCAGCCCTGGGCCACGCCCGCCTCGATGCTGACTCGGGCGCGGACGCCGGCCGGGAGCACCTTCTCCCGGTACGCCTTGGTCTGCCGGTCGAACCACTCGCGGCACGGCATCGACACGACGCGGGTGCTCAGCCCGGCCTTCTCGAGGCGTTCGCGGGCCGCCAGGGCGAGCGAGACCTCGGAGCCGGTGGCGACGAGGATGACGTCGGGGCTCTCCTTGCCGCTCGCGCCCCCGTCGATGAGGACGTAGCCGCCCTTGGCCACGCCGGCCGCCGAGGCGTGCGTCCTCCGGTCGATGACCGGGAGGTTCTGGCGGCTGAGGGCGAGGGCCGCCGGGCGGGCGTTCGCGAGGATGGCGCCCCAGGCGGCGGAGGTCTCGTTCGCGTCCGCCGGCCGGACCACATCGAGACCGGGCATCGCTCGCAACGAGGCGAGGTGCTCGACCGGCTGGTGGGTGGGACCGTCCTCGCCGAGCCCGATGGAGTCGTGCGTCCACACGAACGTGACGGGGAGCTGCTGCACGCAGGCGAGCCGAACGGCCGGCCGCATGTAGTCGGAGAAGACGAGGAAGGTGCCGCCGTAGGGCCGGGTCAGTCCCTCGAGGGCGATCCCGTTGAGGATCATCCCCATGGCGTTCTCGCGGATGCCGAAGTGGAGGGTGCGCCCGTAGGGGCCCCCCGACCACTCCGCCGTCTGCTTCCCCCTGGGGATGAACGAGGGCTGGCCGGCCATCGTCGTGTTGTTCGAGTCGGCGAGGTCGGCCGACCCGCCCCACAGCTCGGGCATGACGTCGGCGAGGGCGGTGAGGATCTTTCCGGAGGCGGCACGCGTCGCCAGGCCCTTCTCGGGGTCGGTCGGGAAGGTCGGCAGGGCGGCCGAGAGACCGTCGGGTAGCTCACCGGCGACCAGCCGGTCGAGGAGGGCTGCGCGCTCGGGACTGGCCTTGCGCCACGCGGCATACCGCTTCGACCAGTCCTGGTGGGCGGCCTTGCCGCGCGCCTTGACCTTGCGGGCGTGGCCGAGGACGGCCCGGTCCACCTGGAAGGACTTCTTGGGGTTGAAGCCGAGCAGCTCCTTGGTCGCCGCCACCTCGTCGGCGCCGAGCGCCGAGCCATGCGACTTGCCGGTGCCCCGGGCGTGCGGCGCCGGCCAGGCGATGACGGTGTGCAGCCGGATGAGCGTCGGCCTGGTGCGCGACCGACGGCTTGCCTCGAAGGCCGCGAGAAGGGCGTCGACGTCCTCGACGTAGTCCGGGGTCCCGGCGGGGTCCGTCGACCGGCGCCAGTCGACGTCGATGACCTCCCAGCCGTAGGCCCGGTAGCGGGCCGCGACGTCCTCGGAGAACGAGATCGTCGTGTCGTCCTCGATGGAGATCTGGTTGGCGTCGTAGAGGACCGTGAGGTTGCCGAGCTCCTGATGGCCGGCGAGCGAGCTCGCCTCGGCGCTGACCCCCTCCATGAGGTCACCGTCGGACGCGAGCACCCAGACGTGGTGGTCGAACGGGCTGGTCCCGGCCTTGGCCTCGGGGTCGAACAGCCCCCGCTGGCGCCGCTGCGCCATGGCCATGCCGACCGCCGAGGCGAGGCCCGAGCCGAGTGGGCCGGTCGTGATCTCGACACCCCGGGTGTGGCGCACCTCGGGGTGGCCCGGGGTGAGGGAGCCCCAGGTCCGCAGTGACATGAGGTCCTCGAGCTCGAGCCCGTAGCCGGACAGGTACAGCTGGACGTACTGGGTGAGGCTGGAGTGCCCGCAGGACAGGACGAACCGGTCCCGCCCGAGCCAGGTCGGGTCGCTCGGGTCGTGGGTCATGACCTGCTGATAGAGCAGGTATGCCGCCGGAGCCAGGCTCATGGCGGTCCCGGGGTGTCCGTTCCCGACCTTCTGGACGGCGTCGGCCGCGAGGAGCCGGGCCGTGTCGACGGCCCGCACGTCGAGGTCGGTCCACCGAGCCTTCTTGGCGTGCGGAGGGGAGATCTCGGGGGACCGGCCTGCCGTGGCGGCGGGTCGACGGGAGGTGGGCTTGGTCGTA
>CAYPYK010000151.1:1405-2212 GCA_964414665.1 uncultured Intrasporangiaceae bacterium | reverse complement strand
CTCGCGGACGGTCACGCAGCGCGACCGCGAAGCCGGGTTCTCACCCTAGTCCGATCGGCTCCGGCCGGTATCCGGGGACATGTGTACGTGGGGCGGGAGACCGGCACAGGGGATCCCGGTGGACCCGTGCGCGTTAGACTCCACCATCCGGTCGACCGATCGACCGCCGCCTGCCGTACGCACCCGAGCCCGCGAAGGAACACGTGGCCCACACCCACACGACGCCCGCTGTCGGTGCGCCGGCCTCGCCCGGCTGGCGGCATACGGTGGCGAACTACGTCGCGCTCACCAAGCCGAGGATCATCGAGCTGCTGCTCGTCACGACGATCCCGGTCATGTTCCTGGCCCAGGGCGGGGTCCCGTCCGTCTGGCTCGTCGTCGCGACGCTCATCGGCGGAACTCTGAGCGCCGGGGCAGCCAACGCGTACAACTCGGTCTACGACCGGGACATCGACGCGCACATGGCCAGGACGCGGAACCGGCCCATGGTCACCGGCGAGATCGGTCCGCGCGCGGGGGTCGCCTTCGCGTCCGTTCTCGTCGTGGTCTCGACGGCCTGGTTCGTCGTCTTCGTCAACGTCGTGTCGGCCCTGCTCTCGCTGGCCGCCATCGTTCTGTATGCCGTCGGCTACACGATGCTGCTCAAGCGCAGGACCAGCCAGAACATCGTCTGGGGCGGCGCCGCCGGGTGCATGCCGACGCTCATCGGCTGGGCGGCCGTCACGGGTGGCGTCGACTGGCCGGCCGTCGTGCTCTTCCTCGTCATCTTCTTCTGGACTCCGCCGCACTACTGGCCGCTGTCGATGG
>CAYPYK010000151.1:0-1395 GCA_964414665.1 uncultured Intrasporangiaceae bacterium | reverse complement strand
AAGGACGACTACGCCAACGCCCACGTGCCGATGCTCCCGGTGGAGCGCAGCGCGCTGGCCGTGGGACACCAGATCGTGGGCTATGCCTGGGTGATGGTCGCGACCTCGCTCGTCCTCGTCCCGGTCGCGTCGATGGGGTGGGTCTACCTCGTCGTGGCGGTGGCGAGCGGCGCGATGTTCCTCGCCGAGGCGCACCGGCTCGTCCGGGCGGCCCGCGCGAAGGTCGAGCAGAAGGCGCTGAAGCCGATGCGGCTGTTCCACCTCTCCATCACCTACGTGACGGTGCTCTTCCTCGCCGTCGCCGTCGACCCGATCCTCCACCTGGCGATCCGCTGACGGCCCTCCACCTGGCGATCCGTTGACGGTCCTCCACCTGGCGATCCGCTGACGGCCCTCCACCTGGCGATCCGCTGCCCCCCGGTACTCGTCGGCACCGATCCCGCAGCACCCCGATCCCTAACCTCTGCTAGCAGAGGTTAGGGCACTCAGCACAGGGTGCGCCCTCTGCTGAGCTGACGAACCTCTGCTAGCAGAAGTTGGGCGAGCCGTCAGGCGGGGGTTTCCGGGGATGCCCGTCAGGCGGGGGTTTGGGCGGTTGGGACCACCGGCACCACGGGGACTCGGTCGCGCAGGCTGAGCAGCCCGCGGGTGAGGGCGACGACGAGCAGTGCCGCGAGCAGCATGTGCAGCGCGACGAGGGCGGCGGGTACGCCCAGGTAGAACTGGACGTACCCCACGACGCCCTGAAGGACGATGACATGCAGGACACCCGTCCATGCCTTCCGGGTGCGCTCCGGGGCCCCGACGAGGCGGACGCCCAGCCACACCGCCACGGCCAGCCCGGTGAACAGCATCACCGCATCCGCATGGAGCCAGGACACGGTGCGCGGGTCGAACCCGTAGCGGGTGGGATGGGCGGCGTCGCCCGAGTGGGGCCCGGACCCGGTGACCACGGTGCCGAGGACGATGACGAGCCCGCCCAGCGCGGCCGTCGCGGCCGCGGCCCGAGCAAGCAGGGTCGGGACGAGTAGTCGTGGAGCGGAGCCGGTCTCGTCGCGGGCGAGGTAGAGGTATGCCGCGGCCGCCACGATGGCGCTCGACACGAGGAAGTGCGCCGAGACGATGACCGGGCTCAGCCCGGCGAGGACGCTGACCCCCCCGAGGACGATCTGTACGAGGACGCCGCCGATCACGGCCAGTGCCGCGACGACGAGGGACCGGCGGGGTGCCCACCTCAGCACGGCGACGAAGGCCGCCACGGCGGCGACCACGAGGAGGCCGGTGAGGGTGCGGTTACCGAACTCGATGTACTTGTGCCACCCCTGGGCCTGGCGGGCGACGGGCGTGAAGTGACCCGGGGTGCACTGCGGCCAGCTCGGGCAGCCCAGGCCGCTG
>CAYPYK010000150.1:0-8238 GCA_964414665.1 uncultured Intrasporangiaceae bacterium | reverse complement strand
ACCGCCGCCCGCTCGGCGTGCTCGAGCAGCGGGAGTGCCTGACGGGCGCTCACGGCCAGCGGCTTGTCGACGACGAGCGGGATCCTCGCGTCGAGGACGGCCCGGGCGTGGTCCGCGTGGACGCCGGTGGGTGTGGCCAGGACGACCAGGTCGAGACCGTCGACGGCCAGCAGGGCGTCGAGGTCGGCGACGACGCTCGCCCCCGGCAGGTCCGCGCGGACCTGCGCCACCCGCTCGGGGTTGCTCGTGGCGACGGCCGCCACCTCCAGGCCCGCCTGCCGGAGCAGCGGCGCGTGGATGCCGCGGCCCGCCGAGGCGTATCCGGCCAGCCCGACCCGGGTCATCGCTCGCTCTCGGCGGCGTCGGGGACGCGGGACAGCCGCCCCGGCCACCAGATCCGCGCTCCGACGTCGTATGCCGTGGCCGGAACCAGGAGCGACCGCACGACGAGGGTGTCGAGCAGGACGCCGAACGCGACGATGAACGCCATCTCGACGAGGAAGACCAGCGGCAGCACCACCAGCGCCGAGAACGTCGAGGCCAGGACGACCCCCGCGCTGGTGATGACCCCGCCGGTCACCGCGAGGGCGACGAGGATGCCCTGGTGCGTCCCCCGGGACCGGGTCTCCTCGCGCACCCGGGTCATGAGGAAGATCGAGTAGTCGATGCCGAGCGCCACCAGGAAGACGAACCCGTAGAGCGGGATCGCCGGGTCCGCCCCCGGGAAGCCGAACACGTGGTTGAACATCAGAGCCGACACGCCGATGGTGGCCCCGAACGAGAGGACGTTCGCGGCGACGAGCAGGACGGGTGCGACGAGCGAGCGCAGCAGCAGGGCCAGCACGACGAAGATGACGGCGAGGATCACCGGCGCGATGACCTTGAGGTCGCGCGTGCTCGCGTCCCTGACATCGAGGTTGACGGCCGTCTGGCCGCCGACGAGCACATCGGTGCTCACGGCGTCGAGATCGGCTCGCAGCCGCCGGACCACGTCGGCGGCGGCGGGGCTGTCGGCCGGCTCCACCAGCGTGGCCTGGAGAACCACCCTTCCGTCGCGCACCGTCGGCGGCGCGTCGCCGGAGGACGGCATGAGCCCGATGAAGGGGTCCTGGACACCGCTCTCACTCTGCAGGACCTCGAGGGCGGGCTGGGCCTGCCCTTGCGGCGCGATGACCTGTACCGGGCTGCCGGAACCGCCCGGGAAGTGCCGGTCGATGGCCTTCTGGGCCTGGACCGAGTCGACCTTGGTCAGGAAGACGTCGGCGTTCGAGATCCCCTCGGCCTTGAAGGTCGGCGCGAAGGCCGCGGCGGCGAGGAGGCCGACGAGGGTGAGCGCCCAGGTGCGGCGGGGGTGGGTTCCGACCATGGTGGCCACCGCTCCCCAGACGCTTCGGGTGCCGATCTTGTCCTGGGAGTGGACGTGGTCCACGCGGGGCACGAACGGCCAGAAGACCCACCTCCCGCCCAGCACGAGCAGGGCGGGCAGGAAGGTCAGGGCGGCGACCAGCGACCCGGCGATGCCCAGGGCGCCGACGGGGCCGAGCCCGGCGGTGCTCTGCAGCGTGGCGAGGAGCAGGCAGAGCAGACCGAGGATGACCGTCGAGGCCGAGGCCACGATGGCCTCCACGCTGCCCCGCCACGCCCGCTTGAGCGCCACCCACGAGCTGGGGTCGTCGTGCAGCTCCTCGCGGAACCGGCTGACGAGGAGCAACGAGTAGTCGGTCGCGGCACCGACGACGAGGATGAACAGGATCCCCTGGGACTGCCCCGACAGGGCGATGTGGCCCGCCTTGGCGAGCGGGTACACCGCGAGCGAGGCGAGGGCGAGGCCGAAGATGGCGCTGAGCAACACCGCGACCGGCAGGACCGGGCTGCGGTAGACGACGAGGAGGATGACGAACACGACCAGCAGGGCGACCCCGAGCAGGATCCCGTCGATGCCGGAGAACGCGGTGACGAAGTCGGCGATGAGCCCCCCGGGCCCACCGACGTGGGCCGTCAGCCCCGTCCCGAGCGCGTCCGGCGCCGCGGCCCGGATCGCCGAGGCCGCCTCGAACAGGGGCGTCGTGCCGCCCACGGCCGCGGCGGCCCTGGCACTGTCCACGGAGGCGACGATGAGCGCGGCCTTGCCGTCCTGGCTCGGGACGGCCTGCGGTGTGCCCTGCCCGACGAGGTAGTCGCCGACCGTCGCCGACGGCCCGATGGCCGGCAGCGCGAGACCGGGGATGGAGGAGGCGAACGTCGCGACCTTGGCCAGGTCGGCCGGCGTCAGCGCCCCCGAGTCCTTCTCGACGGCGATGAGGTAGGGGATGGTCGCGGTGTCGGAGAACGCCGCGAGGGCGTTGATGACCTCGGTCGACTCGGCGCCCTTGGGCAGGAACGACGCGTTCTCGTTCTTCTGGACCTCGCTCAGCCGTCCGGCATACGGCCCCCCCAGGCCGCCGACCGCGAGCCAGGCGACGACGACGAGGAGCGCAGTGACGAGCACCCGCCTCGGGCGCCCGCTCGTGTGCCGGCCGTCGTCGCCGGAGGACTCCCCGCGCCGGCCCGGTCCTCGCTCGACGGGACCCGAGGCCGCGTGCCGATGCTGCATACCGGCCACCCTACGGGCCGGTGCTCCCGGCTACCGCGCCGTACGGCATACCGTGGACGGCATGTCGCTTCGTCTCGTCCACCTCGGGTTCGCCCCCGACTACGTCGACTACCAGGCTGCGTGGGACCGCCAGCGCGAGGTGCACGCGACCGTCGTGGCCGGCACCGAGCCCGACACGGTCCTGCTCCTCGAGCACGCCGCCGTCTACACGGCGGGCAAGCGCACCGAGCCGCAGGAGCGCCCCGTCGACGGCACGCCCGTCATCGACGTGGACCGCGGCGGCAAGATCACCTGGCACGGCCCGGGACAGCTCGTCGGCTACCCGATCGTCCGTCTGCCCTCCCCCGTCGACGTCGTCGCCCACGTGCGCCGCCTCGAGGACGTGATGATGCGGGTCTGCCGGGAGTTCGGCGTGGAGACCACCCGGGTCGAGGGCCGCAGCGGCATCTGGGTCACGGCCGACGACAGCGGTCCCGACCGCAAGGTCGGGGCGATCGGCATCCGGGTGAGCCGGGACGTGACGATGCACGGGTTCGCGCTCAACTGCAACGCCGACCTGTCCTGGGGGCAGGTCATCATCCCGTGCGGCATCGCCGACGCGGGGGTGTCGTCGATCAGCCGCGAGCTGGGACGGACCGTCACCGTGCAGGACGTCCTGCCCTATGCCGAGAAGCACCTCACCGACGTCCTCGGCTGAGCGGCGCTCCGGCGGCCCCCCGACTCAGCGGCGGCGGTAGACCCGCGCGTCCCAGGCGCCCAGGACGATCTCGCCCGGCGCAGCCTCGGGGACGGGGCCCGTCCCGAGGACGAGCTCGGCAGCCGTCCACTCCCCCGCCTCGGGCACCGGGGCCGGGACGCGGTCCTGTGACGAGAGGTTGGCGACGACGAGCAGCCGCGTCCCCTCCCAGCCGCGCTCGAAGGCGTAGACCCGCTCGTCCTGCGGCAGCAGCATGGTGAAGTCGCCGTGGGCGACGGCCGGCTCGTCGTGGCGCAGGGCGATGACGGCGCGGAAGTGGGCGAACACCGAGTGGGGGTCCTCGACCTGGGCGGCGGCGTTGATCTCGGTGTGGTTGGGGTGGACGGCGATCCACGGCGTGCCCGTCGTGAACCCCGCGTGCTCGCTGTCATCCCACTGCATCGGGGTACGCGCGTTGTCGCGGCTCTTGCGCCGCAGGGCCGCCAGGACGCTCTCGGGGTCGGCGCCCGCGGCCACGGCCTGGTGGTAGTGGTTGACCGACTCCAGGTCGCGGAAGTCCTCGATGGAGGCGAACGGGAAGCTCGTCATCCCGAGCTCCTCCCCCTGGTAGACGTAGGGGGTCCCGCGGTGCAGGTGCAGGACGGTCGCAAGGGCCTTGGCGGAGCGCTCCCGGTGGGCCGGGTCGTCGCTCCCGAACCGGCTCACCGCCCGCGGCTGGTCGTGGTTGTCGAGGTAGAGGCTGTTCCACCCGCGCTCGGCGAGCCCCGCCTGCCACCGGCCGAACGACCCCTTGAGGTCGAGCATCCGCATCGGTCGGACGTCCCACTTGCCGCCGGGTCCTGAGTCGAGGTCGACGTGCTCGAACTGGAAGACCATGTCGAGCTCGCGGTTTGCCGGGTCGGTGTACTCCCGGGCGAGCTCCATGCTCACCCCGGGCATCTCGCCCACGGCGAGCAGGCCGTTGGGGCGGCCGGCGAACACGGCGACATGCATCTCCTGCAGGAACTCCTCCAGGCGGGGGCCGCAGCTGACGCTCGCGAACTGTGCCCCGTACTGGGCTCCGGGCGGCACCGGCGCATCCTCGTAGTCGCGCTTGGAGATGAGGTTGATGACGTCCATCCGGAAGCCGTCGACGCCCCGGTCGAGCCACCAGCGCATCATCGCGTGGACCGCCTGCCGCACCGCCGGGTTCTCCCAGTTCAGGTCCGGCTGCTTCGGGCTGAAGATGTGCAGGTAGTACTGCGCTCTGCTCCGGTCCCAGGCCCAGGCCGACCCCGAGAACGCCGACCCCCAGTTGTTGGGGGCGGCCCCGGGCTCGCCCCCGACGGTGCCGGGCCGGGCGTCGCGCCAGATGTACCAGTCGGCCCTGGCGTTGTCCCTGCTGGCGCGCGACTCCCCGAACCACGCGTGCTCGTCGGAGGTGTGGTTGACGACAAGGTCCATCACGACCCTGATCCCCCGCTCGTGGGCGCCCGCGATGAGGGCGTCCATCTGCTCCAGGGTCCCGAACAGCGGGTCGATGTCCTGGTAGTCGCTGATGTCGTAGCCGTTGTCGTCCATCGGGCTGCGGTAGACCGGCGAAAGCCACACGACGTCGACCCCCAGCCGGGCGAGGTGGTCCAGGTGGGCGATGACCCCGGCGAGGTCGCCGACGCCGTCCCCGTCGCCATCGGCGAAGCTGCGCGGGTAGATCTGGTAGACGACGGCCGACCTCCACCAGTCGCGCGGGACGGTGTCGGAGTCGGGTGTGTGGACGGCGGCGGTCACCGGCTCGGTCATGGCGCCAGCGTAGGCGGCGGACGAGGCGGTCGACGAGGCGGCCGACGCGGGGCCGGGCGTAGGCTTGGCGGCTGACCAGGTATGCCGCCCGCGCCGGACCGCGGGGACCCGCCGCTACTGCGAGGAGACCCGTCGTGACCATCGCCCCCGAGGGCCGTCGGCTGCTCCGCGTCGAGGCGCGCAACAGCGAGACACCCATCGAGCGCAAGCCGTCGTGGATCCGCACGACCGCGACGATGGGCCCGCAGTTCACCTCGCTCGACTCGATGGTCAAGTCCGAGGGCCTGCACACCGTGTGCCAGGAGGCCGGCTGCCCCAACATCTTCGAGTGCTGGGAGGACCGCGAGGCGACCTTCCTCATCGGCGGGGACGTGTGTACCCGCCGCTGCGACTTCTGCGACATCGCGACCGGCCGGCCGGCGGCGCTCGACCTCGACGAGCCGCGCAGGGTCGCCGAGTCGGTGCGGCGGATGGGGCTGCGCTACTCCACGGTGACCGGCGTGGCCCGCGACGACCGGCCCGACGGCGCTGCCGGGCTCTACGCCGAGACCATCGCCCGGATCCACGCGGTCAACCCCGGCACCGGCGTCGAGATCCTCCCGCCGGACTTCGGCGCGGTGCCCGAGCTCGTCGGACAGGTCTTCGAGGCCCGGCCAGAGGTGTTCGCCCACAACCTCGAGACCGTCCCGCGGATCTTCCGCCGGATCCGCCCGGCGTTCACCTACGAGACGTCGCTGCGGGTCCTGTCGATGGCTCGGGAGGCCGGACTGGTCACCAAGTCCAACCTCATCCTCGGGCTGGGCGAGCAGGAGCACGAGATCGACCAGGCGATCCGCGACCTGCACCAGGCCGGCTGCGACATCCTCACCATCACCCAGTACCTCCGCCCCTCGACACGGCACCACCCGATCGACCGGTGGGTCCGGCCCGAGGAGTTCGTGCAGTGGAGCGAGCGGGCCGACGAGCTCGGCTTCTCGGGCGTGATGGCCGGGCCGCTGGTGCGCTCGTCCTACCGCGCCGGCCGGCTCTGGGCCACGGCGATGACCCGGCTCGGGCGCCCCATCCCCGGCCACCTGGCCCACCTCGCCGCGGCCGCGTCCTCGCCCGCCCGCCAGGAGGCGGCGGCCGTCGTCGCCCGAGGCGCCGGAGCCGTATCCTAGGCGGGTCGGAGCGGCATACCGACCGCCCGGCCGGCTCGGCGACCCGCCCAGCACGCACCACCGAACCAGGAGCAGCACCCGTGACCCAGGACAGCGAGAAGAAGAAGGGCCGCATCGCCCAGGTCCGGGACGGCTACACCGCCATCCGACAGATCGACCCCAAGGTCGGCTGGTGGATGCTCGGGTCGGCACTGGCCACCATCGCCGTCGCCGAGCTCGTCGGGCTGCTGCTCGGCCACTGGGTCTATGCGCTCATCGTCTCCGTGCCGGCCGCCGCCCTCGCCGCGACCATCGTCATGAACCAGCGTGGGAACCGGGCGATGTACGCCGCCCTCGACGGGCAGCCGGGTGCCGCCGGGGTCGCCATGCAGAGCCTCGGCAGCCGTGGCTGGTACACCAGCCAGGAGCCTGTCGCGGTCGACTCGATGCGGGGCACCAAGATCTCCGACCTCACCGGCGCTGCCATCGTCTTCCGGGCTCTCGGGCGCCCCGGGGTCGTCCTCGTGGGCGAGGGCCCGTCCGCCCGGGTCGCCAAGCTGCTCAAGGCCGAGGAGAAGAGGGTCTCCCGGGTCGCCCCGGGCGTTCCGGTCCAGCTCGTCGCGGTCGGCGACGGCGACGGCGAGGTCCCCATCCGCAAGCTCTCGAACCGCCTCACCCGGATGAAGTCGGTGCTCACCAAGGACGAGGTGGCGGTCGTCAACAAGCGGCTGAAGTCCCTCGGCGGCCTGCGCACCGGCATCCCGGCCGGCATCGACCCGATGCGGGCCCGCGTGGACCGCAAGGCGCTGCGCGGCACGTAGGCGGGCGAGCAGGCGCAGGTGGCCCGCCTGCGGCGGGCCCGTCGAGGCCAGGCTGCCTACCGCCGGACGATGACCGTCCCGGCGACCCGGTCGTGCCAGCCCCGCCCGTCGCTGCCGGTGAGGACCGCCGGGACGAACAGGCAGAGCAGGACCGTGCGCACAGCGACCTGCACCGGGTAGAAGCCCGGCCCGACCCGGCGCACCTGCAGGCCCAGGAGCCGGTGTCCCACCGTCGAGCCCGTCGTTGCGACGAGCAGGAGGTTCTCGGCGGCGAACACGACCAGTGGCCACCATGTCCCTCTGCTGCCCGCAGCACCACCGCCGCCGAAGCTCGTGCCGAGCAGGCCCACCGCGATGAGCTCGCAGAGCAGCCAGTCGATGACGACGGCGCCCAGCCGCCGCCCCCAGGGGGCCATCGACCCGGGGCCCCCGGCCGGCATACCGAGGCCGGCTCCGGGGTAGCTCTCGACGTCGTCCACGCCAGCACTGTATGCCGTGGGCGCCGCTCCCCCGGCCGTCGTCGGCGGGGTCGCGGCTCCGCCGGCGGGTGTCCAGGTCGTGGGCACCCCGTCCCACGTCCTGGAACTCTGGCACCGTGTAACACCGGCGAAACACCTAGGTCATGGTCGGGAAACCGCTTTTCCCTAGCGTCGACGCAACGCACTGGGCCGACCACAGGCCCGCGCCCATCAACCCAGGAGGTTGGATTGTTCAGCACTGCTGACGAGGTCCTCGCATTCATCAAGGCCGAGGGCGTCAAGTTCGTCGACATCCGGTTCTGCGACCTGCCAGGCGTCATGCAGCACTTCAACGTGCCCGCCGCCACCGTGGACGCCGACTTCTTCACCAACGGCGCGATGTTCGACGGCTCGTCGATCCGTGGCTTCCAGGCCATCCACGAGTCGGACATGAAGCTCGTTCCCGACCCCACGACCGGCTACGTCGACCCGTTCCGGGTCGAGAAGACGCTCGTCATGAACTTCTCGATCGTCGACCCGTTCACGGGCGAGGCCTACAGCCGCGACCCGCGCAACATCGCCGCCAAGGCCGAGGCCTACCTCAAGTCGACCGGCATCGCCGACGCCGCCTACTTCGGCGCCGAGGCCGAGTTCTACATCTTCGACGACGTCCGCTTCGAGACCAAGCAGAACACGAGCTACTACGTCATCGACTCCGTCGAGGCCGCGTGGAACACCGGCCGCGAGGAGG
>CAYPYK010000149.1:0-8275 GCA_964414665.1 uncultured Intrasporangiaceae bacterium | reverse complement strand
CCCCCTCCCCCGCCTTGACCTCGAGGATGACGTCCTTGTCGTCGTCGGGGTCGCGGGGCACGAGCAGGCGGCGCAACCGCTCCTCCGCGGCGGCGGCAGCCTTCTCGAGCGCGGGAACCTCCTCGGCGAAGGCGGCATCCTCGGCAGCCAGCTCGTGGGCGGCCGACAGGTCGCCGGTGGCGGAGATCCACGCGTGGTAGGCCGCGACCGTGGGACCCAGCGCCGCATACCTCTTGGTCAGCACGCGCAGCCGGTCAGGGTCGGAGGCGACGGCGGGCTCGGCCATCTGCCGCTCCAGGTCGGCGTGTTCGGTGACGAGCGCCAGCGCGGAATCGAGCATCGGTCCTCGTCCCTTCCTCAGGTCGTCCCGGGGCCAGCTCTTCCCCTGTGTCCGAGTATCTGGTCGTCATGGCTACCAGATACTCGGACACAGGGCGGCCGACCCGGGTTGGGTGGTGCCCCGCGGATGCTGCTGCGCCAGATGCAGGTACGCCAGATGCAGGTGCGCCGGCCCGTGGACCTCGTCGGGTCACGGACCGGCGCACCGGAACAGCTACTGAGCGGCCTTCTTGCCGTAGCGGGCCTCGAACCGGGCCACGCGGCCACCGGTGTCGAGGATCTTCTGCTTGCCGGTGTAGAAGGGGTGGCACTGCGAGCAGACGTCTGCGTGGATCACGCCGTTCTTCGCGGTGCTGCGAGTGGTGAACGTGTTGCCACAGGTGCAGGTGACCGTGGTCTCCACGTAGTCGGGGTGGATGTCCTTCTTCACGAGTCTCTCCTTGGATGTCTCCGGGTCGGCGAGCCCAGCACCGTGCTGCAGACTCTGTGGCGCCCCGACTGCTCCGCTCGTGAGGCGGAGCTCAGGTACGCGTCGCGTGCCGTGAACCGGTCCAGCGGTCAAGTGTGCCAGAGATGGCACACCGTCACCTAAACGGGACCGGGGCCCCGGGCATTCCCGGCCCATGGTCACGGCACGGCCGGCTCCCAGGGCGGGTCAGACGATCTCGATCGCGGGGTACTCCGGCTGCCACATCCGCAGGTAGACGTCGTTGACCGGGTCGGTCAGCGGCCGCCGGGCGACGCCCTCCTCGGCTGCCGCTCGGGCCACCGCGAGGGCCACGTGGGCCGACACCGGACGGAGCGCGTCCATCGCGGGCAGCAGAGCAGCGCCCGGGCGGTACGCGTTGACCTGCTTGGCGAGCGTCTCCGCCGCAGCCGCGATCATCCGGTCGGTGACCCGGCTGGCCTGGCACACGGCCACCCCGAGACCCAGCCCTGGGAAGATGAGGGCGTTGTTCGCCTGGGCGATGGCGTGCCGGACCTCGTTGTGGTCCACGGGGCCGAAGGGGCTCCCCGTCGCGATGAGCGCCTTGCCGTCGGTCCACGCGAGCAGGTCTGCGGGGAGAGCCTCCGCGTGCGAGGTCGGGTTCGACAGGGGCATGATGATCGGCCGGTCGACGTGCCGCGCCATCTCCGTGACGATCTCCTCCGAGAAGGCCCCGGCAATGGTCGAGGTACCGATGAGGATCGTCGGCCGGGCGTTGCGCACGACATCGGCCAGCCCGATCCCCCTGTCGGTGGCCGGGTCGAGCTCCCAGGTCGCGACCTCGCTCCGGGCGCGGGCGTAGGGCCGCTGGAAGTCGCGGAGGAACGGCTGGTCCTCGACGAACAGCCCCCGGCTACCCAGCCCGAAGAACTGCGCCGCCGCATCCTCTGGCGATGCTCCGCCGCGGACCAGGGTGTCACGCAGCAGGTCCGCGATGCCGATCCCGGCCGTCCCACCGCCGTAGATGACGACCCGATGGTCCTTCAGCGGTGTGCCGGTGACGTCGACCCCGGCGAGAACCGCCGCAAGGGCCACGGCGGCCGTGCCCTGGATGTCGTCGTTGAACGTGCAGACCTCGTCGCGGTACCGCTCCAGGACCCGGTGCGCGTTGCTCGGGCCGAAGTCCTCCCAGTGGATCATCGCGTTCGGGAAGAGCCCGCTCACCGTCCGCACGAAGGTGTCGATGAACTCGTCGTAGCGCTCGCCCCGCACCCGGGCGTGGCGCTCGCCGAGGTAGAGGTCGGAGTTGAGCAGGCCGAGGTTGTCGGTGCCGACGTCGAGGACGACGGGGATGACCCGGCGCGGGTGGAGACCGGCCGCCGCCGTGTAGAGGGCCAGCTTGCCGACGGCGATCTCGATCCCGCCGATGCCCTGGTCGCCGATACCGAGGATCCCCTCGGAGTCGGTGACGACGATGAGGTCGACGTCGTCGGGCCCCAGGTGGTAGCCGAGGAAGGCCTCCTCGATGTCGTCGGGATGGTCGATCGAGAGGAAGACGCCCCGGGCCCGGTTGAACTCGAGGCTGAACCGCTCGATGACCTCGCCGATGGTGGGCGTGTAGATGATCGGCAGCATCTCCTCGATGTGGTCAGCGAGCAGCCGGTAGAAGAGGACCTCGTTGCGGTCGCGCAGGTTGGCGAGGAACTTGTGCTTGGCGAAGGGCGTCCTGGCCGAGCGGTACTGCGGGTAGACCCGGCGCACCTGGTCGCTGATCGGGCTGACGCCGATCGGGAGGAGCCCGACGAGCCCCAGCGCTCTGCGCTCCTTCTTGGTGAACGCCGTCCCGCGGTTGGTCATGGGGTCGACGAGCACGGCCCGGCCTCGGGCGGAGATCCGCAGGGGAGCATCCCGCCGGGTGGTGTCGAGCTCGTAGTCGCCGGTCTTCATCGCAGTCCTTGTCGTCAGGGTCGGGCAGTCACGGCGCACATCGTGGACGCCTCCCCCGATCAGCACTGTAGACCGGTCGGGCACCTCCCCCCAGAGCGACGCCTGGACCAGGCCGGGAGGTAGCGTCGGGGGATGCGTCACGGAGTCGTCATCCCCTTCGCCGACGAGCGCCTTGTCGTCGAGCTGGCCCGGGTGGCCGAGGACAGCGGCTGGGACGGCGTCTTCTCCTGGGAGACCGTCTGGGGGCACGACGCATGGGTGGCCCTGGGCGCCGCCGCGGTCGCCACCGAGCGGATCCGTCTCGCCACGCTGCTCACGCCGGCGTCCCGCTACCGGCCCTGGGACCTCGCCGGCCGGGTCGCGTCCGTCGACCGGCTCAGCGGCGGCCGGGCCACCCTCGGGGTGGGCCTGGGCGCCCTCAACGGCAACTGGCTCGCGTTCGAGCCCGACGAGGGGCGGGCCGTGCGGGCCCGCAAGCTCGACGAGGTCCTGGCCGTGTGGGCGGGGCTGATGAGCGGGGAGCCGTTCACGTATGCCGGAGACTACTGGTCGGTCGGCGAGGTCACCGAGCTCGTTCCCGAGCCCCCGGTCCAGCGGCCGCACCCGCCGGTCTGGTGCGTCGGCATGCTTGTCCCGGGACAGCAGCGGCAGCGCTCACTCGAGCGGGCCGCCCGTTGGCAGGGCGTCTTCCCCGCGCTGTATGGGTCGGCCGGCGAGTCCGGGCTCAGCCTCGACGGGCTGCGCGAGGTCGTCGCGCGACTGCACGACCTCCGTGCCGAGGCGGGCCTGCCGTGGGAGGGCTACGACGTCGTCGTCGAGGCCGACACCCACGGTGCGTTCGGCACCGTCCACGGGCCGTGGCAACCATGGGCGCAGGCCGGTGCCACGTGGTGGGTCGAGTCCTGGTGGGACCTCCTCGAGCGGCCCGACGGCCCCGCCGAGGCGCGGCGACGGATCGAGATGGGGCCGCGACAGTGAGCGCATCGGCAACCGTGCGGGTCGCGGGAGCCGCCGACGTCGACGCTCTGGTGATGCTGAGGACGGTGATGTTCGAGGCGATGGGCACCGCCGCTGAGACGCTCGAGGACCCGCGGTGGCGGGCCGCGGCATCCGGCTGGTTCGAGGACCGTCTTGCGGACCCGCGGGTTCGGCTCGTCGTCGCCGAGGCAGACGGGGCCATCGTGTCAGGAGCCGTCGGGGAGGTGACCGCTCTCATCCCGGGACCGTCCTGCCCCAACGGGTCGGTGGGGCTCGTCTCCAACGTCGCCACCGTCCCGGCGGCGCGCGGTCGGGGGTACGCCGGTGCGTGTACCGACGCGCTGATCCGATGGTTCGAGGGCGAGACCGACGTGACCCGGATCGACCTGTTCGCGACCGAGGCGGGGTCGCTCATCTACCGGACGCGCGGCTTCACCGCGTCGGCCTTCCCGGCGCTGCGCCGGACCGTTCCGCGGTAACGGCGGCCGACCGTGGCGCCGGCCGGGGACGAGGTGAGGCGGGCCCCCGCCGGGGGACCCGCCTCAGGTCGTGGTCGACCGCCTCGCTCAGTCGCCGTCCTCGTCGAGCCGGATCGCGCTCGTCTGCTGGACCTGGGTGAGGAACTCGAAGTTGTTCTTGGTCTTGCGCAACCGGTCGAGGAGGAGCTCGATGCCCTGCTGGCTGTCCAGCGCCGCGAGGACCCGGCGCAGCTTCCACATGATCTTCAGCTCCTCCGGGGCCAGGAGGATCTCCTCCTTGCGGGTGCCCGAGTTGTTGACGTCGACGGCCGGGAAGATCCGTCGGTTGGCCAGCTGCCGGTCGAGCTTGAGCTCCATGTTGCCGGTGCCCTTGAACTCCTCGAAGATCACCTCGTCCATCCGGGAGCCGGTCTCGACCAGCGCCGTGGCGAGGATCGTGAGCGACCCGCCGTGCTCGATGTTGCGGGCGGCCCCGAAGAACTTCTTCGGCGGGTAGAGCGCCGCACTGTCGACGCCACCGGAGAGGATCCGGCCGCTGGCCGGGGCGGCGAGGTTGTAGGCGCGGCCCAGCTTGGTGATCGAGTCGAGCAGGACGACCACGTCGTGGCCCATCTCGACTAGCCGCTTCGCGCGCTCGATCGACAGTTCGGCGACTGTGGTGTGGTCGTCGGCGGGACGGTCGAAGGTCGAGGAGATGACCTCGCCCTTGACGGCACGCTGCATGTCGGTGACCTCTTCGGGCCGCTCGTCGACCAGGACGACCATGAGGTGGCACTCGGGGTTGTTCATCGTGATGGCGTTGGCGATGGCCTGCATAACCATCGTCTTGCCCGCCTTCGCCGGGGCGACGATGAGCCCGCGCTGCCCCTTCCCGATCGGGGCCACGAGGTCGATGATCCGGGTGGTGAGGGTCGACTGCTCGGTCTCGAGGCGCAGCCGCTCCTGCGGGTAGAGCGGGGTGAGCTTGCCGAACTCGGGTCGCTTCCTGGCCTCTTCGGTGGTCATGCCGTTGACGGTGTCGAGCCGGGCGAGCGGGTTGAACTTCTGCCGGTTGTTACGGCCGCCGACCGCCTGCTGCTGCAGCTCCTCGCCGTCACTGGCGGCCTTGACGGCACCGGTGACCGCGTCGCCCTTGCGCAGACCGTTGCGCCTGACCACGTTGAGTGGCACGTAGACGTCGTTGCTGCCGGGCAGGTAGCCCGAGGTGCGCACGAAGGCGTAGCTGTCGAGGACGTCGAGGATGCCGGCGACCGGCACGAGGACGTCGTCCTCGGCGATCTGCGGCTCGGTGTCGAAGTCTCCGCCGCCCTGAGGCGGCCCGGTGCGTCGCTTGTCGCGGTTGCGGTTGCGGTTGCGACGGCGGCGCCCGGAACGGCTGTCGTCGTCGTCGCGCGACCCGTTGTTGGCGCCCTGGTTGCCCTGGTTGCCCTGGTTGCCCTGGTTGCCCTGGTTGTTCTGGTTGTTCTGGCCCTGCTGGTTGCCGCCCTGGTTGCCCTGGCCCTGCTGGTTGCCCTGGCCCTGCTGGGTGCTTTGGCCCTGCTGGGTGCTTTGGCCCTGCTGGGTGCCCTGGCCCTGGCCGCCTCGGTTCTGTTGGCGGTCGCGCTGACCATCGCTGCGGTCGCGGCGGTTCTGCCGTTCGCCCCCCACGCGGACCTCGACCGCGGCGGTGTCGCCGGGGTCGGTGTCGTGGTGCCGCTCGGCGCGCCCCTCCACCCGGTTGGAGCGGTCCTCGTGCCCCTCGGGACGCTCGGCGCTGTGGTCCTGGGCCGCGGCGGCCTCGGACTCGCTGGTCGTGGCCACGGCGCCGCCGTTCTGGCGCACCGGACGTCCTCCGGTGCTGGCGGGGCCACTCTCGCCGTTCTGGCGGGAGGTGATGGCGGCTACGAGATCGCCCTTGCGCATCTTGGCGGTGCCGGTGATGCCCATGCTCGAGGCGAGGCCCTTGAGCTCGGCGAGCCGGAGCGCGCTGAGCGAGCCGGAGCGGCGCGGACGCCCGTCCGATGCAGCCTCGAGAGTGGTGGAGTCTGTCACGAAGGATCCTTCCCCTCGTCGATGGGCCCGCCGCACGTCGGCGTGCGGGACCGGAGTTGGCGGCCAGAGAACCTGACCGGGAGAAAAGCGTCCGCGTCGGCTGCACCCCGAGGCGCCTCATGGTGCTGGCACACCGGAATACACAGACTGATGACTGGCGGAAGATGCAGACCGCAGTTGCAACGGGGGGACCTGGCAAAAGGGGGTGCGGCTGCGCTACCAATGTACCACCACGAGGTGGGTCCGACGTCGCATCGCACCATCCCGCGCGGGGCGCCCGGCCGTCAGCCCACCCGCGGTAGGGACCGGGCGACGGCGCCGTGACCCGGAACGCCCGGGGTGAGGACCCGCCAGCCGTCGCCCCCGAAGGGGACCGTCGCGCCGACCCGGTCCCCCGTCGTGAGGACCAGCACCGACGGGCCGGCGCCGGAGATCACCGCGGCATGGCCGGCCGCGCGCAGGGCGTCGACGAGCGCCATCGAGGCGGCATAGGAGGAGCGACGGGGCTCCTGGTGCAGCCACTCGCGGGTGGCCGCAAGGAGGTATGCCGGGTCCGTGCCGAGCGCGTGGACGAGCAGGGCCGACCGGGCCGAGTTCGCGGCGGCGTCGGCGAGACGCACCGCGGCCGGCAACACCGAGCGGGCCCTGGCCGTCGACAGCTGCTGGGCCGGGGCGAACAGGACCGGGACGATGTCGGGGTGCAGCGGCAGCCGAACGGTGCGGGTGCCCGCGTCGGCGTCGTCGGTCCAGGACAGCGTGGCGCCGCCGAACACACTGGCCGAGGCGTTGTCGGGGTGGCCTTCGAGGCGGCTGGCGAGGTCGTTGGCAAAGACGAGGTCGACGACCGCCTCGCTGCCTCGCGCCAGCGCGAGCAACCCCTGGGCGGCGGTGATGCCGGAGACTATCGCCGTGGCAGAGGACCCCATCCCCCGCCCGTGCGGCACCTCGTTGACACAGGCCAGATGCAGTCCGGCCGGAGGCTGGGCTCCCAGCTCCGCCCAGGCGCGGAGCATCGTCCGCACGACGAGGTGGGTCCCGTCGCGGGGCACGGTGTCGGCACCCTCACCCTCGACCTCGATCACCAGGCCGGGGCATTCGGTCACCGTGACGACGCAGGTGTCCCACACCCCGAGGGCCAGACCGACCGAGTCGAAGCCGGGTCCGAGGTTCGCGCTGCTCGCCGGGACCCGCACCTCGACCGAGGTGCCGGCGGCGAGCGACGCGGGGCTCACGGCATCCTCCGGGTCATCCCTCGAGACCGAGCGCCGTAGCGATGCTGACGGCGTCGACCGGGACCCGGACGGGGGCGACCTGCGAGCCGTCCGCCCGGCGTAGCGCCCACTGGGGGTCCTTGAGCCCATGCCCGGTGACGGTGCACACGACGGTGGCGTCTGTGGGGATGTCGCCGGCCTCGTGAGCCTTGAGAAGGCCGGCGATGCTGGCGGCCGAGCCGGGCTCGACGAAGACGCCCTCCCTGGCGGCCAGCAGTCGATGACCGGCGAGGATCTGCTCGTCGGTGACGGCCTCGATCCGACCACCGGACTCGTCGCGCGCCGCCTCGGCCTGCCGCCACGAGGCGGGGTTGCCGATCCGGATGGCGGTGGCGATGGTCTCGGGCTCGTCGACCGGGTGGCCCAGGACGATCGGCGCGGCCCCCGCGGCCTGGTAGCCCCACATCTGCGGGGTCCGGGTCGCCACGGCTGCGAGCCGGCCACCGACGCCCTCGGTCTCGGTCGCGTACTCCTGGTACCCCCTCCAGTAGGCCGTGATATTGCCGGCGTTGCCGACCGGGAGGATATGGATGTCGGGGGCGTCACCCAGCGCGTCGACGACCTCGAACGCCGCGGTCTTCTGCCCTTCGATGCGGGCCGGGTTGACCGAGTTGACGAGCTCGACGGGATAGGCGTCAGCGAGTTTGCGGGCGACGGTGAGGCAGTCGTCGAAGTTGCCCTCGACCTGGATGAGCGTGGCCCCGTGGGCGACCGCTTGGCTCAGCTTGCCCATCGCGATCTTGCCGTCGGGCACAAGCACGGCGCACGACATCCCGGCCTTGGTGGCATAGGCGGCGGCCGAC
>CAYPYK010000148.1:0-8279 GCA_964414665.1 uncultured Intrasporangiaceae bacterium | reverse complement strand
GCGCTGACGAAGATGACCATGCCGCAGGCGAAGATCGAGTACAGGACGAGGACGAGCAGCGCCTTGCCCACCCACGAGCCGAGGATCGCGACGGCGATGTCCGCCACCGGGGTGCTCGAGGCGGCCAGAGCGGTGAAGTCGGAGCCGGCCATGGTGATGGCGATGAGGAAGACCATCCCGATGACACCGGAGAGCACGACGGACTGCCACATGGCGCGTGGCACGACGTTCTCGGCGTCGTGAGTCTCCTCGGCGAGGTTGCTCGCAGCCTCGAACCCCACGATGGTGAACGAGCCGAGAAGGAAGGCCAGCATCCAGGGCGAGACGTGGTTGACGCCCGACCCGAGGCCGAAGTAGCCGCCGCCGGCGACCCCCGCCTTGTCGAACAGGTTCCCGCCCGTCAGGTCGCCCTTGATCCCGCCGACGATGAACAGCAGAAGGGTCAGCAGGAGGATGCCGACGATCTCGGTGCCGACGGCGATGTTGTTGATGCGCTCGGTGAGCACGGTGGACTGGCCGATGACCGCTGCCTGGATGAGCACGACGAGGGCCGTGACGAACCAGGTGTTGGCCGTTGTCGCGGCATACCCGAAGAGGGCCGGCGCCACGGTGGCCGCCAGGGCGAAGTCGACGGCGACGACATCGACGACGAGGAACGAGAACGTGAGCCAGCCCAGGATCCAGCCGACGATGGGGTTCGCCAGCCGCGACATCCACTGGTACGAGTAGCCGGCGAGTGGCATCCGGCTCGCCAGCGCGCCGAACACGAGGGCGACCATGGTCTGGCCGACGATCACGATCGGCCAGGTCCAGATGCCCAGTGGCCCCGAGGTGTTGAGGACGGACCCGTAGGTCGTGAAGATCCCCGTCGTGATCGAGATGAACGAGAATCCGATGGCGAACGATGCGAACCGGTGGAGGGTGCGGTCGAACTCCTCGCGGTACCCGAAACCCTCGAGCACCTGTCCTGTGTCGTGCTCACTCATGACGTGCCGTTCCTTTCCGCTCGACGAGGGCGAAAGAGCTACTTCACGGTGCGGCTCTGCGATGTGGTCTCAGGAAGAACACTGCTGCCACCGGCGGACACGAAGACCTCAACCCCCACGGCGCGGAGCGCTTCGACGGTGGCGGGGTCCGCCCCGTCGTCGGTGATGACTGCGGTGAGGTCGGCGAGGTCGCACACCTTGCCGAGCGAGACGTGCCCGAGCTTGCTGGAGTCGGCGAGAACGAAGCGCTCGGCGGCGTGGGCGATCATCAGCCGCCGGACGGCGATCTCGTCCGGGTGGTAGTCGGTGAGCCCGGCAGTCAGGCTCAGACCCCCCGACCCGAGGAAGACCCGGTCGGCGTAGTACCCCTCGAAGAAGCGCTGGGCGTCGGGCCCGGACAGGGCGAGATCACCCTTCCTGAGGCGCCCGCCGCTGAGCACGACCTCGGCCAGGGGGCGGTCGACCAGCTCGTTCGCCGCGAGCATCGAGTTCGTGAGCACCCGGCAGGCCAGCTCCGGCGGCAGTGCCCGCGCGACCTCAGCGACCGAGGTGCCGATGTCGAGGAAGAGGGTGTCCCCGGGGCTCACCAGGGCGATGGCGACGCGGGCCATACCTTGCTTCTGGGCCAGGCGCAGAACGGCGCGCTCCTCGTAGGACGGCTCCGTGGTGCGCGTGCCCGAGCTCCGCGCCCCCCCGAAGACCCGGCGCAGCAACCCCTGCCGCTCGAGCGCGAGCAGGTCGCGGCGGATGGTTTCCAACGACACCGAGAAGCGGTGGGCGAGCTCGTCCGCGCGGACCGCGCCGTCGCGGTCGACCTCTCGGGCGATGGCGTCCCGCCGAACATCCGGCATGAGGATGATTGGGGGTTCCTGTGGGTCCCTGTGGGACATAGAGGGAGTATGAGGAGGCGGAAAGTGAGTTGTCAAGGGCCGTGGCGCCCCCGGGCGCTGCACCAGGGGGCCGTGGGCCGGGCCCGTCCTCGACCTGGGCCGGCGCCCGGCGTCGACCTCAGCCGTCGAGGCCGAAGACGAACACTCGCGTCGGGTGGATCCGGATGACCTCCCGGCTCATCGACGGCATCGGCGGGTCCTCGTCGGTCAGCGCCTGCGCCGTCCCGCGAATCTCGACGCAGCGCACCACCCAGGGCTGGAGCGAGAACAGGTCGTCGACCACGAACGCGATGTGCGGGTTGCCCTGCACGTTGCGGAACTTTCGGCTCTGCCCCATCCGGTAGCCGCCGATGTCGACGGCCCCGAGCTCGGGGCGGAAGCGGAACGTCACCGGGTTGTTCTGCGGGGCTCCGTTCGCATCGACCGTCGCCAGCCGCCCGAGCCGCTGGGTGCGCAGGTATGCCGCGACCTGGTCGTCGATGTGGTCCAGCCTGTCCATCGTGATCAGCTCCTCGGGCGGCCGGCGGCCTCCACCGATGGTCCAAGGCGGTCGGCGGGCCCGTTGTTCCGTGCAGAGGCGGGCGGCGGGCCCGTTGTTCCGCGCAGAGGCGGGCGGGGCACGTGGGGCCGGCGGCGCGGCATACCTCAGTCCTCGTCGGACGACGACACCGCCTCGGTGACCGTGATCGACTCCGAGGCGTCGTCGACGCCGATCGACCCCATGAAGGTCCCCGGCTCGGGATCGCTGGAGAACGCCTTTGACTGCTCGACCGACTCCCACTCGCCGACGACGAGGGCGGATCACCGCAGCAGGCACGCGGGCCTGACTACCTCAGTCCAAGGCGAGCGCCGCCGCGGCCGCGAGCACGTCACCGACGCGGGACGCGTCACCCGAGGTGTCGACGTCGAGCGAGGACGCATCGACCCGGTTGGCCACCAACCGGCAGAACCCGACCGCGTCGGTCACGACCCCGACCTCGGCGGGCTCACCGCCGTCCGGGCCGAGCCGCACCTGCCAGGTCCCGCCGCCCGGACCGGTGAGGACCAGACGCAGGGAGACCGGCTCGTCCATCCCGATCCGTGCCGCGCCGGTGGGAAGCGACCGCGACGCGAGGTCGGTCATCAGCGCGAGGGTCGAGTCGTCAGGGACCGAGGGGGTTCGCTGCGTCGCCCGACGGATGTCGTTCTCGTGGGCCCACAGCTCGAAGGCCCGGACGACCAGAAGCGCCGGGGCGGGCAGCCGCATCGTGTGCACGGCAACATCCTCTGCCTCATCCGCGGCCCCGAACGCCGTTCGGCTGGCGGCAACCGCCTCGCGCCACTCTCGGTGGGTCCGCGCAGGCTCCTCCCCCTGCTGCCGCACGGCCGACTGCTGGGTGGACTCGACGTGGTTCACCTCGGCGACATCAGGGTCCTGCCGCAGCGAGCGTTGCACGTCGAGCTCCACGCCGACGAGGTGGCCGACGAGCCCCTGCACGTCGAGATCGCGCAGCGCCGGGCGATGCCACTCGTCCTCGGAGAGGTCCGCGAGCACCCCGTCGAACGCCTCGGCCGCCCTGCCGAAGGCCTCCAGGGGCGTGATGTCGGGACCCGCCGGGGTGTACCGACCTGCAGCCCGGGCAGCCAGCGACGCCGCGATCACCCGACCGCGAAGATCCGGCGGCAGCACCCTGAGGTCGAGCGGCCGCGGGTTCGAGCTCTCCGGGGGAGGGAAGGGCGTCATGACTGCTCCAACAGCTCGGGGTCCAGGAGGGTTTCCAGCTTGGCGAGGGCCAACCGGATGCGCGACTTGGCCGTGCCCTCGGGTATCCCCTCGGCGGCTGCGACCTCCCGGTAGGTCAGGCCGTCGAAGTAGGCGAGCTCGATCGCCCGACGCTGATCGGCCGGAAGCGACTCGATCGCCCGGCGGACCACCAGAGCCGACTCGGCCGCGGCGACCTCGTCGTGGACCGAGCCACGTGGAGCGCGAGGGTTCAACCGGAACTCCCGCTCCTGCCGTGCCGCCCGGCGCAGCTCGCTGCGCAGGAGGTCGATGGCCCGGCTGCGGGCGAGGATCCCGAGATACGTCCCGAGCGTTCCGGCGGCGGGCTGATAGCGCTCCGGGTGGCTCCACAGCTGGACGAACACGTCCTGCACGACGTCCTGCGCGAGCGCGTCCTGACCCAGGATCCGGCGCGCCGCACCGTAGACGACCGAGCCCAGCCCGTCGAAGACCTCGGCGAGGGCGTGGTCGTCGCCGGCAGCCAGACGCGCCACCAGGGCGGCGTCGCGTGTGCGCACCCCCGTGACGGTAGGACCCGATGGGTGCGTGGCGCAACGGGGCACTCGGGCAGTCACGGCCGGTGTCGGCTCGGACGCGGTCCGCGGCCGCACGGCCGCCGTCAGCGTTGGGATGGTCCGCCTCCTCGGTATGCCGGTCCGTGGCGCGCCTCGCGGGTATGCCGCGCGCGCCGAAAGCTCGTCTTCCGTGGTACGTCGCCGGGCCGCCGATCGGATCACTCATGCCGAGGCTTGGCACTGGTGGGCCTAGCGAGTGATCCGGGCGACGGACCGGCGCCGTAGCCGCAGTGGTGCCACCGACGGCACCGCTCAGGACGACAGAGAGGTCGAGCCCCGATGACCCGCTACACCCAGTGTCCGGGACCCGCGGCGGAGGTTGGTCGATGGAAGCCATGACCGCGACAACCCGCGGGCAGGGCACCAGGACAGATGAGTCCCTGGGCGAGCTCACCGCCGTCCGGCAGCGCTTCGAGGCGAGCGGCGACCCTCGGCGCCACTTCGTCGCCACCTATGCCCGGACCACCGCTGCCGTCGGAGCGGCGATCCGGGCGGGGCGGTTCGAGGACCCCCAGTGGGTGGACCGCTGGGACGCGCGCTTCGCGGGGTTGTACCTCGACGCCCTCGCGGCAAGCGAACGCGACCCGGGCAGCGCTCCGAGACCCTGGCGAGCGGCCCTCGGCGCCGACTCCGCCCTCAGGCCGCTGCGGCATGTCCTCCTCGGGATGAACGCCCACATCAACTTCGACCTACCGCAGGCGCTGCTCGCGGTCATCAGCGACGAGGACTTCGCCGACCCAGGCCTGCTCGCGATGCGCCGCCGGGACCATGAGCACATCGACGAGGTGCTGGCCGAACGGGTGGCCGCCGAGGACCGCGCACTCGCCAGCGCAGAGTCGGCGCGCCCCCCACGGGTCAGCTGTCCGGACGCGATGAGGGTCCGTGCGTACTTCGGGGCAAGCGGGGTCGGTTCCGGCAGGTCACTCGCCGACCGGGTGCTGACGCCGGTGAACCGGGCCGCGACCCGACGCTTCCTCGCCGAGTCGCGACGGAAGGTCTGGTTCAACGCGGCCGCCTTACAGGCGGCCCGGAGGAGCGGGGATGAGGCCTACCGCCGAGTGCTCGGGGAGCTCGAGGTGTTGAGCGCCGCCCGCATCGTCGACCTCCTGGCTCCCGGGCAGGTCGTCCTCAAGCTCGCCACCGGTGGTTTCGGCGTCGTCCTGCCGCCGGGCTGACCCCGACGACGCGACCCCATACCGACCCTCCCGACCCGACCCCCCCAAGTCATACCGACCCGCCACAACCCAAACACCACCGTGACATGGAGCCGAAGATGAACTCGCCGATCTTGTCCCACCGACCGAAGACGACCGAGTCGGCCCAGCCGAAGGGCAGCCCCCGCCAGTGCGCCGTCGTCCTCGGGGGGAGCCTCGCCGGGCTCCTCGCCGCGCAGGTGCTGTCGGACCACTTCGCCCAGGTCGTGGTCGTCGACCGCGACGACCTCGACACCGACCTCGACGCGCCCCGGCGCGGGGTGCCGCAGAGCCGGCATACGCATGGTCTGCTCGTTCGAGGCGCGGAGGCGATGGAGTCGATCCTGCCCGGGTTCGTCTCAGGCGTCCGTGACCGGGGCGGGATGCAGGTCGACGTGCTCGCGCGGTCGAGCTGGATGCTCCAGGACAACGTGCTCACCGACGGCGAGTCGGGGCTGCACGCGCTGCTCGCCTCGCGCGTCCTCATCGAGTCCGAGGTCCGCCGCCGCGTCCGGGAGACACCGACCGTGCGCCTCCTGGGCGAGCACGACATCGTCGGGCTGCGGACCACTGCTGACGGCCGCCGGGTCGTCGGCGCCAGGGTCGCCCGCCGCGGCGCGCCCGTGGGTGCCTCCCCGGATGCGGCTCGCGAGCGAGGAGAGCGTGCCTCCGGCACGCTCTCCTCGGTCGACCTCGATGCCGACCTCGTCGTGGACGCGACGGGCCGCGGCTCCCGGGCCTCTACGTGGCTGCGCGAGCTCGGGTACGAGGCACCGGAGGTCACCGAGGTCAACGCGGATGTCACCTACGTGACGCGGCTGTTCCGCTCCCGTCCGGGGGTGCTGGACGGCCTGGACGCCCAGGTGGTCGGCGCCCATCCGCCGTACGGAAGAGCCGGGGTGGCGTTGCGGCAGGAGGGCGACCGGTGGACGGTCACCCTTTCCGGTCAGCACGGCGAGGTTCCTCCAAGCGACCTCGAGGGTTTCCTCGCGTACGCGAGGACGCTGCCCGCCGACGGGATCGCCCAGATCGTCGAGGGGTGCGAACCGCTCGGCGAACCGACGCCCTACCGCTTCCCGGGGAGCCGCTGGGTGCGCTGGGAGCGGCTGCGCCGCCGGCCGGAGGGCTTCGTCGTCATCGGTGACGCGGTGTGCTCGTTCAACCCGGTCTACGGGCAGGGAATGAGCTCGGCAGCGCACCAGGTCGTACGGCTGCGCGCCCTGCTCGCCGAGGGTGACCCCGAGGGGCTGGCCCGCAGGAGTGCCAAGGCCTTCGCGACCGTCTCGTCCGCACCGTGGGCGCTTGCCACCGGCAGCGACCGGCGCTTCCCCGGCATGCCGGCGAAGCCGCTTCCGGAGCGGCTCCTCGACCGGTACCTGGACCGGCTGCTCGGGGTGGCCACCGCGAACCACGACGTCACCGTGGCCTTCGCCCGGGTGCTCAACCTCCTCGCGGCGCCGCCAACCCTGCTGGCCCCGCGGGTTGTCTGGCGGGTGCTCGGCCCAGGGTCGGGGCGCGCCGCGCGGACGGCTCGGACCGCCCGCGAGGCGCGCACGACGTGGCGCCGGCAGGCCAGCGCCGAGGCTACCCCGCCCGTTCAGCCCCGGCAGGCCGTCGGGCGATGAGCCCGCGACTCGGTGGCGTCGCCCGGTCGACGCCGTGGTGTCTCGACCCCGTTCGGCTGGGCGGACATGAGTGCGACGCCTGGGTCGCCTACTACCGGCGGGACTGGCGGCTGGTGCTCGCCTCGGCCGTCGGCATGGTCCGGGAGGGTTTCGGTATGCCGTGGCCGAGGACCCTGCTCGGCGCGTGGTACGTCCTGCGAGCCAACCAGGTGTGGGCGCCATTCCCCGTCAACGACCCGGCGAAGGCGTGCCGGCTCATGGCCCGGTTCTACCGACTCGTCATCGGGGCCCACGGGCTCGACATCGAGGCGGAGGAGGCGGCCCGGCTCGAGGTCGACTGGTGGCGGGAGCATCGGATCCTCCAGCGCGTCCGGACGGACGACGACGAGGGGGCGCTCGTCGAAGCGTTGACCCGGCTGTACGCCTACGTCTACGGCGGGCCCGCGGACGTGCTTCGGCAGGCCGCCCACCACCGGGCGCTGGCGATGCGGGTCTCGGATGAGTGGGTCGCCGACGGGTGTCGCCCTAACGACCCTCGGGTCCCGGCTGAGCGGGCCGAGCTGGTCCGGTCCTACACCAGCCTGCGGCGGGCCGTCTCGTCCCCCTCGACCGAGATGACAGATCGCCACCCCTGAGGCGCGAGTCGGCGACGAACGCAGCCGTCCGATTGGTCACCCGCCGGAAACGTGCGCCTCCCTGATGGCCTCGAGCTCGGGGCTGCTCATCAGCCGCAGCCCCGCTCGTGGCACGGCTCCTGGGCTAGGCCGCCTGGAGGTTGCTCGGGGCGACGAGCCGACGCAACAGCAGCTCGTCGCGGACCACTGTCCGGGCGAGACAGTCGTGGGAGAGCGAGCGCGCCGCCGCCTCGGCGTCGAGGGTGAGCCACGGGGACACCCGCGCGGTCCGCAGCCACGCGGCCACCTGGGTCTGCCGGCGCAGGCTGACCGGTCCCTCGCCGTTGGCGATGACCCCGTGCGCTGACTCGTATACGCGGACCCCGTGCAGCCGCTCACCGGAGTCGGTGAGGCGCACCGGGTATTCCGTGTCCGACAGGGTCCGGCGCGTGTAGTTCGGTTCGGTGGCGTCGAGCCGTGCCGCCTGGGCCTGGTCGAGCCAGGCCACGACGACCGCGGCGCGCGCTCCGGGGGAGTGGTAGGGAGCCGCGGCGAGGTAGCCGGGGGCGCTGACGTGGGCGGAGTGGCCCACCGCGAGGTTGCTCACGGTGGCTGGGGCGATGGGGAGGACCAG
>CAYPYK010000147.1:0-8320 GCA_964414665.1 uncultured Intrasporangiaceae bacterium | reverse complement strand
AGGAGCAGCGGCTCATCGCCAACGCGGTCAAGAACGCCCGCGAGATGGCGTTGCTGCCCTACTCCAGCTCGTCCCGCTGACCCGGCCGAGCCGAGACCGAAGGAGCTGACATGAAGGTCATTCTCACCCACGAGGTCACCGGCCTCGGCACCGCCGGCGACGTCGTCGACGTCAAGGACGGCTACGCCCGCAACTTCCTGTTCCGCCGGAGCCTGGCCACCGCGTGGACCAAGGGCGGCCAGAAGCAGGTCGACGCGATCGCCAAGGGCCGCGAGGTGCGCGCCGTGAGGTCGCTCGAGGAGGCCCAGTCGATCAAGGGCAACCTCGAGGCGAACCCGGTCACCCTCGCCGCCCACGCCGGCGCCTCCGGCCGGCTGTTCGGCGCCGTCTCGACCGCCGACATCGCCGACGCCGTCAAGGCTGCCGGCGGGCCCGAGCTCGACCGCCGCAAGATCGAGGTCCCCACGCCGATCAAGACCACGGGCAGCCACCAGGCGCTGGTGCGACTGCACGCCGAGGTCCAGGCGACAGTGGCTCTCAACGTCGTCGCCAGCTGAGCAGGCCCAGGCCTCCCCGTTGAGAGGAGGCAACACGCCGAGTCGGCGTTCCCCGTCCAGGCGTGTTGCCTCTTCTCAACGGGAGGGGCTCCGCTCAACGCGGAGGTCGCTCAGGCGCGGGCCACCACAATGCGCGGCGGCTCGGCCAGCGACCGTCCCACGACGCAGTAGCGCTCGGTGGAGCGGGCCAGCCGCTCCAGGTCGGTGTCCGAGGCATCGGTGACGAGCGCGGCGGTGACCACGACGTCGGTGAGCCCGACCGGCGCCGTACGGTCGACCCCGAGGGTCCCGCGGGCGTCGAAGAACCCCTCGGCCCGCAGCTGCGCCGACTCCACCGTCAGCCCCATGACGGTGGCCACGCTGCGCAGAGTGACCCCCGCGCACGCCAGCAGGGCCTCGAGCAGCAGGTCGGCCGAGCAGGCGTCCTCTCCGGTGCCTCCGGTGGCCTGGTGCAGGCCCGCGCGGACCGGGCCGGCCCACGCGCGGACCGTGGTGGTGATCCCCGGCTCGGAGAAGTCGCCGTGTGCCACGGCCGGCGTCCGAGCCGACGCCGGATCTGTCCGGTACCGCTCCTTGACCGGTGCCTGCAGTGCCCTGAGCTCGGTCGCGTCCATCCGCCGATTATGCGGCCCGGGGTGCCGCAGCCGTGCGGTGGGTCGGTGTGCCCTGCGCTCGCCTGTCGGCGGCGCATCCTAGGGTGGCGGCGTGGCGACGGGCGGACGAGCGACGAGAGCGGCGGGGAGGGCACCGGCATACCGATGCTCGGAGTGCGGCCGGGCGACGGTGAAGTGGGTGGGCCGGTGCGGTGAGTGCCAGGCATGGGGGACGGTCAGCGAGGTCGGCGCGGTGGCGGTGCGGACCACGGCGGCCCGGGCCGTCGACCGGCCGGCCCTGCCCATCGGCGAGGTCGACGCGCGCCGGGCGCAGGCGCGCAGCACCGGCGTGCCCGAGTTCGACCGGGTCCTGGGCGGCGGGCTCGTGCCCGGAGCCGTCGTGCTCGTTGCGGGCGAGCCCGGCATCGGCAAGTCCACGCTGCTGCTCGACGTGGCGGCGCGTGCGGCGCGCGAGGGCTCGGGCGTCGCGGGGGGCGAGCGCCGGGTCCTCTACGTCACCGGCGAGGAGTCGGCGGCCCAGGTCCGCACCCGGGCCGAGCGGATCGAGGCGATGGCACGCACCCTCTTCCTCGCCTCCGAGACCGACCTCGCCACCGTGCTGGGGCAGATCGACCACCTCGAGCCCGACCTCGTCGTCGTCGACTCGGTCCAGACCATCTCGAGCGGCGAGGTCGAGGGCGCCGCCGGCAACGTCACCCAGGTGCGCGAGGTCGCGGCCGCGCTCATCGAGGTGGCCAAGCGCCGCGCGATCGCCGTGCTGCTCGTCGGGCATGTCACCAAGGACGGCTCGATCGCCGGGCCCCGGGTGCTCGAGCACCTCGTCGACGTCGTCGTGGCGTTCGAGGGCGACAGGCACTCCCGGTTGCGGCTCGTGCGCGCGGTCAAGAACCGCTACGGCCCGACCGACGAGGTCGGCTGCTTCGACCTCTGCGACATCGGCGTCGTCGGCCTCACCGACCCCTCGGGCCTGTTCCTCTCGCACCGCACGACCGAGGTGGCCGGCACCTGCGTGACCGTGGCGCTCGAGGGGCGGCGGCCACTGGTCACCGAGGTGCAGGCCCTGGTCGCCAAGTCCTCACTGCCGACGCCCCGGCGGGCCACCAGTGGCCTGGACTCGGCCCGGGTCGGGATGATCATCGCCGTCCTCGACCGCCGGGCGCAGGCCCCCATCAAGGACCAGGACGCCTACCTGTCGACGGTCGGCGGTGTGCGCATCACCGAGCCGGCGGCCGACCTGGCGATCGCCCTGGCCCTCGGCAGCGCCATCCTCGACCGGCCACTGCCCGCGGGGACGATCGCCTTCGGTGAGGTCGGCCTGGCCGGCGAGGTCCGGCCGGTCACCGGATCGCACCGGCGGCTCGCCGAGGCATCCCGGCTGGGGTTCACGACCGCCGTGGTCCCGCCCGGGGTGCTGGGAGCCGGGCCGGTGCCCGACGGCATCCGGGTCATCGAGGTCGCCAGCGTCGCCGACGCCGTGCTGGCCGGTGTCCAGCGGCGAGCCTGAGCCGCGGTGAACCCGCCCGACCCAGGTAGGATCGCGGCGGTGCCCGGAGTCCACGCGGACCGGGCGCGCCGGCCGGACGAGCCCCACCAGCTCCCCGGCCCGGGTGCGGGGTCCCAGCAGGGCGGGCCCCCCAACGAGCAGGAAGGGTGTGGACGTGGCGGCGAGCGACGAGGAGCTGCTGCGCACCACCGTGGCCGCGGTGGCGCCGGGGACCGAGCTGCGTGACGGTCTCGAGCGCATCCTGCGCGGGCGGACCGGCGCGCTCATCGTGCTGGGCAACGACAAGGTCGTCGAGCACGTCAGCACCGGCGGCTTCCCGCTCGACATCCCCTTCTCGGCCACCCGGCTGCGCGAGCTCGCCAAGATGGACGGCGCCGTCGTCGTCGACCGCGAGGTGACCCGGATCGTGCGGGCGGCGACCCAGCTCGTGCCCGACTCCTCCATCGAGACCAGCGAGTCCGGCACGCGGCACCGCACCGCCGAGCGGGTCGCCAAGCAGACCGGGTTCCCCGTGGTCTCGGTCAGCCAGTCGATGCGGATCATCGCCCTCTACGTCGCCGGCCGCCGGGTCGTCCTCGAGGACTCCAGCGCGATCCTGTCCCGGGGCAACCAGGCGCTGCAGACCCTCGAGCGCTACAAGTCCCGCCTCGACGAGGTGACCGGCACGCTGTCGGCCCTCGAGATCGAGGACCTGGTCACCGTGCGCGACGTCGCCAACGTCCTCCAGCGCCTCGAGATGGTCCGCCGGATCAAGGACGAGATCGCCGACTACGTCCTCCAGCTCGGCACCGACGGCCGGCTGCTCAGCCTCCAGCTCGAGGAGCTGACCGGCGGCCTGTCCGACGACCTCGACCTGGTCGTGCGCGACTACGTCGACGACTCCCGGGTCGGGTACACGTTCGAGGAGGCCATCGTCAACCTCCAGTCGATCGAGTCGACCGAGCTCATCGACCCGGCGGCCGGCGCCAAGTCCCTGGGCTTCATGACCGCCGGCGAGGCCCTCGACTCCTCGGTCAGCCCGCTCGGCTTCCGGCTGCTGTCGAAGGTACCCCGCCTGCCCGGCACGATCGTCGAGCGGCTCGTCGAGCACTTCGGCGGCCTCCAGAAGCTCCTCGCCGCCAACATCGACGACCTCATGGACGTCGACGGGGTCGGCGAGGGACGGGCCCGCCTGGTGCGCGAGGGCCTGTCCCGGCTCGCGGAGAGCAGCATCCTCGAGCGGTACGTCTGATCGGCGAGCCCCGCCTCGTCGTGGCCACCCTGACGCCTCCGGACCTCGCCGTCCTGCACGAGCGGGTGCTGGACTGGTATGCCGCGAACGCCCGCGACCTGCCTTGGCGCCACGCCGACTGCTCGCCGTGGGGGGTCTTCGTCTCCGAGATCATGGCCCAGCAGACCCCGGTGGCCCGCATCGAGGCCCCGTGGCGGATGTGGCTCGCCCGCTGGCCGACCCCGCGCGCCCTGGCCGCCGCCGCCCCGGCCGACGTCGTCCGCGCCTGGGGCCGGCTGGGCTACCCCCGCCGGGCCCTTCGCCTGCAGGAGGCCGCGCGGGCGATGGTCGAGCGGCACGGCGCAGAGGTGCCGAGCACCGAGGCCGACCTGCTCGCTCTGCCGGGGGTGGGCGGCTACACGGCGGCGGCCGTGCGAGCGTTCGCGTTCGGGCGCCGCACCTGCGTCGTCGACACCAACGTCCGCCGAGTGGCGACCCGGGTGGTCGAGGGCCGCGCCCAGGGTGCGCCCGCGCTCACCCGCGCCGAGCGCGACCTCGCCGCCGCCCTCGTCCCCGCGGACGAGGCGCGCTCGGCCACCTGGAACGTCGCGCTCATGGAGCTCGGGGCGCTCGTCTGCACGGCACGCGCCCCGGCCTGCGCGCGCTGCCCGCTGGCCGACCGGTGTGCCTGGTTCGCCGCCGACCGGCCGGCATACGCCGGTCCACCGCGGCGGGGGCAGGCCTGGGACGGCACCGACCGGCAGGTTCGCGGGCGGATCATGGCCGCACTGCGAGAGGCGACGACGACCGTCCCCCGGTCGGCGTTCGACGTGGCCGCCGGCGACCCGGCCCAGGTCGACCGCTGCCTGGACTCGCTCGTCGCCGACGGTCTGGTCGAGCCGCTGGACGGCGCCGGGTTCGTCCTGCCCGGCGTGGCGGAGGCGGTCTGACATGCCGCACGACGACCACCCGAGCACCGGCCGGCCCACGCCGTCCACCCCGCCCACCCAGCCGATCCAGCCGGTCCATGACACCCAGCCGATGCCGCCGCCCGCGGCCACCGCGCCACCGCCACCGCCGCTGTCGTCCGCGCCGGGACGCAGGGCGGCGTCGGGCCTGCGCAGGCGTGCCTCCCGGGCCGGGCGGGCCGCCGGCGGGGGCACGTTGAGGGTCGCGCGGCTGGCCGGCCAGGGTGGCCGGGCGGGGGCGCGGCGGGCCCGGGCGTACGTCAGCTCGGCGGGGGCGGGCGAGAGCGGACTGGCCCGCCTCGTCGAGCTGCACTTCGTCAGCATGGTCGGCGACGCCGCGCTGACGGTGTCGCTGGCCGGGACCATCTTCGCCATTCCCACCGACCGGGCCCGCGGCCAGGTCGGCCTGTTCCTGCTGCTGACGATGGCTCCGTTCGCCCTGCTCGCGCCGTTCATCGGGCCGCTGCTCGACCGGTTCCGGCACGGGCGGCGCTGGGCGATCGGCACGACCTTCGCCGTCCGCGGGTTCCTCAGCTGGGTGCTGGCCGGCGCCGTGGTCACCGACTCGCCGTGGGTCTTCCCGACGGCTCTGGGGTGTCTCGTCGGATCCAAGGCGTACAACGTCACCCGGGCGGCCGCCGTCCCGAGGCTGCTGCCCACCGGGTTCACCCTGGTCAACGCCAACTCGCGGATCGCCCTGGCGGGCGTGGCAGGAATGGCGGTCGGAGGCGGGTTCGCCGGGGCCCTCTCGCGGCTGGGCCCCGACTGGTCGCTGCGGCTCGCGTTCGTCATCTACGTCGTCGGGACGGTGCAGGCCATCCGACTGCCGGCCCGGGTCGACTCGTCCCAGGGCGAGCTCGACGTCGAGGACACCCTCGTCCTGCGCCGACCCGACCACGATCCGAGCCTCCGCCGAGGCCCGCTCGCCCGGTTGGGCGACCGGGTCGGTACCCTGCCGACGTCGGTCACGGTCGCCCTCGTCGGCGCCATCGGCGCGCGCCTGCTCACCGGGTTCCTCACCATCTTCATCGCGTTCCTCATGCGTGAGCACCCGCTGCCCGGCTGGTCCGGGACGGTGGTGCTGGCCCTGGTCGTCGGCGCGGCCGGCGGCGGCAACGCGCTGGGCACCGCGACCGGCAACGCCCTGCGCCGCCGCAGACCCGAAGCGATCATCGCCATCGCGCTCATCGTCGACGTGGGGATGGCGCTGGCCACCTCGGTGTTCTACTCGGTCTGGACGCTCGTCGCGCTGGGGTTCGTCGCCGGTATGGCGGCCCAGCTCATCAAGCTCGGGCTCGACGCGACGATCCAGCGCGACGTCGACGAGGAGGTCCGCACGCGGGTGTTCGGCTGGTCCGAGACGGTCCTGCAGATGGCGTGGGTCTTCGGCGGAGCGGTCGGCATCCTGCTGCCGCTGGTCCCGCACGTGGGGTTCGGGACGATCTCCGGGCTGCTGGTCCTCGTGCTCCTCGCCTCGGTGCGGATCCGAATGGTACGGCGACGGCCCGAGCGTCCCACGGGCTGAGGCAGACCCCGGGACGCCCGGCAAGCGGAATCGCCTGGCGGCCGGTCAGCGGTCGATGCCAGGATCGGGCCATGACCACCGTGGCCCATCGCACCACCGAGGAGCTCGAGGCGTTCCTCCCCGAGCTGTATGCCGCGCCGAAGGACCTCGGGACCCTTGCCCTGGTCGTGCGCCGCCCGGCCCCCGGGGGGCGGGAGGTGCTCGAGGAGGGAGAGCTCGACCCGGGGTTCGGCCTGGTCGGCGACGGCTGGCTCGAGCGCGGTGACTCGAGCACCCCCGACGGCCTTCCCCATCCGGACACCCAGCTCAACGTCATGAGTGCCCGGATGGTCGCGTTCCTGGCGGGGGACCCCGGCCGACAGGCGCTCGCGGGCGACCAGCTCTACCTCGACCTCGACCTGTCGGTGGAGAACCTCCCAGTGGGCTCGGTGCTCACCATCGGCGACCTGGGGTCGCGTGGCGCCGTGATCGAGGTGACCGAGCCGCCGCATACCGGCTGCGCGCAGTTCGTCGAACGGTTCGGGGGCGAGGCGATGCGGTTCGTCAACGGCTCGATCGGTCGGCCGCTGCGGCTGCGCGGGCTCAACGCCCGGGTCGTGGTCCCAGGCCTGGTTCGCCCCGGCGACGCCGTCAGGGTCGAACGCCCTGCCTGACCGCGAGGGGTGCATCACCGAGGGATGCATCACACCGCCCGCTGGTCGCGCTCTTGCGGGTTGCGCCGCGGCTCGGCGGGTGGCACTCTCATCGTGCCTCCGGGGGGTCCGGGCCCCCGGAGCGGCTGAAGCGGTTTGAAACGGGGGGAAGACCATGAGCGGCCACCGCCGCAGCGTCACCCGGCCGGGCCGTTGGAGCGCCCGGACGGTGTCCGGCACGGCCGTGGCGCTCGCCGGCATCCTCGCCCTCGCGACGGCTGCCGGAGCCGGCAACGGGCTCGACGTGCGCTCCACAAGCCGATACGTGCTCGACGGCGGCAAGCACCAGGTCCGGGCGAGGCTGCAGGTCACCGTCCACAACCGGCTGCCGAGCGTGCGGACGGGCGCCGGCGTCGAGTACTACTACTGGAAGTCGATGCAGATCCCGGTGCCGGCAGACGCCCACCAGCTCAAGGCGGTGTCCAACGGCGCCACCTTGCGGCTCACCACCTCCAGGACCCGCGACCCGAGCACCGAGCTGGCCACGATCGCCTTCCCGTCGAACCTGCTCTACGGCCAGAGCCGCACGATCACGGTCACCTTCGTGCTCACCGGCGCGAAGCCCCGGTCGGCCGACCAGACCCGGGTGGGTCCGGGGTACGCGACCTTCGCCGTCTACGGGCCGGGCGACTCCGGTCAGATGACGATGCAGGTCGTGCTTCCGACCTCGATGAGCTTCGACGCCTCGACCGACCTGTTCACCGCCGCCAGCTCGGGTGACACGTCGACCTACACCGCCACGAAGAACACCGACAGCCTCGGCTTCTACGCCGTGGTCTCCGCGCGCGACCCGGCGGTCGCCAAGACCGAGAAGGTCACGGTCAGCGGCCGGGACATCTCGGTGATGGCCTACCCCGACGACCCGAAGTGGGCCTCCTTCGTCACCACCACGATGACGTCGGGGGTCCCGGCGCTCGAGAAGATCCTCGGAACGGACTGGCCCGGCGGGGTGACCAAGGTCCGCGAGGACCGGGCGGTCAATGTCCGTGGCTACGACGGGTGGTTCGACCCGCGGTCCGACGAGATCGTCATCGGCGAGGAGCTCCAGGCCCAGCTGCTCTTCCATGAGCTCACCCACGCGTGGGCGAACGCGTCCACCCTCGACGCCCGCTGGATGTCCGAGGGCATCGCCGACGCGGTGGCCGAGCGGGCGATGCGCGAGCGCGGCGGCAAGGCGCGGGGTCCGGGCAAGGTCTCGCGCACCGCACAGGGTTCGCTCCCGCTCAACAGCTGGACGCCGGACCAGGAGG
>CAYPYK010000146.1:4407-8389 GCA_964414665.1 uncultured Intrasporangiaceae bacterium | reverse complement strand
CGCTGGGCCTCGCGCTGCCCGCCGGTGCCGTCGCCAACGGCGTCACCGCGGCGGCGGCGCGTTCTCACGGACGTCACCGCCCCCGTCGGCGGCCACCGGGTCTGCTCACGGCACGATCGAGGTCACCCCTGCCGACGGCGACAGCGGCACGGCGAGTATCGGGTGACGAGGTGGCGGACACCGCCGGGCCCGACCCACGGGGACGGCGCGGCGCCGGGCCGGTAGGAGAACGGGGCCCCCGACCGTCAGGTCGGGGGCCCCGTTGCGTCAGGTCAGGCCTCAGCCCTCACCGATCATCTCGTCGGCCTTTGCCTGGCCGGCGTCGATCTGGTCGGAGAACGTGCCGCCGGTCGCCGAGTCGAGCGCGTCGCCACCCTTGGTGATGGCTTGGTCACTCAGCTCCTCGACCTTTTCGGGGTTGTCCTTGATGAGCTGTTCGGCCTTCTCCTTGGCGCTGTCGAGCAATCCCATGCGGCTCTCCTTTCAGTCGGGGGCAGGGCCCGGGAACGCCGAAGCGGTCCCGTCGCTGACAGCCTGGACCCTCCGCGTGCCGCGCCGCTACCCCCACCGGCCGTGACGTGCCTGCGAGTTGCCTGTGACGGGGGCGGGGCCGAGCCGAGCGCCGCGGCTCTGAGAGAATCGCGCCATGGCCGTCCGACCTGTCGTCATCACCGGAGACCCGGTCCTGCGTCGCCGCGCACGGCCCGTCGACGTCGTCGACGAGGACATCGAGGCCCTGGTCGCCGACATGTTCGACACGATGCACCTGGCCCGCGGAGTGGGTCTGGCCGCGCCGCAGATCGGCGTCGACCTGCGGGTCTTCACCTGGCAGCTCCACAACGACGACGGAATACCGGCGCGCGGGGTCGTCATCAACCCCTACCTCGTCGCCGCCAAGCCCCCGCCCGGCGACCCGGACCCGCACGAGGAGTCCGAGGGGTGCCTCTCCGTGCCGGGGGAGTCGTACCCGCTGCGACGCGGCGACAGCGCCACCCTCACCGGGACCGGCCTGGATGGCACCCCGATCGAGTACCACGCGACCGGGTGGTTCGCCCGGATGCTCCAGCACGAGTACGACCACCTCAACGGCTTCCTCTATGTCGACCGGCTCTCCGGGCGGTGGGCCAAGAAGGCCAAGAGGGCCGTCACAGCCCATGGTTGGGGAGTGGCCGGGCTGTCGTGGACGCCGGGAGTGGACCGCGACCCCTTCGGCCACGACGACGGCGACGAGGACGGGCACGTCGAGGGTGCCCCGGCGGAGCCCGGCGCGGTCGGCACGTGAGCCGACCGGCCGTGGTCGGGGTCGTCGGGCCGACGGCCAGCGGCAAGTCCGAGCTGGGGCTGCTGCTCGCCGAGGAGCTGGGCGGCGAGGTGGTCGGTGCTGACGCGATGCAGCTCTACCGGGGCATGGACATCGGCACCGCCAAGCTCAGCCCGGCCGAGCGCCGCGGCATACCGCACCATCAGCTCGACGTCCTCGAGGTGACCGAGGAGGCGAGCGTCGCGGCCTACCAGCGGGCGGCGCGTGCCGACATCGCCGACATCCGGTCCCGCGGACGGCACCCGGTCCTCGTCGGCGGCTCCGGGCTCTATGTCCGGGCCGCGCTCGACCGTCTCGAGATCCCACCCACCGACCCCGAGGTCCGGTCGCGGTGGGAGGCGGACGCGGCGGCCCGCGGCACCGAGGAGATGTATGCCGTGCTGCGGGCCGCGGACCCGGCCGCGGCAGCTCGCATCGACCCGAACAACCGGCGGCGCATCGTCCGGGCGCTGGAGGTCATCGAGCTGACGGGGGAGCCGTTCTCGGCCACCCTGCCGGCCCGCGAGTACGTCACCGACACCCTGGTCCTGGGCCTGGCCCCCCCACGGCCCGCGCTCGACGCCCGGATCGACGCGCGCGTGGACCGGATGTGGCAGCAGGGGCTGGTCGACGAGGTCCGTGGCCTGCTGGACCTCGGGCTGCGGGAGGGGCGCACCGCGAGCCGGGCCCTGGGGTATGCCCAGGCGCTCGACCAGCTCGACGGGGTGCTCGACGAGGCCGTGGCCCGGGAGTCGACCGCCGCGGCCACCCGGCGGTTCGCCCGGCGACAGGAGTCGTGGTTCCGGCCCGACCCACGGGTGCACTGGCTCGACCCGACCGGTGAGGGGGCATCTCACGAGGCGGTGGACCGGACGCGGGCGTTCATCCAGGACAATGGGCGCCATGGCTGAGCGGGTCGCCTTCACCAAGGGGCACGGCACCGAGAACGACTTCGTCCTCGTGCCGGACCTCGACGGCACGCTGGGCCTGAGCGCCGAGGTCGCCTCGGCGCTCGCCGACCGCAGGACCGGGATCGGCGGGGACGGCACGATCCGGGTCGTGCCCACGGAGGCGGCCGCCGAGCCGGAGGTGCGCGCCCTGGCCGGCCGGGCCCGGTGGTTCATGGACTACCGCAACGCCGACGGCAGCGCCGCGCAGATGTGCGGCAACGGGGCGCGGGTGTTCGCGGCCTACCTGCGCCGCGAAGGCCTCGAGACCGGCACCGAGTTCGCCATCGCGACCCGGTCGGGGGCCAAGTCGGTCCGCATCGAGGGGCAGACCATCGCCGTCAACCTCGGGCGCTGGGCCCTGGTCGACGAGGTGCGGGCGGCGGCCGACGGGTTCGACGCGCTCGTCCGGCTCGACGGCGGGGACCCCTACTCCGCGCTCTCCATCGACATCGGCAACCCGCACACGGTGCTGGCCCTGCCCGAGGCGGTCGACCTCGCGGCCGTCGACCTCTCGCGGGCGCCGACGGTCCACCCGGTGCCGGCGCTGGGTACCAATGTCGAGATCGTGCGTCCCGTCGGGCCCGGCCACATCGCGATGCGGGTCCACGAACGGGGGGTGGGTGAGACCCGGTCGTGCGGAACCGGCGCCTGCGCCGCCGCCCTGGCGACGAGCTTCTGGGCCGGGGAGGCCGACGGCACCGAGAGCTGGACGGTCGACGTCCCCGGTGGACGACTGCGGGTCCGCCCGCTGCCCGGGCACGAGGTCGAGCTCGCCGGGCCCGCCGTCCTCGTCGCCGACGGGACCGTCGACCTGACCGCGCTGGGCTGACGTCCGAGCGGCCGCCGCACCAGGTCAGCCGAGCAGCGGTCGCACCTGCTCACCGAGGAACGCGACGAACCCCTCGAGGTCCGGCTCGTCCGCGGTGGGTTGGACGACGACGGTGGTGGCCCCCGCCTCGGCGAGCCGGCTCACAGCGTCGGCCACGGTGGCCGCATCCCCGGCGACGGCGCGGCCGCGCGAGGGCGCGACCCCCCAGTGGGGCAGCTCGGCGTCCACGCGGACCTGCGCCTGTGGGCCCGTGGCGGCGATGAGCGTCGTCACGAGTGCCAGTGCCGAGCCGTCGGAGGGCGTGGTGGCCCTCCCGGCGACCGCGTGGGCGAGGGACGACACGACCTCGGCCGGCGTGTGCGTGTTGCCGAGGAGCACGCCGTCGCCGAGGCGTCCGCCCAGCTCGAGGGTGCGCGGGCCGGTGCCACCGAGCAGGAGCGGCGTCGGGGACCGAGGGGGCCAGCGGAGCCGAACCCCGTCGAGCCGGACGTAGCGCCCTGCGACGCTGACCTCCTCGCCGTCGAGAAGTCGCCTCAGGGCGACGGCATACTCCCCGAGGAGGGTGAGCGGGGAGGCGACGCGGGCGCCGACCTGGGCCATCCACTCCTGCACCCCATGGCCGATGCCGGGCAGGAACCGGCCGGGGAACATCCGGTGCACCGTCGCGACCTCCATCGCCGTGAGGGCGACGTTGCGCAGCGGGGCGGGCATGAGCCCGAGTCCGACGCTGAGGCGCTCGGTCGCGGCCAGGGCCGCCGTCGCGCTGGCGATGCCGCTCTCGGTGAAGCAGTCCTCCCACACCCACAGGTCGTCGAGCACGCCGTCTGCTGCGATGGCGACGCGGAGGAGCCGCTCGGGAGGGAGGGTGGGGACGAACGCGAGTCCGAGCCGAGGAGCCATGGA
>CAYPYK010000146.1:0-4397 GCA_964414665.1 uncultured Intrasporangiaceae bacterium | reverse complement strand
CCCCCCCGGGGGGCGGCCCCCGCGGGGGGGGGGGTGGGCGCCGCCGGGGCGCGGGGGGGGGGGGGGGGGGGGCACGAATGCGATTCCGAGCCGAGGAGCCATGGACGCATCCTCGCAGGGTGGCGTGACGCGGCCCGGTCAGCCGGCGCGGCGCACCTCGACCACCCGGAAGCCCTTGGCCGTCGAGCGCCGGCCGACGGCGTAGCCGTCGTCGAGGGTGTCGGCCAGCCAGCGCTGGAGACTGTCGGACCCGAGGTTCTTCGAGACGACGAGATAGGCACTCCCGCCCGGGGCGAGGCGGGGCAGCCAGGTCAGCAGCAGCGCGTGCAGGGCCTGCTTGCCGACCCGGATCGGCGGGTTGGACCAGACGAGGTCGAAGCGGACCCCGGCCGGAATGCCGTCAGGGGACCTCGCGTGCACCCGGTCCAGGCCGAGGGCGGCGGCATTGCGGGCGGTGAGCTCCACGGCCCGCTCGTTGACGTCGACGGCGTAGACCGTGGCGTCGGGAGAGCGGAGCCCGAGGCTGAGGGCGACCGGCCCCCAGCCGCACCCGAGATCCAGGAACGTCCCCCCCGGCGGCGGCGTGGGGGCGTCGGCCAGCAGCACGGCGGTGCCCTTGTCGAGCCCGCCCGGGCTGAACACACCCGCGGCGACCTCGACCTCGGCCTCCCGGCCGGCCAGCCGCACCCGCAGGACGCGCCGGGCGCGCGCGCTCGCCGGCCGGGCGGTGAAGTAGTGGTCGGTGGGCTCAGTCATCTCAGGCGCCACGCTAGACCAGCCGGGCGTGTCGCGCGGTCCCGGCCCGGCGCCGAAAGCGATTGGAAGGGCGGACGCGCGGGATGAGACCCTGGAGGTCTCATGACACCACGACCCGACCTCATCCCCGCCCGCGCCGCGGCCCTCGCCGCGCAGTCCCCGACGGCCCCGCCGGACCCGGCAGCCGACCCCACAGCCGACGCCGAGGGCCTTGGCTGGGGCGGCCCGGCAGGCTACGACGGCGACCAGCTCGACCGCGAGGAGCGCGCCGCGCTGCGCCGCGTCTCCGGGCTGTCCACCGAGCTCGAGGACGTCACCGAGGTCGAGTACCGCCAGCTGCGCCTCGAACGGGTCGTCCTCGCCGGGGTCTGGAGCGAGGGCACAGCCGCCGACGCCGAGAACTCGCTGCGCGAGCTGGCGGCGCTCGCCGAGACCGCCGGCTCCGAGGTTCTCGACGGGCTCCTCCAGCGGCGGGCGAACCCCGACCCGGCCACCTTCCTCGGCAAGGGCAAGGCCGAGGAGCTGCGTGATGTCGTCATCGCCGAGGGCGCCGACACCGTCATCTGCGACAGCGAGCTGGCGCCGAGCCAGCGCCGTGCGCTGGAGGACATCGTCAAGGTCAAGGTCATCGACCGGACGGCCCTGATCCTCGATATCTTCGCCCAGCACGCGAAGAGCAGGGAGGGCAAGGCCCAGGTCGAGCTGGCCCAGCTCCAGTACCTCCTCCCACGGCTGCGCGGCTGGGGCGAGTCGATGTCCCGCCAGGCCGGTGGCCGGGTCGCCGGCGGTGAGGGCATCGGGTCCCGTGGCCCCGGCGAGACCAAGATCGAGCTGGACCGGCGCCGGATCAACAGCCGGATCGCCAAGCTCCGCCGCGACATCGTGGACATGAAGACCCACCGCGAGACCAAGCGGGGCAGCCGGCGCGCCAACCACATCCCGAGCGTGGCCATCGCCGGCTACACCAATGCGGGCAAGTCCTCGCTGCTCAACCGGCTGACGGGCGCCGGCGTCCTCGTCGAGAACCAGCTCTTCGCCACCTTGGACCCCACCGTCCGCCGGGCCGAGACACCCGAGGGCCGGGAGTACACCCTCACCGACACGGTCGGCTTCGTCCGGCAGCTACCCCATCAGCTCGTCGAGGCGTTCCGATCGACGCTGGAGGAGGTCGCCGAGTCCGACCTGCTGCTGCACGTCGTCGACGGCTCGCACCCCGACCCCGAGGGGCAGATCTCGGCGGTGCGGGCGGTCCTCGCCGATGTCGACGCGGCGGGGGTCAAGGAGGTCATCGTCGTCAACAAGGCCGACGTGGCGGACCGCGAGGTGATCGACCGGATCCTGCGTCGGGAGAGGCACTCCATCGTCGTCTCCGCCCGGACCGGTGCCGGGTTGGGCGAGCTGCGCCGGCTTGTCGGCGAGGAGCTTCCCCGACTTGACCGCGACGTCGACGTGCTGCTGCCCTATGACCGGGGCGACCTGGTCAGCCGGCTTCACGAGGAGGGCGACGTGCTGGCCAGCACCCACACGGCCGACGGCACCAGGATCACCGCCCGGGTCAACCCCGACCTCGCCGGCGAGCTCGCGGCATACCTGACCTGAGCCCGGGTCCGCCGGGCCGCCACCCGAAGGCTTCGCGGCTGCTTCACAGGCCCTTCACACGAAGCCGCCACCGTGGGGGCATGTCCACCGGCGCCGCTCCATCCACTCCCCCCGTCCTCGACGGCCCGCGCAAGCGCGCCACTGCCGCGGTCCGCCGCCGCCGCTCGATCCGCACGGTCCGGACCGCTCGCCGCCTCGTCCAGCTCGCCGTCGCGGCGTTCATCATCGTCGCCGCCGTGCGGCACTCGAGCGAGCCGAGCGGGACCACCGCATCGACCGACGCCCTGTGCCCCTTCGGCGGTGTCGAGACCCTGTGGACCTGGGTCACGACCGGGCGGCTGATGCCCCAGACCCACCCGTCGAACATCGTCCTCGGGGCCGGCGTCCTGGCCGGCGTGCTGCTCGCCGGCAACGCGTTCTGCGGCTGGATCTGCCCCTTCGGGGCCCTCCAGGACGCCCTGCACTGGCTCGCCCGCCGCCTGCACCTGCCCTCGCTGACACCCAGCCCGCGCACCGACCGGGTGCTGCGGCTCGGCCGGTTCGTCGTGCTCGGGGTCATCGTCTACGCGAGCGCCGCCACCGCCCGGCTGTGGTTCGCCGACTACGACCCCTACGTCACCGCCTTCGGCCTGAAGTGGCTGCTCGACCCCGACATCTCGGTGATGTGGCCCGCACTGGCCATCCTGGCCGTCATCGTCGTGGGGTCCCTGCTCATCGAGCGGTTCTGGTGTCGCTACCTCTGCCCCGCCGGGGCGGTGTTCGCGGTCCTCGGCCACCTGAGCATCCTGCGGATCAAGCGCTCGGGGACCTCGTGCACGGGGTGCAACCTCTGCGTCGCCCCCTGCCCCGTGGGCATCGACGTCTCCAGGGCGGACGCCACGGTCAGCACCGACTGTGTCGGCTGCCTCGACTGCGTGACGGCCTGCCCGGTCGGCGGGGCGCTCACCGTGCAGGCCGTCGTCCCGCTCGCTGACCTGTTCCACCGTCCCGGCGGCGGTGGTGACCCGGCACCGGCCGGGCGCCTGCCCCTCACCGTCGCGACCATCACGAAGGAGTCGTCCCGATGAAGGTCAACCGCTGGGTCATGCCGGTCCTCGGCCTGGTCATCCTGCTCGGCACGATCGGTGCGGCTCAGGCCGGCGGCCTGTGGGCGAGCAGCGGACGACAGGTGGCATCGGGTGCCGGGGGTGGCGGTGAAGGAGGCGGCGGCACCGGTGACGGCTCCAGCCAGGTCGTCAAGGGTTGGATGACCCTCCAGGAGGCGGCGGACGCCGTCGGCCTGCCCGTGGGCACCGTCGCCGGGCTCACCGGCGCCACGGACCCGTTGGCCCTCGACCCCGCGACGCCCCTGAGCGACATGGAGGACATCGTGCCGGGCTTCACGGTCTCGGCCTTCCGCACCGTCCTGGCCGACGCTTCGGCGGGACGGTCTCCGTGAGTCACGGTATGCCGGCCGGCGGTGGGTCCCACGGCGATGGTGACGACGGCCAAGGCGGCTACGACAGGCCCACCGTCGTGCCCGTCTCGTCGATGTCGATCCGTTCGGCGTTGGGGTGCCTGGCCAGGCCGGGCATGGTGCGCATGTCGCCGCAGATGGCGTAGACGTACCCGGCGCCCACGGCGGCCCGGACCTCGCGGACCGGCAGCCGCCACCCGGTCGGCGCACCCAGCTTGGTGGGGTCGGACGAGATCGACAGGTGGGTCTTGGCGATGACGACGGGGAGCGTCCCGAAGCCGAGCCGCTCATAGTCGGCCAGGGCCGCGGCCGCGGCCGGGGCGATGTCGACGCCGTCGGCACCGTAGACCTCGCGGGCCACCGTCTCGATCTTCTGCGCCAGCGGCATGTCGAGGGTGTAGAGGTAGTCGAAGTGCGTCGGCTCCTCCATCGCCTCGAGAAGCACCCTGGACAGGTCCAACGCCCCCTCGCCACCCTCGGCGAAGTGGGTGCTCACGGCATACCGGACGCCCATCTTCTCGCAGAGGGCGCGGACGACGTCGTACTCGGACTCGTGGTCGCTCGGGAAGGCGTTGACCGACGCCTG
>CAYPYK010000145.1:0-8489 GCA_964414665.1 uncultured Intrasporangiaceae bacterium | reverse complement strand
GGATGACGAAGGCGTCGCACCCGCGCACCGACTCCTCGTAGCGGACGTAGATCTCACCGTTGGCGAAGTCGTAGGCGCTCGTCGGGACCAGCTCGGTGCCCAGCAGGGACGCGACCTCCTGGGCCAGCCCGGGGTTGGCCCGCCCGGCGAACACCATGAGCTGCTTCTTGGGGGCGGTCCGGATCCCGGTATGCCGGCCCTGCTCGGTGGCGGTCATCTGGGCTGGCCCTCGCCTTCGTGGTCTGCGGTGTGCCGGGCCGCCTCGAGCGCCGCAGCCGCGGCCTCGGCGGTCTTGGTCCCGGCTCGGGCGCGGGCGACCCATCCGTCGATGTTGCGCTGGCGGCCCCGCCCGACGGCGATCTGGCCGGGCGCGACGTCGCCGGTCAGCGTGGAGCCGGCCGCGACGTAGGCACCGTCGCCGACATCGACAGGGGAGACGACCACGGTGTTGGAGCCGACGAAGCTGTGCCGCCCGACCGTGCTGTGATGCTTGGCGACGCCGTCGTAGTTGGCGAAGATCGTCCCCGCCCCGATGTTGGCACCCTCACCGATGGTGACGTCACCGGCATACGACAGGTGGGGGACCTTGGCCCCGTCGCCGATGGTCGCGTTCTTGGTCTCCACGAACCCGCCGACCTTGCCCCCGGCACCGAGCCGGGTGCCGGGGCGCAGGTAGGAGTACGGGCCGACCGTCGCGTCCGGCCCGATCACCGCGAGGACGGCCTCGGCGCGCCGGATGCTCGCCCCGTCCCCCACCTCGGTGTCGGTGAGGGTGACCTCCGGACCGATCACCGCCCGCTCGCCCACGGTCGTGGCGCCGACCAGCTGGGTGGCGGGCAGGAGCGTGGTGTCCCGGCCGATCGTGACGTCGTCGTCGACCCACGTCGTGGACGGGTCGATGATCGTCACGCCCGCACGCATCCACCGTCCGCAGATCCGCCGGTTCAGCTCGGCGCCCAGCCGGGCGAGCTGGGCCCGGTCGTTGACGCCCTCGGTCTGCCACAGGTCCTCGACGGGGTGGGCGCTGACCCGCAGGCCGTCGGCGTGGGCGATGGCGACGACGTCGGTGAGGTAGCGCTCGCCCTGGGCGTTGTCGGTGCCCACCCGGGCGAGCGCGTCGCGCAGCACGGCCACGTCGAAGGCGTAGATCCCCGAGTTGACCTCGGTGATGGCGCGCTGGTCCGCGGTCGCGTCCCGCTGCTCGACGATGCCGACGACCGAGCCGTCCCCGGCACGCAGCACCCGCCCGTAGCCGGCCGGGTCGGGAAGGGTGGCCGTGATGACGGTGACGGCACTGCCGCTGCTCTCGTGCGCCTCGGCGAGGGCGAGCAGGGTATCGCCCCGCAGGAGCGGGACGTCGCCGTAGGTGACCAGGACGGTGCCGCTGAGGTCGCCGGGGAGCACGTCGAGCCCACACTGCGCGGCGCGGCCGGTGCCCGGGACGTCGTCCTGGTCCGCGATGAGGACATCGGCGTCGAACTCCTCGCAGAAGGCCGCGACCTCGTCGCGTCCGTGCCGGACGACGGCGACGACGTGAGCCGCCGCGGTCTGCCGGCCGGCCCGGATCGCGTGTCCGAGCAGTGGCCGACCTGCGATGGGGTGGAGCACCTTGGGAGTGGCGGACTTCATCCGCGTCCCCTCGCCCGCGGCGAGGATGATGACGGCGGCCGGGCGACTGGTCACGCGGGTTGCTCCCGTGGTCGGCGTGCACGACTGGCGAACGACGTCATGCTACCCACCCTGCCGGAGGGTCCCGCGGGTTGGCGGGCCGCTGCGGCCTCACAGCAAGGAGGTGAGCTCCGCGCTCGCGGCGTCGCGCACGGCGTCGAGAGCGTCGGTGGCCGTTCGGGCGGCCCGGGCCACGGACGCCAGGCGCTGGCACTGCGGGAGGGTGTGCAGCGACAGCGCGAAGCGGACCATGCCGACCTTGGACGGGGCCATCGACAGGCTCGAGACGCCCAGCCCGGTGAGGACGAGCGCCAGAAGAGGGTCGCCGGCGGACTCCCCGCAGACTCCCATCGGGCGCCCCGTCCTGGCCGAGCCGGCGCAGGCGGCCGCGATGACGTCGAGCACCGCCGGCTGCCACGGGTCGAGCAGGTCCGACAGCTCGCCCTGGAGCCGGTCGGCGGCCATGGTGTACTGCGCCAGGTCGTTGGTGCCGAGGCTGCCGAAGTCGACCTCGGCGAGGACGTGCTCGGAGCGCAATGCGGCGCCGGGGACCTCGATCATCACCCCCGCCTTGGGCAGGCCGTTCTCGCGGACCCGCCGGGCGAACCAGGCGGCCTCCTCGGCCGTCGCGACCATCGGGGCCATGACCCTGACGTCGGCGCCGGTCGCCTTGCCCGCGACGGCCAGGGCCTCGAGCTGGCTGTCGAGCAGCTCCGGCCGCTCGGCGGACAGGCGCAGGCCGCGCCGTCCGAGGGCGGGGTTCTCCTCGGGCCCGAGGTCGGCGAAGGCGAGCGGCTTGTCGGCACCGGCGTCGAGGGTGCGCACGACGACCCGGCGCCCCGCGAACGGCTCGAACACCTGCCGGTAGATCTCGGTCTGCTCGGCAACGGTCGGCGCCGTCGGGGACGAGAGGAACACGAACTCGGTCCGGAACAGCCCGACGCCCTCGACGTCCTGCGGCCCGGCGGCCACGGCGTCCTCGACGCCGCCGATGTTGGCGAGCAGGGCCACGGCGTGGCCGTCGCTGGTCGCCCCCGGGCCCGAGGTCGCGGCAAGGGCCGCCTCGCGGCGGGTTCGGCGGCTGGCCAGGTCGGCGACGAACGCCTCGGTGGGGTCGATGGTCACCGCGCCCTTGTCGCCGTCGACGGCGACCGGCGTCCCGACGGGGAGCTCGGTGGCGCCGTGGAGCTGGACGACGGCCGGGATCCCCATCTGCGCGGCGAGGATGGCGGTGTGGCTCGTGCGGCCGCCCGCCTCGGTGACGATCCCGACGACGAGCGCGCGGTCGAGGGTGGCCGTCTCGGCCGGGGCGAGGTCGTGCGCGACGACGACGCTGGGCTCGGTGAAGCTCGGTATGCCGGGAGGCGGCACCCCGAGCAGGTGGGCGACGGCACGGGCGCCCACGTCGCGCAGGTCGGTGACCCGCTCGGCGAAGTAGCCGCCGAGCGCGGTGAACTGCGCGGCAAACTCCTCGACCGCGGCCTCGACGGCGTGGGTCGGTCCGGCGCCCGCGGCGAGCTGCGCGCCCGCCGCCTTGGCCAGGCCTTTGTCCCGCGCGATGAGCGCGGTGGCGGTGAGGATCTGCTGGGCGGTGTCGTCGGCCCCGGCGGCACGGGCCTCGAGGTCCTGCGCGACCGCCTCGAACGAGGCCTTGACGCCGGCGAGGGCCGCCTCGGGGTCTGCGGTCGCCGGCTCGTCGGCCGGCGGCCGGACCGGTGGCCGTACCTGCACCACCGGTCCGAACGCCGAGCCGGGGCTGACGCCGATGCCGTACCGAGTCTCGGGCGTGGGCATGACGCTCACTCCGCGTCGAGGTCCCGGGACAGGAGCTCGACGAGGGAGTCGAGGGCGGCATCGGCGCCGTCGCCGTCCGCCACGATCTCCACCTCCTCACCGTTCTTGGCCCCGAGGGCCATGACACCGAGGATGCTCGTCGCGTCGACGGCGTCGTCCTGGCCGGGCCGACCGATCTCGATGTCGAGACCGGTGGCCGTGGCGGCCTGGACGAAGAGCGCAGCCGGGCGGGCGTGCAGCCCCACGGAGGAGGCGATCGTGACGGTTCGGCGTGCCATGTGTCTCTCCTAGATGTGACGCGTCAGGAACGTGCCACGTCGGTGTGGACGTCCTCAGGCGACCACGCTATCGGCAACGGCGGCCACCGCGTCGCGCGAGTGGTCGCGCTGCTTGAGGATGACGACGATGGCCGTCATCACGACGACGCCCACGGCGAGCGCGATGAGGAAGGCCCAGAACTTGCCGAACAGCGGCAGCACCCAGATCCCGCCGTGCGGAGCGCGCGACGTGGCACCCAACGCCATGGCGATCGAGCCGGTGATGGCCGAGCCGATCGTGGACGAGGTGATGATGCGCACCGGGTCGGCCGCGGCGAACGGGATGGCGCCCTCGGAGATGAAGGACGCTCCCAGCAGCCAGGCCGCCTTGCCGTTCTCCCGCTCGGGCTCGGTGAAGAGCCGTGGGCGGAGGGTCGTCGCGAGCGCCATGGCGATCGGGGCCACCATGCCGGCGGCCATGACCGCGGCCATGATCTTGAGCGGAGGGGAGTCCGATGCGGTTCCGGCCGTGGCCAGACCTGCAGTGGCGAAGAAGTAGGCGACCTTGTTGACCGGGCCACCGAGGTCGAAGCCCATCATCGCGCCGAGGACGAGGCCGAGGAGCGCGGCGCTCGTGCCGGACATGTTGTTCAACCCCTTGGAGAGCTCGTCGCTCAGCCACTTGATCGGGCGGCCGAGGACGATGATGAAGATACCCAGGGTGATGATCGAGGAGACCAGCGGGATGACGACGACCGGCATGACGCCCCGGACGTTCTTGTGGACCTTCCAGCTCGACACCCACTTGGCCGCGAAGCCGCCGAGGAACCCGGTGGCGAGGCCGCCGAGGTAGCCGGCGCCCATGGTCGCGGCGACGGAGCCGCCGACGATGCCGGGGACCAGGCCCGGCCGGTCGGCGATCGCGTAGGCGATGAACCCGGACAGGATCGGCACGAGGAAGCCGAACGCGGCCCCGCCCATGACGAACGCGAGCGCTGCCCACGAGGTCATGCTGATCGGGCTGAAGTTCTGGGCGATGTTGTACTGGTCCGCGGACGTCACGTTGTACTTGACGATCTCGATGGGGCCGTTCTGGCCGATCGCGACGTTGGACAGCATGAAGCCGATGGCGATGAGGATGCCGCCGGCGGCGACGAACGGGATCATGTAGGAGACACCGGTCATCAGCCACTGGCGGATCTTGGTCCCGGTGCCGACGCCCTCGGTGACCTTGGTTGCCATCCCGCTGGGGGCCGCCTTGGCCGCGGCTGCCTTGGACGGGTCGGCCTTCCACTCCTCGGCCGCGGCCACGGCCTGGGCGATGAGGGCCGGGCCCTCGGAGATGGCCTTCTTGACGCCGACGTCGATCGTCGGCTTACCGGCGAACCGGTCCCTGTTGACGACCGGCAGGTCGTGCGCGAACACGACGCCGTCGGCGGCCGCGATGACCGCCGGGTCGATGGGGTTCGAGCCCGCCGATCCCTGGGTCTCGACGACCATCTCGTGCCCCGCTGCCTTCGCCGCCTGCTCCAACGCCTCGGCCGCCATGTAGGTATGGGCGATGCCGGTCGGGCAGGACGTCACTCCGACGAACTTCATGGGTTGACCACCTCTTTCTCGACGATGTCGACCACTGCGGCCGCATCCGGGGCCTCCATGAGGGAGGTCCGGAACTCGGTCCGCATCAGCTTGCGGGCCAGTGCGGCCAGGATCTTCAAGTGCTCCTCTCCGCCACCGTCGGGAGCGGCGATGAGGAAGATGAGGGTTGCGGGGCCGTCCTCGGCTCCCCAGTCGATGCCGACCGCCGGCCGTCCGAAGACGAGCGAGGGCTCGGTGATGGCGGCGCTGCGCGCGTGCGGGATGCCGATGCCGCCGGGCAGCCCGGTCGCCATCTGCTCCTCGCGGGCACGCACGTCGCCGAGGAAGGCCTCGAGGTCGGTACACCGGCCGGTGCCCACGAGGGTCTCCGCGAGGGCGCGGGTCGCCGCGTGCCGGTCCGGGGCCGCGAGGTCGAGCACGACCTGGGACTCGGTGATCAGGGACATGGGTTTCCTTTCGACGGGACTCACGGATGACCGGTCAGTCGGTCAGGGCAAGGGCGAGGTCGGGATCGAGGGTCACCTCGAACGGGATGCCCACCAGGTCGGCGGGGCTCGGCACCCGGCTCCCGGGCAGGGTCACGGCGGCCGACCCCCACAACGCCCCGGTGACGAGGGCGTCCTGCGGAGCGTCGCCGTTGGCGAGGGCGGCGAGCAGGCCGGCGAGCATGCAGTCGCCGGCGCCCACGGTCGACAGGCGCTGGGTGATCGTGGTGCGCACGTGGGCGACGACGCCGGCGGTGACGACGAGCGCACCGTCGGCCCCGAGGCTGACGGCGACGGTCTCGATGCCGTCCGCGACGAGGTCGCGTGCCGCGTCGCGGACGGCACCGAGGGTTGGCAGGGGCAGGTCGACGAGCTCGGCGAGCTCGTCTCGGTTGGGCTTGATGAGGTGCGGTCGCGCGGCGACGGCCGCCACCATGGGACCACCTGAGCTGTCGATGGCCACGCGGACCCCGAGCTCGCGCGAGCGGGCGACGAGCACGGCATACAGGTCGGCGGGGGCGCCCGGAGGCAGGCTGCCGCAGCCGACGACCCAGGCCGCGCTGTGAGCGGCGTCCGCGGTGGCGGCCAGCAGTGCGGCGACCTCGGCCTCGATGAGGGTGGGGCCGGGCTCGTTGAGCTTGGTCGTGGTGCCGTCGGGCTCGACCACCGTGACGTTCATCCGCAGCGTGCCCGCGACGGGGACGCTGCCACGGGCGACGCCCGCGTGGTCGAGCAGCTCCTCCATGAGGTGGCCCTCCGGACCGCCGACGGGCAGCACTGCGAGCGTGGCGGCCCCCTGGGCGGTGAGCGCGCGGGAGACGTTGATTCCCTTGCCGCCGGGGTCGACCCGGCTCGACGTGGCCCGGTGGACCTCGCCGCGGCGCAGGTCGTCGACGGCGATGGTGCGGTCGACGCTGGGGTTGGGAGTGAGGGTGACGATCATGTGCGGTAAACCTCCGGTCCAGCGGTCTCGAACTCGGCCGCCGTCTCGGCGTCGAGGCCTGTGTCGGTGATGAGGAGGTCGATGTCGGCGATGTCGGCGAACCGGTGGAGATGGTTGTCGCCGACCTTGCTCGAGTCCGTGACGACGACGGCCCGGCGGGCGGAGCCGACCATGGCCCGCTTGACCATGGCCTCGGCCTGGTCCGGGGTGGTCAGGCCGCGGGCGACCGAGAGGCCGTTGGTGCCGATGAAGGCGACATCGACGTAGACATCGGCGAGGGCGCTCGTGGCCCAGTCGCCGACGGCCGCGCCCGTCCGCCCCCGCACCCGGCCGCCGACGAGGTAGAGCCGGATGCCGGGGTGGGTGGCCAACACGGCCGCGGTCGTGAACGAGTTGGTGACGAAGGTGAGGTCGAGGTCGGGCGGGAGGAGCTCGGCGATGGCGAGCGTCGTCGAGCCCGAGTCGAGGAGGATCGTGCCCTCGCGCGGGAGCTGTTCGAGGGCGCGGGCGGCGATGGCGCGCTTCTGGGCAGCGAACCGCGTGGTGCGGGTGGCGAGCGAGGGCTCGAGCTCGAGGCGCTCGACGGGGATGGCGCCGCCGTGGACCCGGCGCAGGGTGCCGCGGCGCTCGAGCGCGGTGAGGTCGCGGCGGACGGTCTCGGCGGCGACCCCCAGCTCGTCGGCCAGCGCGCCGACCTCGACCCGGCCGGCGCGCCGGGCCTGGTCCATGATCCGCTGCTGTCGCTCCGGGGCGTACACCGAGACTCCCTCGTCCCGTCGGGGCGCCGCTCCGTCACGGTGCCGTCGTCTCCATGGTGGCCCAAGTGCTCACCTCAAGTCAACACATTCGGGCACCCGTTTTTGTGGTTTTATGTGGATAACCGCCCGGTCCACGCGGGTCCCTGCCTGCCTCGGGGACCCGGCGACAACGGCCCTGGTCACATGGTGCACCCTCGCCGGTCGCCGGCGCATCAGGAAGGTGTCCCCACCCCAGGTACTCGCCCGGGCAGGCCCGGCGCGGCAGCACCCCTGCACCGGCCACGGCTCCCCGGGGTGGAATCGAACCACCGTCGCTAGTCCTGATTCAAAGTCAGGCGGGCCCTGCCAGCAGACCAACCGGGGACGGCGTATGCCGGTCCGCGCGGCCCGGCGGGCCCGGTGGAGCGGGCGCGGCATACCGGTTGAAGGCTAGTCCACCCGCTCGGCCCGGTCGCCCGGTCCACCGGCTGCCCGGTCGGCTCGGCCGAGCGTGGCCGAGCGTGGCCGAGCGTGGCCGAGCGTGGCCGAGCGTGGGCACCATCGGCCGGGGCTACGCCCGTCGTCGCACGGGCTCCGAGCCCCCACCACCTGGACAGGCTACGCAACCGTAGGTTACGGTTGCGTAGGTTTCTCGACGAAAGGGCCCACCCCGTGAGCACCCTCGCCTCCACCCCCACGTCCACCACCACTCACCCGCCCGAGCGCAAGCACCGCGGCGAGCAGGTGGCCCTGACCGTGTTCATCGCCACTCCCTTCCTCGCCCTGCTCTTCGCGGTCCCGCTCGCCTGGGGCTGGGGGCTGAGCTGGCACGACGTCGTCATCGGCCTGGTCTTCTACGCGGTGTCGGGCCTCGGCATCACCGTCGGCTACCACCGCTACTTCACCCACGGCTCGTTCAAGGCCAAGCGCCCCCTCAAGGTCGCGCTCGCCGTCATGGGCTCGCTGGCGATCGAGGGACCGGTCATCCGCTGGGTCGCGGACCACC
>CAYPYK010000144.1:0-8538 GCA_964414665.1 uncultured Intrasporangiaceae bacterium | reverse complement strand
TATGCCGGGGGCGCCCGTACGCTGGGGCCGTGCCTGCTCCCGCCGTCGACCGGCTGTTCGCGGACACCCGGCTGCACGTCGTGACGGGCAAGGGCGGGGTCGGCAAGACGACGGTCGCGAGCGCGCTGGCGCTCTCGCTGGCCCAGCGCGGCAAGCGGGTGCTCCTGGTCGAGGTCGAGGGCCGCCAGGGGATCTCGCAGACCTTCGACGTGCCGCCCATCGGGGCCGACGAGGTCCGCCTGGTCAAGGACTCGTTCGGCGGCGAGCTGTGGGGTCTGTCGGTCGAGGCCAAGCCGGCCCTGCTCGAGTACCTCGACACCTTCTACCACCTGGGCCGGGCCGGGGCGGCGCTGGAGAAGGTCGGCGCGATCGACTTCGCCACGACCATCGCGCCGGGGGTGCGCGACGTCCTGCTCATCGGCAAGGTCTACGAGGCGGCCCGGCGCACCCGCGGCCCCAAACGCGGCCAGGGCGGGCTCGTCTACGACGCGGTGGTCCTCGACGCCCCGCCCACCGGACGGATCACCCGGTTCCTCAACGTCAACGCCGAGGTCGCCGACATCGCCAAGGTCGGGCCGATCCGGGCCCAGGCCGACTCGATCACCCGGATGATGCGCGACTCGCGCACCCGGGTCCACGTCGTCACCCTGCTCGAGGAGATGCCGGTCCAGGAGAGCGTCGACGCCCTCCGTGAGCTGTCGGCGACCCGGCTGGGCCTCGGTGCGGTGGTCGTCAACCAGGTCCGCGAGCCCCTGCTGGGTGACGCCGAGCGGGAGCTGCTCGTGGCGGCCGAGCAGCGGCCGGGCCGCGAGGACGCCCTCGCCTCGCGGCTTCGCGCCGATCTCGCGTCGGCCGGGGTCCGGGTGACCGGGCCGATGGTGGCGGGGCTGCTCAGGGAGGCTCGCGACCATCTCGACCGGGTCGACCTCGAGGGCGAGATGGAGACCGAGGTGCTGGCGCAGGGGCTCCCGGTGCTGCGGCTGCCCTCGCTCGCCGACGGCGGCGAGGACGGCGGGATCGCCGTGCTCGCCGACGAGCTGAGCAGCCAGGGGGTGCACTGATGGCCCGGGTCCAGGCGCTCCGGTTCGACGTCGAGGCCCTGCTCGCCGACCGCGACGTGGGGATCGTCGTGTGCTGCGGCGCCGGCGGGGTCGGCAAGACGACGACGGCTGCGGCCCTCGGGGTCCTGGCCGCCGAGCAGGGGCGCCGGGCGGTCGTCCTCACCATCGACCCCGCCCGTCGGCTGGCACAGAGCCTCGGGCTGACCCATCTCGACAACACCCCACGCCCGGTCGCCGGCATCGACACCTCGGCAGGGGGCTCGCTCGACGCGATGATGCTCGACATGAAGCGGACCTTCGACGAGGTCGTCGAGGCTCACGCCACGCCGGACAAGGCCCGCCAGATCCTCGCGAACCCGTTCTACCAGGCGGTATCGAGCTCCTTCGCCGGGACGCAGGAGTACATGGCGATGGAGAAGCTGGGCCAGCTCCGGGCCGAGGCCGACCGCGACGGGTCCTGGGACCTGATCATCGTCGACACCCCGCCGTCCCGGTCGGCGCTGGACTTCCTCGACGCCCCGAAGCGGCTGGGCAGCTTCCTCGACGGCCGGTTCATCCGGCTGCTGGCCGCCCCGGCCAAGGCCGGATCGCGGGCCTACCTCAGGGTGTTCGCTGTCGGGGTCAACCTCGCCTCGGGCGCCTTGGCCAGGCTCCTCGGCGGGCAGATGCTCGCCGACGTGCAGACCTTCGTCGCGGCGCTCGACACGATGTTCGGCGGCTTCCGCGAGCGGGCCGACCTCACCTATGCCCTGCTCAAGGAGCCGTCGACCGCGTTCGTCGTCGTCGCCGCCCCCGAGCGGGACGCACTGCGCGAGGCCGCCTACTTCGTGGACCGGCTCGCACAGGAGGGGATGCCGCTGGCCGGGCTCGTCGTCAACCGCGTCCAGGCGGTCCCCGCCTCGACGCTCTCCGCCTCGCGGGCGGCCGCCGCTGCCGAGCAGCTGGAGGACCTCGCCGAGAACGGGGCGGACGGCCCGGCCGCGGCGGGTTCCGACCTGTCGATCGCGCTGCTGCGGCTGCACGCCGACCTCGCCACCACGGCGGCGCGGCAGCGGGCGCACACCCAGCGCTTCCTCGCGGCCCACCCGAGCGTGGAGGTCGTCGAGGTGCTGGCAGCCGCCACCGACATCCACGACCTGGCGGGGCTCCGGGAGGTCGGCGCCGCGCTCGGCGGGCGCTGACGGCATACGGCTGGTGTATGCCGCTGGGTCGGCGACCCAGCCGGCTGACCGTGTCGTGGGGCAGGCTCCCTGGCAGGGGTGGAGGTGTCCGGTCAGTGGACCGGATGGACACGGTCAGCGGCGGGTCAGCTGGCGACCGCCTGGCCGGCCCGGGCCTTGGCGGCCGAGAGGATGGCGGTCCAGGAGGGGACCTCGGGACGGCGGCGCAGCAGGGCCCGGCGCTCACGCTCGGTCATCCCGCCCCACACGCCGAACTCGGTCCGGTTGTCGAGGGCGTCGGCGAGGCACTCGGCCATGACGGGGCAGCCCTTGCACATGACCTTCGCTGCGCGCTGCGCCTTGCCCTGGACGAAGAGGGCGTCCGGGTCCGCGGTCGCACACAGTCCCTGGCCGCGCCAGTCCGCGACCCACTCGGGTGCGAAGCTCGCCGCGGTGCTGCTCGAGGTGGTCTCGGCCGTCATCTACGTCACCCTCCTTCCGCGGTCTTGACGCCGGTTGGGCAGCCCCTGCGAGGGTTGCTCGTCTACCTCTTGACACTAGGTCCCGACACGGTGCCGGGACATGACCCGAAACGGTGGTATCTCGCCACCGTTCGTACTAGTCACCCCGTGGTCCGATCAGCGTCGGAACCAGGTGGACCGGCTACTCTCTGTGCATGCTTGGTGCTCTCATGTCGGTGCCGCGCGTCCTGCGACGGCTGGTGGGGCTGGTGGTGCTCGCCGGCGCCATGGGCGTGCTGGTCGCGGGTCTGGCGGTGCCGGCCATCGGGGCCGTGGGGTCCGCCGTCAACGGGGCGGCCTCCGCCTACACCTCGCTGCCCAGCGAGTTCAACGTCGCGCCGCTGGCCCAGGCCTCCCGCATCCTCGACGCCAACGGGAAGCTGATCGCCAACCCTTACGACGAGAACCGCATCATCGTCTCGCTGAAGAAGATCGCCCCGATCATGCAGAAGGCGCAGATCGCGATCGAGGACTCGAGGTTCTTCGAGCACGGCCCGATCGACGCGCGCGGGTTCAGCCGCGCGCTGGTGTCCAACCTCCAGGGCAAGGACGTCCAGGGCGCGTCGACCTTGACCCAGCAGTACGTCAAGATCACCATGCAGGAGAACGCCCTACGGGCCGACGACCCCGAGGCCGCCGAGCAGATCCTTTACGACCGCACGGTGTCCCGGAAGCTCCAGGAGCTCAAGTACGCCCAGAACGTCGAGCAGAACTACACCAAGGCCCAGATCCTCGCCGGCTACCTCAACCTGGTGAACTACGGCGACCAGTCCTACGGCGTCGAGGCGGCCGCGGAGAACTACTTCGGGGTCCACGCCAGCCAGCTCACCCTCAACCAGTCGGCGCTGCTCGCCGGCATCGTCCAGCAGCCCAACGCCTTCAACCCGGTCCTGCACCCGACGCAGGCGCAGGCCCGCCGCGACCAGGTCCTCGACCGGATGCAGCAGCTGGGCCTGGCCAGCGCCAAGGACGTCACCGCCGCCAAGAAGGTGCCGGTCAAGTCGATGATCCACAAGAAGCCCAACCGCGGCGTCTGCCTGCGCTCCAGCCAGCCGTACTTCTGCGAGTACGTCCTGTCGTGGCTCGAGAAGTCCCCGCAGATGGCGGTGCTGGGCAAGACGGTGGCCGAGCGGCACGACACGATCTACCAGGGCGGGCTGACGATCAGGACGACGCTCAACCCGAAGATGCAGAAGGCGGCCCAGAAGTACATCACCAAGGCCGTCCCGATCCACAACAAGAGCAACCTCGGCGGCGGCGTCACCATCATCCAGCCGGGCACCGGGAAGATCCTCGCGATGGCCCAGGGCTCCGACTTCGCCAAGAACGAGGTCAACTGGAACGTCGACCTCCAGTACGGCGGCTCGCTGGGGTGGCAGTTCGGGTCGACGGCGAAGATGTTCGCCCTGGTCACCGCGCTGGAGCGGGGTATGCCGCTCAACGCCTCGGTCCCGGTGCCGGCAGCCGGTCCGAGCACCCCCTACGTCTTCCCGGCGAGCGCGTTCCACGACTCGTGCAACGCGAGCAAGTTCGAGGTCCGCAACGACTTCTCCAACGGCAATACGACCCAGCCGCTGGCGTACGTGACGGCGCAGTCGATCAACTCGGCGTTCGCCAAGCTGACGATCGACCTCGGCGCCTGCTCGGTCCGCGACACGATGACCCGGATGGGCCTGCACGACGGCTACGGCAAGCCCATCGACAAGAACCCGGCGTCCATCGCGCTCGGCGCCGGCGCGACGACGACCATGTCCATGGCCTCGGCCTACGCGACCCTGGCCGCCAACGGCAAGTACTGCGAGCCGATGCCGATCGCCTCGATCACGACGGCCGACAGCACGCGCATGAAGTTCAAGGCGACCTCGTGCAAGCAGGTCGTCGACAAGGACGTCGCCGCGGGCGTCACCCAGCTCCTCAAGGGCCCGCTGGTCAACGGCACGGCCAGCGGGGTGTGGAACATGTCGGCCCGCCCGGCCGCCGGCAAGACCGGGACGACGAACAACCACAACCAGGCGTGGTTCGTCGGCTACACCCCGCAGCTGTCGACCGCGGTCTGGGTCGGCAAGCTCCGCCCGGCCGACAAGTACGGCCACCTCTACTCGCTCAACGGCTCGTGCTTCGGCGGCTACGGGTGCAAGGGCTCGGTGTTCGGTGGCACGATCGCGGCGCCCGTCTGGGCCGACGTCATGCGGGCCGCCTCCTCGGGGATGCCGGTCAAGCAGTTCGCCACCCCGTCGAGCAAGATGCAGAACGGCGACTATGTCACGCTGCCGTCGGTCATCGGCCTCTCGTTCGGCGCCGCCCAGGCCAGGCTGCAGGCCTCGGGCTTCACGGCGTACCAGGCCGGCTACATGGACAGCAGCCTGCCCGCCGGCGTCGTGGCGGCGACCCAGCCCTCGTACCGCGCCCTGAAGAACTCGAGCATCGGGCTCGTTCTCAGCAACGGCAGGTCGCCGAAGCCCAAGACGACGCCGACGAAGAAACCCAAGCCGGGGCCGACGATCCGCCCACCGCGGATCATCATCCCGCCGGTCAACTAGCGGCCGTCCCGGGCACGCTCAGCCGCCCGCCAGCACCCGCTTGACGATCGCGGCCACCCGGCCACCGTCGGCGCGGCCCGAGACCTCGGCCTGGGCCGCCTTCATGACCAGGCCCATCTGCGGCATACCGGTGGCGCCGGTGGCCTCCACGGCCCGGCCGACGATCGCCGCCAGCTCGGCGTCGTCGAGCTGGGCCGGCAGGTAGGCGTCGAGGATGGCGAGCTCGGCCAGCTCCTGGTCGGCGAGCTCGGGGCGGTGGGCGTCGGTGTATGCCGTGACCGCCTCCTTGCGCTTCTTGGCCTCCTTGGCAAGGACCTTGAGCACCTCGTCGTCGCTCAGCCGACGTGCCTCGTCGCCGGCAACCTCGGTCGTCGTGATCGCCGTGAGGGCCATGCGCAGCGTGCCGGCCCGGACCTTGTCGTGCGCACGCATGGCGTCGTGGAGGTCGTGCTGGAGGGTCGACTTGAGGCTGGTCTCGCTCATGGGACCAGTCTCCCATCGTCGGCAAGGCAGTTCCGATCCGCGTCTGCGAGGCGAGCGCGGGCCGACGTTCGGGGCGCAGCGGACGGCATACCCGATCGATGGCGCGGGCCCGGCCGCGGTGAACGGATTTCGGGACGACGGGTCGGGTTTGCCAAGATGGGCCGATGAGCTCGTTCCTCCGCTCCGCCGCGACGTCCGCCGGCGCCCTCGTGGCGACGGGGGTGGCGGGGGTCGCCTACGCCGGACTGGTCGAGCGCAACCTGTTCACCCTGCGCCGCGCCGCCGCGCCCGTGCTGCCGCCGGGGTCCAGCCCGGTGCGGATCCTCCAGGTCAGCGACCTGCACCTCCTTCCCCGCCAGCAGCGCAAGATCGAGTGGGTGCGCTCGCTCGCCGACCTGAGGCCCGACTTCGTCGTCAACTCCGGCGACAACCTCGCGCACGTCGAGGCCGTCCCGGCGCTGCTGAGGGCGATGGAGCCGCTCATGGACTACCCCGGGGCGTTCGTCCTCGGGTCGAACGACTACTGGGCGCCGGTGTTCCGCAACCCGGCGCTCTATCTGACGCCCCAGTACGCCCGCCCGCCGAAGGTCCGGGCCGATCTGCCCGTCGACGACCTGGTCGCGGGGCTGGCCGGCGGCGGCTGGTCCGACCTCAACAACGCGCGGTCGGTGGTGTCGATGGCGGGGCTTCCGGTCGAGCTGGTCGGCGTGGACGACCCACACACCGACCTCGACCGGTACGCCGATGTCGCCGGTGCCGCGTCGTCGTCGGCGGTGCTGACCATCGGGCTCGTCCATGCGCCCTACCAGCGCGTCCTGGACGCCATGACCGCCGACGGCGCCGGGCTCGTCATCGCCGGGCACACCCACGGCGGGCAGCTCGCCGTGCCGCTGTACGGGGCGCTCGTCACGAACTGCGACCTCGACCGCCGACGCGCCAAGGGCCTGTCCCGCTGGTGGCCCGGCGCGGATGGTTCGCCGTCGTCCGCGGCCCCGGAGGGGGCGGCATACCTGCATGTGTCTGCGGGGCTGGGGACGTCGCCCTTTGCGCCGGTCCGGTTCGCGTGCCGCCCCGAGGCGACCCTGCTGACCTTGCTGCCCCGCGGGTGAGCCGCCTGGCGAGTCGGTGGTGGCCGGCTCCGTCTGCTCCGCTCGGGTCGGCCGCCTGCGAGGCGGGCGTGCGACCGAATGACGATCAGCCCTCGGTGGCCCGCGCCGCCTCTTGCAGCGGTATGCCGCGGGGCCGCGAGAGCCGGTCGTCATTCGGTGCGTCTTGCCTGGGGAACCGATTTCTGGGGCCCTGGGGGGGTCGGCTATCCTCGGGTGTCGTTGCCCCGGTTGGGCGGCGACATGCCACGGGGTGTGGCGCAGCTTGGTAGCGCGCTTCGTTCGGGACGAAGAGGCCGCAGGTTCAAATCCTGTCACCCCGACCACGTTTCCCCAGGTCAGCGGCTTGAGCGCGAGATGGTTGAGGCCCCGAGCCGCGAAGTACAGCAGCAACCTGCTACTCAAGACTGTCCCCCAGGCGTCAGAGCGCTTCGGTTGTCGCCGCCGAGCTGGCCTTGGCGTAGATCTCCATCGTGACCGTGAGGTCAGCATGGCGGAGGATCCGCATGATGACCCGGGGATGGACGTCGAGATCGACCAGGAGCGTGGCGCAGGTCCGCCGGGCGTCGTGGATGGTCAGCGGACGGACCCCGGCGGCCTGGCATCGTGCGGTGAACTTCCGGTTCAGGGTCCTGGGGTCGACCGGTGTGCCATAGCGCCCGGTGAAGACGAAGGACGGGCCTGCCTCGAGTCCCATCCAGGCGTCTCCGGCAGCGACCCGGTCGGCGCTTTGAGCTTCCCGTCGTCGGGCCAGGGCTGCGACCACGATCCTGGGCATCGGCAAGGAGGCGTCGGAGGCGTCGGTCTTCGTCTCGCGGTAGAGGAGCTCGCGGCGCACCCTCTGCAGCTGGTGGTCGATGACGATCTCGCCGGCGTCGAGGTCGAGGCCGGCCCAGGTCATCCCCAGCACCTCCCCCTTGCGCAACCCGAGAACCAGGACGAGGACGTACGCGGCGTAGAACGGGTCGTCGTCCTCGGCGGCGGACTCGAGGAACCGCCGGGCCTCCTCGCTGGTCCAGGGCACCACCGTGCGCCTGCGCTGTCGGGGAAGCGTGACCAGGGAGGCGACGTTCTTCTCGACCAGCTCCTCGCGCATTGCCGCCGAGAGCGCGGACCGCAGCACCGCTCGAAGGTCCTTGATCGTGCGAGGCGACGGGTAGGCATGGCAGCATCGACCTACGGCGCAGCACCTCGCCAACCCGGGGTCCTTGGCGGCCCGGCGGGCGTCCTTCCCCTGGGCGCAGCACTGACACTGGGTCGCCAGGCCATTGAGCCAGCGTTGGACGTCGGCCACCCGCAGCCGGTCGATCCGGCGATCCCCCAGGCCCGGCACGAGGTAGTTGCGCACATGGCCCTCGTACGTGGCATACGTCAACGGCGCCAGGTTCGGCGCCACCGTCTCCTCGAGCCACCGATGCAGGAACTGCCCCACCGTCGGCACCTGCATGGCCACCGGCCCGCGCGCAGCTGCCTGCGAGAGCTTCAGCCACCTGGCATGCACCTCGGGGCGCGTCTTGCCGTACACGTACTTGCGCTGGCGGCGCCCGGCCGGGGTCGTCACCCACACGTAGGCAGCGAAGCCGTTGCGGTATGGGTATATCGAGCCCTCGCTGTTCGCCCGGCTCCTGGAACGACTCACGGACCACACCGTTGAATGTGATCGAAGG
>CAYPYK010000143.1:0-8600 GCA_964414665.1 uncultured Intrasporangiaceae bacterium | reverse complement strand
GCCCTGGTCGGTCCCGCGGCTGTCGCTGCCGATCATCAGCATGTTGATGGAGTTCCTGGCCGTGGCGGCCTTGGTCGGTGCCGCGGTCGGCGAAGGCAGCAGGGCCGCGTGCTTGACGTTCGCCGACACGGCGTGGTTGAGGTAGAGGCCGTAGGCGACGACGAGGGCCACCGCGGTGCCGAGGACCACGCCGACAGACCAGGCGAGGACGCGACGACCGCGATGAGGCGCGGGTCCGCGGTCCCGCCGCGAGGGGAGCTCCCCGAAGACGTCGATGGTCACGCGCGCATGTTACTCGGGCAATTCGATAGGTCCGGTATCGAGAAGGCCGTGTGGAATGGGCGAACTCAAAGGAATCTACTCAGGGTTGGTCGTGAATGGGTCCGTATGCCGCGACGCAAATGGCCGCCGTCCCCCTTTGGGTCACAGATATCTGACCACGCCCCACGGCCGGGCCGGAAATGGCCTGGGCGCTTTGGTCGAGCTTCAGGCGCTGTCGATCTGTATGACGACGGCGGGCTTGAGGGCGACGGTGTTACCCCACGCCAAGGCCGGAGCGACCCTTCCCGTCTCGAGCATGAGCGGGAGGTTCCGCGGGGCGATGGCGACGACGACCCCGGCCGGCCGGTCCTGGCGCAGCTGCAGGGTCCGGTCCTGGATCGCGTAGCCGGTCGTCAGGTCGAGCTCGGACCCGGAGCTCACGGTTCTTGTCACCCTCTGGCCCCATGGACGGTGTCACCGCTGACCTCCCGGCCCTGAACGCCGCCGCAGACGACCTGTCGGACGTCGCCGCGCATGCCGCCGCACCAGGGCGTGGTCCAGAGCCGGGACCCGACGCCGACGAGATGCCGCGGGAGGCCCCGGGGTTGTGCGTGCCGACCTCGGTGCCGAGGAGGGTCTGGGAGTGGTAGACCTCGAAGACATGCCCTGACGGTGTCGTGATGCGCACGCCGTCCGAGACCTCCGGGTTCTCGCCTGCACTCAATCGCTCGGTGCTCGCCCCGAACGCCTGGGCCTTGTTCTCGATGTCGTCGATGTCCTCGGCATACTGCGCCTTGAACCCGGACGGGCGCGTAGCCCATCCTCAGGATGCCCATGTGGTCCCACTTCTCGTCGTGCCGGCGGCCTGCTGCCCCGGGCCGGGCTCCGGGTCCGATGGGGCGCCCAGAGAAGATGAGGCTCTCCTAACCTGGCGGGGGATTCTCCCTCGGTTCCTCGCTGCGGAACGCCAGAGTATGCCGTGCTCAGGCCTTCCTCAGGAAGGCGGCCATCCGCTCCTGCGCCACCTCGGAGCCGAAGAGCAGCCCCGAGAGCCGCGCCATCTCCTCGCCGTGGGCATCGAACGCCGCGACGAGGTCCGCGCCGAGCAGTCGCTTGGCCTCGGTGAGGCCCTGGCGGGTCGAGGTCCGCAGCTCGCCGAGCACGGCGCCGAGCGCCTCGTCCATCCGCTCCGGCGGGGCCACGGTCGTCACCAGCCCGCCGGCCCGGGCCTCGTCCGCGGTGAACGACCGTCCGGTGAGGAACCAGTCGCTCGCGACCCGGCTGCCGAGCCGGATCCGCAGCGGGATGGCGATGACGGCGGCGGCCAGCCCGAGCTTGACCTCGGTCAGGGCGAAGGTCACCTCGCTGGACGACACGACGATGTCGGCGCTGGCCACGAGCCCGAGCCCGCCGGCCCGGACCGGCCCGTCGAGACGGCATACGACCGGGACCGGCACCGCGGCGATCAGCCGCTGGAGGGCGACGACCCGCCGCGCACCCTCCACCATGTCGCCACCGACCGCCTCGCTGAGGTCGGCCCCCGAGCAGAACACCCGGTGTGCGGAGCGGAGCAGGATGCCGTGCAGCGACTCGTCGCCACCGGCCTCGGACAGGTGGCGGCCGAGGTCGTCGACGAGCCGTCGGGACAGGGCGTTGCGGTTGGCTGGGGAGTCGAGGGTGAGGACCGCGATCCCGTCCTCGTCGGTGCGGTGGACGAGGGAGCCGTCGCTGGTCATGTCCTCATCCTGCCGCGCCGGTGGTCCCCGCAGCCAGCGGTCGGGTCGGGCGGCAGCCGTCAGGCGGCAGCCGTCAGGCGGCAGCGGGGACGACGTGGAAGACGGGCATGCCGGGCGCGACGGCGGCGAGCTCGGCGTCGGTCGAGCTCTTGGTCATGCCCTCGACGAACCGGCCGACCTCCCAGCCCCAGCGGGCGAGGTAGACCCGAAGCACCGGTACACGCTCGCCGGCCGGGACCTCGACGAGGGCCACCTGCTCGACGCGCCTGCCGACCCGTAGCTGGGCCGTGCCCGCGGCCCGGACGTTGCGCACCCACTGGGTGTTGCCGCGCGGGGCGACGAGGTAGCGCTCGCCGTCGAGGGTGAGCAGGTTGACCGGGACGCTGCGCGGCGTGCCGCTGCGGCGGCCGCGGACGGTCAGGACCCGCGAGCCCAGGAGGCTGACGCCGTGCTCGGTCAGCCAGCGGACGGCCCGCATCGACCACTCGTCCATCCGCCCGCCGGGGCGGACATAGCGGTCGGGGGAGATCGGCTGGGCGCCATCGGCCGTCTGGCTGGCCTCGGCCGGTTGGGGATCGGGCTGGGGGGTGGTGGTCATGGTGGTTCCTCTGCTCGAACGTGTGAGAGCAGTGCTCTCTCTTGCCTCGAGTGTGCCCCGTGATCCGGCCAGAGTCAAGAGCAGTGCTCTCGATTGTGTCAGGATGGGGCCATGGTCCCCAGGAGTCGTGCCGAGCGGCGCGAGGACGTCACCGCTCGGGTGGTCGAGATCGGCCGCCGCCACCTCGCCGAACGGGGCGCGGCGGCCCTCTCGCTGCGCGCGGTGACCCGCGACCTCGGGATGGTGTCGTCGGCGGTCTACCGGTATGTCGCGAACCGCGATGAGCTGCTCACGCTGCTGCTCGTCGACGCGTACTCCGAACAGGCCGACGCCGTGGACGCGGCGGTGGCCGAGGCCGACGGCCGGCCCTGGGACGAGCGGCTCCTCGCCGCTGCGCTGGCCTTCCGGGCGTGGGCGGTCCAGGAGCCGGCCCGGTACGCCCTCCTCTACGGCAGCCCGGTGCCCGGGTATGCCGCGCCGCCCGAGATCACCGTGGAGCCCGGCACCCGGGTCGTCACCACCTTGCTCGGCCTGGTCGCCGACGGCCTGGCGGCTGGTGCGGTCGTCGACGGCCCGGGCGCGGGCCACCCCGATCGCCCGGCCGGTAGCGAGCCGCCCAGCAGTGAGCCGCCCGGGCGATCGGTGGCCCCCAGCCACAGCCCGCTCGCCGTCGAGGTCGGTGGTGCGCTCGCCACCGACCTGCGCCGGGTCGCGGACGAGGTCGGGATACCGGCCGGCCCGGAGCTGCTGGCCCGGGCGATCCACCTGTGGGCCTCGCTGGTCGGCGGCGTCAGCCTCGAGGTCTTCGGTCAGTACGGAGCCGACACCTTCACCGAGCCGTCGGCGCTGTTCGAGCACCAGGTCCGGCTGTCCCTCGCCCTGCTCCGCGGCTGACCCCCGCCCCACCCCCGACGCCACCCGCGGACGACCCCCGTACCGCGCCCCCTCAGCCCGGCCCCATCCCCCTAACCTCTGCTAGCAGAAGCTAGGTGACCAAGCAGAGGGTGCAACCTCTGCTTGGTCACACAACCTCTGCTAGCAGAGGTTAGGAAGACCCGGGGAGGGGGCGGGCGGCACCGGGGGCGGGCAGGCGGCACCGGGGGCGGCGAACCTCAGCCGTAGGTGTCCCGCGGCCCGAGCCCGTCGGACACCCGGCGCTGACCGTGGGACCAGGACGGGCCGCCCGGCCCGAGCACCCGCAGCTCGGTCACCGTCCCCTCGCCGATGTCGTCGGCCAGCCGACCCATCAGGCTCGAGGTGAGCAACCGCAGCTGAGTCGCCCACGCCGTCGAGTCGGCCCGGACCGTGAGCACCCCGTCCTGGAACGCGACCGGCGCGCAGTGCTGGGCGATCTCGGCGCCGACGATCTGCGGCCACCGGCCGATGACCGAGCCCACCGCGACGTCGACCTTCCAGCCGCGCTCGGCGACGAAGGCCTCGAGCTGGTCACCCAGCAGCTTCGGGTCACGAGAGTCGAGCACTGAACGCTCCGTGGCAGGCACGTCCTTGCGCCGCCGCCGGGGCTTCAGGCCGGGCCGCAGCCCCTTCGCTCGGGCCGCCGCTCGCGCCCGCGCCAGCGCCGACGCCGGCGCGCCGACCTCGTCCGCTCCCGACTCGCCGGCGTCGGCCGCGTCGGCCGCGTCGGAGGGGCCGCCCGGCGCGCCGACAGCATCGCCCGCACCGGCGGGCGGGTCCGCGCTCGTCATGCCGGCCTCACCCCACCCATCGTCACGGCATACCGCCTCCCTGACAACACCTGCGGGATGTCCTCAGGCACGGCGGCCGTGATGAGCACCTGCTCGCCGTCGGCGACGAGCCCGGCCAGCCGCTCGCGGCGGCCGGTGTCGAGCTCGGCGAAGACGTCGTCGAGCACGAGGACCGGGTCCTCGCGCAGGTCGTGCCGGAGCAGCCGGTATGCCGCGAGCTTGAGTCCCAGCGCGACCGACCAGGACTCACCGTGGCTGGCGTACCCCTTGGCGGGAAGGTCTCCGAGGGTGAGGACGAGGTCATCGCGGTGCGGGCCGACCAGGCTGACCCCGCGCTCGACCTCCTGGTCGCGGACCTCGGCGAGGCTGGCCAGGATCTCGGCGTGCAGCGCCTCGACCTCGGGGACCTCGCCGGCGGCGAGTGCCCCGGCGGAGGCCTCGCGGAGCGAGGATCGGTAGCTCGCGGTGGCCGCCGCGGTAGCGGCGCTCACCTGGGCATACGCCTCGGCGAGGTGAGGTTGCAGGTCGCGCAGCAGCCGCAGCCGGGCGTACAGGAGGGTGGCGCCGACCTGGGCGAGCTGGGCGTTCCACACGTCGAGGGTGTGCAGGGCGCCCTCGCGGGACTCCGCCTCGTCGACACCGTCGGGCTGCCGGGCACCGCGCCGTGCCCCCCGGCTCCCGCGGCGCAGCACCGGCGCCGCCGACCTCAGCAGAGCGCCGCGCTGCCTGAGGACCTTGTCGTAGTCGGCCCGCACCCCTGCCCAGCGCGGCTGCCGCGCGACGAGAAGGTCGTCGAGGAAGCGGCGCCGCTCGCTGGGGTCGCCCTTGACCAGCGCCAGGTCCTCGGGGGCGAACAGCACGGTGCGCAGCGACCCGAGGATGTCTCGGGGCCGGGTCTGGGCCGACCGGTTGAGGCGGGCCCGGTTGCTGCGCCCGGGGTTGATCTCGAGCTCGACGAGGGTCTCGTGGCCGTCCCGGACGACGACGGCCCGGATCACCGCCTGGTCGGCGCCGGCCCGCACGAGCGGCGCGTCGGTCGCCACCCGGTGGCTGCCGAGGGAGGCGAGGTAGCCGATGGCCTCGACGAGGTTGGTCTTGCCCTGGCCGTTGAGACCGATAAGGGTGCTGACGCCCGGCTCCAGGGCGAGGTCGGCGCCGGCGTAGCTGCGGAAGTCCGCGACCGTGAGGTGCCGGACGTACACCGGCTAGCGCTTCGCGGCGCGGCCGCCCCGCCTCGCCGAGGACGGGGCCTTGGCTGCGGCCCTCTTCGGCGGCCGCTTCGAGCGCGTCGTCGTCGTCGCGGGCGTGGGGGACTCGCCCCGTCGCAGCGCCTCTCCCTCGGCGATGGTCATCACCTGGTGGCCACCGAACTGGCCGCGCAGTGCCGCGACGGCCTGCAGCGCCGGCGAGTGCTCCTGGCGCGAGGCGAACCGGGCGAACAGCGCGGCCGAGATGACCGGCATCGGCACCGCCTCGGCCACGGCCTCCTCGACGGTCCACCGGCCCTCGCCGGAGTCGACCGTGTAGTCGGAGACGTCGTCGAGGTCGGCGTTGCCCTCGAGCGCCGCTACCATGAGGTCGAGCAGCCAGGACCGCACGACCGTCCCCCGGCTCCACGCCTTGAACGCTCCCGGGACGTTCTCGACGATGTCCTTCTTGGCGAGCAGCTCGTACCCCTCGGCGTAGGCCTGCATGAGGCCGTACTCGATCCCGTTGTGGACCATCTTCGTGTAGTGCCCGGCCCCGACCTTGCCGGCGTGGACGAACCCCTCGTCGCGCGGACCCTCGGGGCGCAGCGCGTCGAAGATCGGCATCGCCTTGCGCACGTTGGCCGCGGAGCCCCCGACCATCAGGCCGTAGCCGTTCTCCAGGCCCCAGATGCCCCCGGACACCCCGCAGTCGAGGTAGCCGATCCCCTTGGAGCGGAGCAGCTTGTCGTTCACGGCGTCGTCGGTGAACCGGCTGTTCCCGCCGTCGATGACCAGGTCGCCCTTGTCGAGCAGGTCGGCGAGACTGGCGACGGTGTCCCGCGTCGGGGCACCCGAGGGAACCATGACCCACACGACCCGGGGGGCCTGGAGCCTGTTGACCAGGTCGGCCAGCGTACGGGCGTCCGAGACCTCACGGTTGCGGTCGTACCCGAGCACCTCGTGGCCGGCGCGGCGCAGCCGCTCGCGCATGTTGGCGCCCATCTTGCCCAGACCGACCAGACCTAGCTGCATGGTGCATCCCCTCGCGCGATAGGAAGTGAGGCTGGCCTCAGGCTACGCCAGCGGCATGGCCGCAACGGGTCCGTGACCAGGTCAGGTGGCGAACCGGATCGGCATGATGACGTAGCGGTAGCTCGGGTCCGCCTCGCCGTCGGGTTCCTTCTGGCCGATGAGCATGGCGGGCCGGGTCGGCTGGGTGAACGACAGCCGGGTGTATGCCGTCCCGACCGCGCCGAGCCCGTCGAGCAGGAAGTGCGGGTTGAACGCGATCTCGATCTCGGGGCCGGTGAGGGTGGACTCGACCGCCTCGGAGGCCTGGGCGTCCTCGCCGGTGCCGGCCTCGATGATCACCTGGCCGTCGGTGAACCGCAGCCGGACGGGGGTGTTGCGCTCGGCGACGAGGGCGACGCGCTTGACCGCCTCGATGAGCTCCCCCGTGGCGAGGACCGCCTCGGAGTCGCTGCTCGTCGGGAAGATCGAGCTGACCTTGGGGTACTCGCCGTCGAGGAGCCGGGTCGTCGTGCGCCGCTGGCCCGCCTCGAACCCGATGAGGCCGTCACCACCGGCCGCTCCGCCGAGCGCCACCTGGATCGACCCCGCGGCGCCGAGCGCCTTCGCTGTCTCGGACAGGGTCCGGGCCGGCACGAGCGCGAGGTGGCTGACGTCGGTGGCACCGGGGTTCCAGGTGAGCTCGCGGGTGGCGAGCCGGTAGCGGTCGGTCGCGAGCAGGGTGACCTTCTCGCCCTCGATCTCGACCCGGACGCCGGTGAGGATCGGGAGGGTGTCGCCGCGGTCGGCCGCGATGGCGACCTGGGCGACGGCCTCGGTGAACAGCTGGCCGTCGATCGTGCCGGAGGGCTCGGGCGAGGTGGGCAGCGTCGGGTAGTCGTCGGCCGGCATCTGGAGCAGGGCGAACCGTGAGGACCCGCAGGTGACCTGGACCTTGCCTCCGTCGGTGTCGATGTCGATGGGGCGGTCGGGCAGGTTGCGGGAGATGTCGGCGAGCAGCCGGCCGAGGACCAGGACGGTGCCCTCCTCGGCGACGTCGGCCGGGACGGTGATCCGCGCCGAGACCTCGTAGTCGAAGGCCGAGAGGGTCAGACTGCCCTCGGTGTTGGCCGTGATGAGGATGCCGGCGAGGACCGGGACCGGCGGACGGGCCGGCAGGCCCCGGGCCACCCAGGTGACGGCGTCGGCAAAGGTGTCACGCTCGACCCGGAACTTCACGGCATACCGTCCTTCACCGGCACGGGTTGGGCCGTGCCATCACGGCGGCGCGTACCGGCCGCCCTCACTCGCTTGTACCAAACGTCAGGGGCCGAGCGGGTTGCGACGCGCTCGGGGGAACGACACTAGTGCCCACGGGCATCCCGGCACCACATCAACGGGGTGTCGGTGGGCCACCTGGCCCGGACGCTGGGCCGTCGGTCGGCGGGCTCGTGGCGCGCGGTGGTATCGACCCGGTGCACGTCGCGGTCGTCCCACCATCGACCCCGGATCGGGTCAGCAGGGCGCAGGGCTGGTCATCGGGGTGGACCCCGTGCTGATAGGTCTCGTTGTTGTCTTAGGCGCTGTGGATGCTGTGGACGGAGCATCGTCGTCGCAGGTCGACGCGGGCGTAGGGGGTGTGCACGAGCGGTGGACAGCAGGGTGGACGGCCGGGGCGGTCGGGGGACAGCCAGATGGCGTTCACCGGCCGTCCACCGAGCCGTGTCCTGTCGTCCACCGTGGTCCAGGGGTTATCCACAGGTTTCCACAGCCGGCTGTGGATTGTTGGCCTGCCGGCCTGCGGCCTCACAAGCCAGGGCAGAGTTATCCACAGTTCTGGGACGAAACCCGTGCTCAGAGCGGGGCAGGGTCTGGCCCGTCTGTGGACAACTGGGACGTGTCGTGACCACCACCCACAACTGTGAACAATGGTGTGGAGAGAGGCGTCCGGCACGGAACAGCCGGGTGGGACGTGGCGGGGTCAGCGGGACTGCTGCTTGATCCGGTTGGTCAGCTCGGTGACCTGGTTGTAGATCGCCCGGCGCTCGGCCATGAGCTGGCGGATCTTCTTGTCGGCGTGCATGACCGTCGTGTGGTCGCG
>CAYPYK010000142.1:5767-8629 GCA_964414665.1 uncultured Intrasporangiaceae bacterium | reverse complement strand
CCCATCTTCTGGGACTCGTCGTTGAGCGTCTTGATCTTGGCGTTGATGTCCTCGGTGCTCGCGCCGGAGTCGGCCTTGATGGCCTCCTTGAGGGCGGCGAGCGCCTCGTCGACCGGCTTGCGGGACTCCTCGGAGAGCTTGTCGGTGTTCTCGTCGAGGAACTTCTCGGTCGAGAAGACCAGACCCTCGCCCAGGTTGCGCGCCTCGGTCTCCTCACGCCGCACACGGTCCTCCTCGGCGTGCGCCTCGGCGTCCTTGACCATCTTCTCGATCTCGTCCTTGGACAGGGCCGAGCCGCCGGAGATGGTGATCTTCTGCTCCTTGCCGGTGCCGCGGTCCTTGGCGGTGACGTGGACGATGCCGTTGGCGTCGATGTCGAAGGTCACCTCGACCTGCGGAATGCCGCGCGGTGCCGGCGCGATGCCGGCCAGCTCGAACGTGCCGAGGGGCTTGTTCTGCTGGGCGATCTCGCGCTCACCCTGGAAGACCTGGATGAGGACGGACGGCTGGTTGTCCTCGGCGGTCGAGAACACCTCGGAGCGCTTGGTCGGGATGGCCGTGTTCCGCTCGATGAGCTTGGTGAACAGTCCGCCCTTGGTCTCGATACCGAGCGAGAGCGGCGTGACGTCGATGAGCAGGACGTCCTTGCGCTCGCCCTTGAGCACCCCGGCCTGGAGGGACGCGCCGAGCGCGACGACCTCGTCGGGGTTGACGCCCTTGTTGGGCTCCTGGCCGCCGGTGAGCTCCTTGACGAGCTCGGACACGGCGGGCATCCGGGTCGAGCCGCCCACGAGGACGACGTGCGAGATGTCGCTGAGCGAGATCCCGGCATCCTTTATCACGGTCTGGAACGGCTGCCGGGTCCGGTCGAGCAGGTCCTTGGTCATCTGCTCGAACTGGGCGCGAGAGAGGGTCTCGTCGAGGTGGATCGGGCCGTTCTCGGACATCGAGAGGTACTGCAGCGAGAGGTTCGTGCTCGACGCGCCGGAGAGCTCCTTCTTGGCCTGTTCCGAGGCGTCGCGCAGCCGCTGCATGGCGATCTTGTCCTTGGCCAGGTCGATGCCGGAGGAGTTCTTCACCGTCGTCAGCAGATGCTGGACGATCCGGTCGTCCCAGTCGTCGCCGCCGAGCTTGTTGTCGCCGCTCGTCGCCTTGACCTGGATCGTCGAGAACCCGTCCTCGGGGTCCTTGCCGACCTCGAGGAGGGAGACGTCGAAGGTTCCGCCGCCGAGGTCGAAGACGAGGATGAGCTCGTCCTCCTTGCCCTTGTCGAGCCCGTAGGCGAGAGCGGCCGCGGTCGGCTCGTTGATGATGCGCAGGACGTTGAGGCCCGCGATCTCGCCGGCCTCCTTGGTGGCCTGGCGCTCGTGGTCGTCGAAGTACGCCGGCACGGTGACGACGGCGTCGGTGACGCTCTCGCCGAGGTAGGACTCTGCGTCGCGCTTGAGCTTCTGCAGGATGCGGGCGCTGATCTCCTGGGCGTTGTAGTGCTTGCCGTCGATGTCCTCGGACTTCCAGTCGGTGCCCATGTGCCGCTTGACCGACCGGATCGTCCGGTCCGCATTGGTGACGGCCTGGCGCTTGGCGATCTCGCCGACGAGGACCTCACCACCCTTGGAGAACGCGACGACGGACGGCGTCGTGCGACCGCCCTCGGCGTTCGCGATGATGGTGGGCTCGCCGCCCTCGAGGACGGCGACGGCCGAGTTGGTGGTACCGAGGTCGATTCCGACCGCACGTGCCATGGTGGGTGTCTCCTTGTGGTCCGGGGTCCGGCACGGGGCCGGGGTTGAGTTGTTGTGACTCAAGTTAGCGGTGACCGTATGCCGTGAGCAAACCGGCGGCGGCAAACTTGCGTTCACTTGGCTCAACTCTTGGGAGGTGCCGAATGTTCCCACCCGTCCGAGGGCCCGGGCCGGCGCCGGCGCCCACGTCGGCGAACTACCCTGGTCCGCCATGGGGTTCGATGCGGATACTGGGGCCGTCAACACGACGGCGGCGACCATGGCGGCGAGCCGCGACCCGGTAGCGGCGGCTCGGACACTCGTTTCCGCGGGCACCTCGGCCCACGGCGGCATCTGCGCAGCGCCCGTGGGCGCGGCGACCGGCGCGCTCGAGGTCGCCGCCGCGGCGGAGCTGGCCGGCCGATGACGACGAGCCCCGGCTCGGCCCTGCGCCAACGCAGCCCCGGACTGCAGACCTCGTCGGTCGCCATGCGCGCCACGGTCGGGGTGGTCGCGGTCCTCCTCGCCCTCGGGCCGGCCCGCTCGGGGCCTGCTGCACTGTGGGTCGTCGTGGGCGTGGTCGGGGTGCTCCTGCTCGTCGTCGGTGTCGCCAAGCCGCTGCTGCACTGGTGGAAGGTCGACCTCGTCGTCGACGACTGGGGGGTGCACTTCGGCGCGCGCGGCGCGAGCCCCGACGAGGTCGGCAACGACCCCGGTAGCGTCGGCAGGGCCACCCGGGTGCCCCTGTTCGCCCCCTACCCCGCGATCCGCCAGGCCTGGGTCGTCACGGCCGACGCGACCCGCCGCGAGCTGGTGCGACGGGCGACCAGCCCCGGTGGCCGGTACGGGCAGGTGAGCTTCGCCTGGGGCTTCTACCCCTCCCCCACGGCCCCCGGCCACCTCGTGCTCGCGGTCGACCAGGCCCGGGTCGCCTTCCCGCCGCCGCGTCGGCGGCTGCCGACGGGCCGGCTCCTGGCCAGCCCGGTCGCCCTGGAGCCGAGCCGCCTGTGGGTGTTCCCCGTCCACGATGTCGACGCCGTCGTCGGCGCCCTCGCCACGCACGGCGTGGTCGCGAGCCCACCCGGCGCCGGCGCCCTGCCCGGCCTGGCGGACCTGCCGTGACGGCCGGCGCCCTGCC
>CAYPYK010000142.1:0-5667 GCA_964414665.1 uncultured Intrasporangiaceae bacterium | reverse complement strand
GGCGCCGGCGCCCTGCCCGGCCTGGCGGACCTGCCGTGACGGCCGGCGCCCTGCCGCTCATCCGCGAGTACACCCAGCACATCGACGCCGCGCCCAGCGCCGTCTTCCCCCTGCTCTGTCCCGTCCGCGAGGGCGAGTGGCTCGACGGCTGGGCCGAGGGCTGCGAGATGGTGCACTCCCGGTCCGGCGTGGCCGAGCCGGGCTGCGTGTTCCGTACCCGCCACCGCGACCACCCGGCGACGACGTGGGTCATCACGACGCACGACCCGGAGGCGGCAGTGGTCGAGTTCGCCCGCGTGACGCCCGACGTGGACGCCACGATGTTGCGGATCATGGTGTCCGAGAACGCGTCCGGCGCAAGCGACGTGCACATCCGCTACGCCGTGGTCCCCCTCTCGGCCGATGTCGCACCACAGGTGGTCGACCGCTGGGCACCCGCCCGGTTCGAGCAGGACCTGCGCTGGTGGGAGAGGTCGATGAACCACTACCTGTCGACGGGGCAGCTCCTGCGCGAGGGCGACCAGTGACGTGATACCCGACCTGCACCGAGCGCTGACCGCCGCGGCACGGCTCCTGCACGGGCTGCCCGGCGACCCGCACCGGGTGACATCGCCGCTCGGGGTGTGGCTGCTGCTGGCGACCGTCGCCCGCGCGGCGACCGGTGAGGACGCGGCCCACGCGCTCGACGAGCGCCTCGGCATGCCGCGCGAGCAGGCCTTGGCGCTGGCCGACGCGCTGGCCGCCTCGCCCCACCCTGTCGTCCTGAGCGCCGTCGCGGCGTGGTTCCGCGAGGAGCGGCTCTCCGAACGGGTCCAGGCCTTCGTCGCAGCCCTCCCGGGCGGGGTGAGCTCGGGCCCGTTGCCCACCCAGGCCGAGGCCGACGAGTGGGCGCGCAACCGCACCCTCGGGCTCATCGAGACCTACCCGGTGCGGCTCGACGACCCCACCCTGATCGTCACCCTCGCCAACGCCCTGGCCTGCAGGGTGGGCTGGCGGGTCCCGTTCCGGGTGACCGCCGCGGACGGGTTGGGGCCCGGACCGTTCCGGACCTCGGTGGCGCGCGCCCTGCAGGCCTGCCCAGGACCCGGCCACGATGCCTGGGTCGCCGACTCGCCGGTGGGCCGGGTCGCCGTCCACGTCGCGCGGGCCGAGGGACTCGACGTGCTCTCCGTCGTCGCCGACGCCGACGTGCCGGCCGCCGACGTGGTCGCCGCCGCCCACGAGCTCGCGTCTGCGGCACCGGTGCGCGTTCCGCTGCGCGAGCTGGCACTGGGCGAGTCCCCGGCGTGGACCATCGGCGAGGTCGTCGACGTCGCCAAGCCCCACGAGGTCCGCGGCGGCCGGATCGCCGACGTGACCCTCCCGGCCTGGTCCGCCCGGACCGAGCTCGACCTGAGCGCCGATCCAGGCCTGGGGTTCGCTGCCGCCGGCGACGTCCTCGCCCGGCTGGTCGACCAGCCTGAGCTGGCCGTCGACGCCAAGCAGTCGGCCGTGGCGCGCTACCACCGGGTGGGGTTCGAGGCGGCGGCGGTCACCTCGATCGCGGGGCGGGTGGCGGCCGTCATAGAACAGCACGAGGTCACCGTGCGCGTCGGACACCTGCGCTTCCCCCACCCGTATGCCGTCGTCGCCGTCGCCCGCCCGGTCGCCCCCCGGGCCCACAAGCCGGACCCGTGGGACGGCATACCGGTGTTCTCGGCGTGGGTGGTCACCCCGCAGGAGCCGACCGACTGAGCCCGCCCCGGCGCGGCATCGGAGGCGCTGACCCGTCAAGGGTGGGGATCCGCCCCATCAGCCGCCCTGAAGGGGCGGACTGCCACCCCTCGTCGGCGCCGGGCGCGGCCGGAGCGGACTCAGACGGTGCGGGGCACCTTCCCGGTCCAGGTGAGGACCCGGCACATCACCTTGTGGCCCCGGTCGCCGGCCTCGGCGAACATGAGTGGGCAGCCGCCGTCGATGACGGTGATGCCCCGCTCGCGCCCCCAGACCGCCGCGGTCGTCGAGACGCTTCCGCTCCCGAACGACCTGTGCATCCACACCTTGTCGATGCCGAGCTCGGCGGCCTCCTGCATCGTGGCCTCGGCGTGCTGCGGCGCGGTCCCGATGACGACCGCGTCGACCCCGCCGGAGATGGAGTGCAGGTCGGAGTAGGCCGGGTCGCCCTCGACGGTCTCGACGCTCGGGTTGACGGCGAACACCTCGTAGCCGTTGGTGCGCAGGAACGTGTAGACGGCGTTGCTGCCGTGCCCCTTCGGCGCGTGGGACACCCCCGTCACCGCGATCCGCCGGCTGGCCAGGAACTCCCTCGCCGCGTCCTTGGTGGTCCTCATGGCGGCACCTCTCTCTCCCGCTCGATCTTTCCACCGCACGGGCCCGGCCGGTATGCCGTGCGCCACAGTGCCACGCCCCCGCACGGCGGCTCAGCCCGGGCTGAGCCCCCGCACGGCGGCTCAGCCCGGGCTCGCGCGGCCCCTGCCGTGCCCGTGCCGTCCGCCCCGGCGGTCACCGGCCCGGTCGGGGGAACCGACCGTCGGGGCGGACACGAGGGTCGCGATGAGCGTCGTCAGCGGCACCGCGAGGACGAGCCCGATGCTCGAGGCCAGGGTCCTGACGACCTCCTCGCCGATCGACTCGCTGCTGAGCAGCTCGGCACCGGTCCGGTCGTAGAGCGTGATGAGCAGCAGGACGGGCAGCGCCCCGCCGGCATACACGAAGACGATGGTGTAGACCGTCGAGGCGATGTGGTCGCGCCCGATCCGCATGGCCCGGGCGAACAGGTGGCGGCGCGGGAGGTCCGGGACGAGCGCCCTCAGCTCCCAGACGGCCGAGGCCTGGGTGATCGTCACGTCGTTGAGGACGCCGAGGCCGGCGATGATGACAGCCGCCGCGAACAGGGCGTGCATGTCGATGTTGCCGGTGAGCACGGACAAGGTCGCGCTGTCGTCGTCGCCGACCCCGCTCAGCCGGGTCGCCCCCACGGCGAGCGACCCGACGGCGGCGGTGACCAGCAGCCCGGCGACGGTGCCGGCGAGCGCCGTGCTCGTGCGCAGCGAGACGCCGTGGGTCGTGTAGAGGACGACGAACATGATGGCGGCGGACCCGGCGAGCGCGACCGCGACGCCCGAGTGACCGACGATGAGCGCCGGCAGGACGAAGACGACGACGACCCCTCCACCGACGGCGAGGCCGACAAGGGACAGCAGTCCGCGCAGCCGGGCGACCGCGACGAGGACGACGGCGAAGACGAGGGCGAGCAGGCCGACCGGCAGTGCCCGCTCGACCCCGAGGAAGGTGTAGCCGGCCGGCGTCGACGAGGTCGCGGGGGTGGCGACGAGCTCGACGACGTCACCAGCCCGGGGCGGCGTAGGCGCTCCCCTGGGCGATGTGGCGGACCTGGTCGGCCGAGGGCCACAGCACGGCGACGGCCACGACGGTGGCGATGAGGGCGGCCCCGAGCAGCCCGAGGAGGACCAGGCTGGGCCAGCTCCGCCACGAGACGTGGGCCGCGTCGTCGCTCACCTGCACTGCGGTGTGCGAGTGACCCGGGGGCATGCGGCGCAGGCTAGCTCACACCGGTGTGCGAAGGCCGTCCCGGACCGCGCGGCGCGGTCCTGCCTCTGCCAACGCCCGTCCTGGGCTGACGTCGAGGAGGCGGGCCTGGAGGAGGCGGGCTTGCCCGGTGCGCGGGTACAGTCGAGGGACCAGGAGATCTTCGAGCTGCAGTGCGGATCGAGGAGGTTCGACACGATGCGAACGACGACACCAGACTCCGGTCGCCCCGGCGACGCGGCGCATCAGGACCCCGACGACTGGACCGACGCCGGGACCTTCCAGCGGGCCGAGGAGGCCCGGGTCGCTGAGGCCGGCGCGGAGGCTGCCGCCCTGGGCGAGGACCTCATGGCGTTCCCGACAGAGGCCGACGAGGCCGACGTGGTGGAACAGCACCAGGACCTCGGCGAGGACGACGACGAGGCCGAGCCGCACGAGCTGTCCGCCGGGCCCGACTACGAGTGACCTCGCGGCCTGGCCCGACTACGAGTGACCTCGCGGCCGGGTCCGCCGTCGAGCGGCGGCGGGCCTGTGCCGTGGCGGGCCGGATGCGCAACGGCCCCGGGCGCACCAGCGTCCGGGGCCGTCCGGGTCCGTCGGCGGCCGGCGCCCCCTGCGGGTCGGCTCCGCCGACGCCGCGATCAGGGCGAGACCGTCGACTCGATGCTCTGGCGGTCGGCGCCGTGGGCCACGGTGATCTTGCGCGGCTTGGCCTCCTCGGAGACCGGGATGGTGAGGGTGAGCACGCCGTCGGCGTACTCGGCCTCGATCATGTCCAGCGCGACGCCGTAGCCGAGGGTCAACTGGCGGGCGAAGGTACCGCTGGGCCGCTCGTGCGAGAGCCACTGGACGTCCTTGTCCCGCTCGGTGCGCCGCTGGGCGCGCACGGTCATCGTGCGGTCCTCGACGTCGACATCGATCGTGCTCGGGTCGACGCCGGGCAGGTCGATGCACGCGACGAAGTGCTCGCCATCGCGGTAGAGGTCCATCGGCATCGCCGTGGACGCGGGGGTGCGGGTAGCCGCGGAGAAGAAGCGGTCCATCTCGCGGAAGGGGTCGAACGTGGTTGCCATGGTGTACCTCCGGGTGTGAACGGACTGGTGGATGGGGTCGGTGTGCAGTTCTCGGGACTGCCGTGCTTGCATTGCTGATCCTTCACTCGGTATTCATGAGTGTAAACGACTCAAGTCTATGGCTTGTTCCCCCCTCTGCGGATTGTTCCCCGACTCGCCGTGGTCACGCGGGTGTCGGTGCCCAGCGGCAGACTGCCGCCATGGACCGATCCCGCACCCCGATCCAGGTCGTCTTCGACGCCGCCGACCCCGCCGCGCAGGCTGAGTTCTGGACGGCCGCGCTCGCCGAGCGGGGGTACGCCGTGCCGGGCCCGCCGGGCGGCTTCGCCGACTGGCCGGCGTTCCTCCGGGCCCAGGCGGTGCCCGAGGATCGCTGGAACGACGCCTCCGCCATCGAGGCGCAGGGGCACCCGCGGATCTTCTTCCAGCGGGTCCTCGAGCCCAAGACCGTCAAGAACCGCGTCCACATCGACCTGCTCGCCGGGGGTGGGCCGTCGGTCCCGCTCGAGGAGCAGCGCAGGCGCGTGGCGGTCGCCGTCGCCCGGCTCGAGGCACTCGGGGCGACCCGGGTCGAGGAGCACACCGACCTCGGGGTGCACTGGGCCGTCCTGCGTGACCCCGAGGGCAACGAGTTCTGCGCCTGAGCCGCGTCGGCCCGGGCCGGCACCCCGGCGCAGGCGCGAGGCGGGCCCGTCAGCCCACGGGGGTCCCGGTGAGCCAGGTCAGCGCACCCTCGATGTCGGCGACCGTCCACGTCGCACCCTGCGGGGAGGCGAGGTTGGCCTGCCCCTGCGCGCTGAGGTACCCCTTCAGCACGGTCGGCGGCTGCTGCCCGAGGGTCGCCGGCGTGCCCTCCTCGAGCCAACGCTCGTGGCCCTGCCCGTCCACGAGGAAGACGACGTCCTGGTGCTGCAGGTCGTAGGTCAAGGTCTTCCCGGTCAGCCAGTCCTTCGCCGGTGGCGTTCCCTGGCGGACCTTCGTCACGGCCACGCCGAGCGACCGCCACAAGGTGGCGATGTCCGCCGGGGATGCGGTGAGGAAGTCC
>CAYPYK010000141.1:0-8650 GCA_964414665.1 uncultured Intrasporangiaceae bacterium | reverse complement strand
TCGCCGGTGACCAGGTAGACCACGCGGCGGGCGATCGACACGGCGTGGTCGGCGTAGCGCTCGTAGTAGCGCCCGAGCAGGGTGATGTCGACCGCCGTCTCGGTACCGTGCGCCCAGGTGCCGTCCTCGAGCCGGCGGAACAGCTCGCGGTGCAGCGCGTCCATCTCGTCGTCGGCCTTCTCGATGAGCCGGGCGGCCTCGACGTCGCGGGCGGCGATGATCGAGCCGACCTTGGTCACGATCCGCTCGGCCACCTGTCCCATCTGCAGGAGGGTGGCCCGCAGCTCGGCCGGGACGGCGGAGCTGGGGTAGCGCAGCCGGGCGACCTGGGCGACGTGCCGGGCGAGGTCGCCCATCCGTTCGATGTCGGCGCTCATCCGCATGCTCGTGACGACCATCCGCAGGTCGGTCGCGACGGGCTGCTGGCGGGCCAGGAGGTCGATGGAGAGCAGGTCGAGCTGCTCGCGCAGCTTGTCGATCTCGGTGTCGGCGGCGATCACCGACTCGGCGAGCTGGAGGTCCGCGTCGAGCAGGGCGGTGGTCGCCCGAGACATGGCGGACCGGGCGAGCCGGGTCATGTCGACCAGGTCGGCCGTCACGCGGCCGAGCTCCTCGTGGAAGACTTCGCGCATTCTGTCCTTCGTCCGTGGTGGGGCCGGGCTGTGGGGTCCATCATGGTCCGTCGGTGCCGCAGCCTGGCACGCAGCGGTGAACTGACGCCGGACCCGAGGTGAACATCTGGCGTCGGGCTCGCGCGGAGCGCGCTCGGCGGCTCGGGTGTGCCGGTTGCCCGTCTACCCTGGTCCCGTGGACCCGACGGTTGCCGCGTTGGTCGGTGGGGGTGTCGGCCTGGCGCTGGGCGCCGCGGCCGTCATCGCGGCACGCTACTCGGAGCTCACCCAGAGCGCCATCCCCGACGCCGCACCGAGCGCCGTGCCCCCCGGCCTGTCCGACGTGCTCGCCGTGCTGCGTTCGGTCGCCATCGTCCTCGACGCCTCGGACGCCGTCGTCAACACCTCCGCGTCCGCGGTGTCCTACGGGCTGGTCCGCCACGGCGAGCTGGTCTACGGCGAGCTGCGCGACCTGGCCCGCCAGACCCGTCGCGACGGGGTGATCCGCGAGATCGAGCTCGAGCTGTCCCGTGGGCCGGTGAGCGCCGCCGTCATGCGCGCCCGCGTGGCCCCCCTGGGGGCCTCTCAGGTCCTCGTGCTCGCTGAGGACCACACTCAGGCGCGTCGCGTCGAGGAGGTCCGCCGCGACTTCGTCGCGAACATCAGCCACGAGCTGAAGACGCCCGTCGGTGGTATCGCGCTGCTCGCCGAGGCGATCCAGGACGCCAAGGACGACCCGCAGGCCGTCGAGCGCTTCGCCGAGCGCATCCAGCACGAGTCGACCCGGCTCACCAGGCTGGTCCAGGACATCGTCGACCTATCCCGCCTCCAGGTGGCCGATACCCTGCACGAGCCGCACCTCGTCGACATCGGGGCGGTCGTCGCCGACGCCACCGACCGCGTCCGGGTCCGGGCCGAGGCCACGGGCATCGCCATCGAGGTCTCGACGGACCCCGACCTGCGCGTCTTCGGCGACGCCGACCTGCTCTCGACGGCCGTCGGCAACCTCATCTCCAACGCCGTCAACTACTCCGACCCCGGGACCCGGGTCGCTGTTGCCGCGCGGCGGCGCAACGACAGCGTCGAGGTGACGGTCTCGGACCAGGGGCACGGCATACCGGCCTCGGAGCAGGAGCGGATCTTCGAGCGGTTCTACCGCGTCGACCCCGCCCGATCCCGGGCCACCGGCGGAACGGGCCTCGGCCTGGCCATCGTCAAGCACGTCTGCGCCACCCACGGCGGCGACGTCAGCGTCTGGAGCGAGGAGGGGCACGGGTCGACGTTCACGATCACCCTGCCCTCGGCCCCCGAACCCGAGCGCCCCGCCCCGGCGGCGCCCACGACCGAGCGCGCCCGCGCCGGCTCCACCCAAGGAGGGCCCGCCACATGACGAGGATCCTGGTCGTCGAGGACGAGGTGTCGTTCTCGGACCCGTTGTCCTACCTGCTCACCAAGGAGGGCTACGACGTCACGGTGGCCGAGACCGGCCCCGACGGCCTCACCGAGTTCGACCGCCGCGGCGCGGACCTCGTGCTGCTCGACCTCATGCTTCCCGGCCTGTCCGGCGTGGACGTATGCCGCGCCCTGCGTCAGCGATCCAACGTGCCGGTCATCATGCTGACGGCAAAGGACAGCGAGATCGACAAGGTCGTCGGTCTCGAGCTCGGCGCCGACGACTACGTCACCAAGCCCTACTCGTCGCGTGAGCTGCTCGCCCGGGTCAAGGCCGTGCTGCGCCGCCTCGGCGAGGGCGAGGACCTGTCGCCTGGGACGCTCGAGGCCGGGCCGGTGCGGATGGACGTCGAGCGGCATACGGTCACCATCGACGGCGAGTCAGTGGCGTTGCCGCTCAAGGAGTTCGAGCTGCTCGAGATGCTGTTGCGCAACGCCGGCCGCGTCCTGACCCGGATGCAGCTCATGGACCGGGTCTGGGGCAGCGACTACGTGGGGGACACCAAGACCCTCGACGTGCACGTCAAGCGGCTGCGGGCCAAGCTCGAGCCGGACCCCGCCAGCCCGCAGCACATCGTCACCGTCCGCGGGCTGGGCTACAAGCTCGAGGCGTGAGGTCGCCCGGGCTCAGCCGGGCGACACCTACGGGCTCGGCGAGGCGGTCGGCGACTCGCCGCCGTAGAGACCCTCGGGGGGCAGGACCGGCACCTGGACCGTGTTCACCCCGTGGTCGGCGGTGTGCACCTGGAGGCTCATCAGGCCACCGGGGGCGGTCGAGACCGACGGAAGGGTGAGCTGTGTCGAGGACGTCGACAAGGTGACCGAGTCGTTCGCCGGGACGTCGGTGCTGACGACGTCGCTGGTCGAGGTGGCTCCGGCGCTGGCGAAGTCGACCTTCGTCGTCGCCGTCCCCTGGTTGACGACCTGTCCGACGAGGACGCCGGGCCCGCCCTGGTCCGCGGCGATGATGAGCAGGTCGCGGATCTGGATCGAGCCCAGGTCGACGGGGACGCCGTCGGCGGTCTGGACGTTGCTGTTGGTCTGCACCGGCGAGAGCATCGAGCAGCCACCGAGGACGAGCGAGCCGGCGACGGCCGCGGTCGCGGCGGCCAACCGGAGCGCGGTGGTCCTGGCCGGAGCGGGTCGGGTAGTCACGGGGGACAGCGTAGCCGCACCCACGCTCAGGGCGTCGCCGGTGGCCGGGGCCGGTCCGTCGTGCCGGCCCGGGCATGCGTGCTCGCCGTCGGCGAGGGCTCCGGGTGGGGGCGCTGACGTCGGGCCAGGCGGCCCCTGGATGCACGCGCAGACGGCTGTGTCAACCCCCGAACTCGTTCCCGGAGAACCCCTTTGGGGGCCCTGACCTGCACAGACGGTTTCGCCCGGGATTCCGGGTGTCCAGGTCTGCGTGGTACCCTTCAGGTCGCGAAAGGGGAAAACAGCACATGGTCTTCAAGGTCGGCGAAACTGTCGTATACCCCCACCACGGGGCAGCGCGCATCGTAGAGATCAACAACCGAACTGTCCGCGGCGTCGAGAAGCTCTATCTCAAGCTCAAGGTGGCGCAGGGCAACCTCGACATCGAGGTTCCTGCAGAGAACTGTGATCTGGTCGGCGTCCGGGACGTCGTCTCCAAGGAGGGCCTGGACAAGGTCTTCGAGGTTCTGCGGGCCCCCTACGCGGAGGAGCCGACCAACTGGTCACGCCGCTTCAAGGCCAACCTCGAGAAGCTGGCCTCCGGTGACGTCATCAAGGTCGCCGAGGTCGTCCGCGACCTGTGGCGTCGCGACAAGGACCGTGGCCTGTCGGCCGGCGAGAAGCGGATGCTGGCCAAGGCCCGGCAGATCCTCGTCTCCGAGCTGGCGCTCGCCGAGAAGACCGACGAGGACAAGGCCGAGACGATCCTCGACGAGGTCCTCGCGTCCTGACCGGCGCCCTGCGCGCCCTGCACTGACGTGACCGACGCCGATGCTGCCCCGGGCAGTGTCGGCGTCGTCGTCGTGGCGGCCGGCGCCGGGTCTCGGCTCGGCGGCGAGGTGCCCAAGGCGTTCGTCACCATCGGCGGCGCCCAGCTCGTCGACCACGCCGTCAGCGGGGTGCGCGCGGTGCGCGACGTCGGCCAGGTCGTCCTCGTCGCGCCGGCCGGGCGGGTGGCCGAGCTCGCCGGGCGCTATGCCGCGGACCCGCTGCTCGTCGTCGTCGCCGGGGGCGCCGAGCGCACCGACTCGGTGGCGGCCGGGCTCGCGGTCCTCGACGACACGTGCGACGTCGTGCTCGTCCATGACGCCGCGCGCTGCCTCACCCCGCCCGAGGTCTTCGAGCGGGTGATCGGCGCGGTCCGCGCCGGGGACGCGGGGGTGGTCCCCGGTCTCCCGGTGGTCGACACGGTCAAGTCCGTCGACGCCGACGGGCTCGTCACCGGGACGCCCGACCGCTCGTCCCTGCGGGCCATCCAGACTCCGCAGGGGTTCGCGCGCGACGTCCTGGTCGCGGCATACGCGTCGGCCCAGGTGGCCACCGACGACGCCGCCCTGGTCGAGGCGAGCGGCTACCACGTCCGGGTCGTGGCCGGCGACCCGCTGGCGTTCAAGATCACGACTCCGGCCGACCTTCAGCACGCCGCGCGACTGCTCGACTCCACCGCGTGACCCCACCGCGGTGGCCCCATCCCAGCCCCGGTCCCGGTCCCCTAACCTCTGCTAGCAGAGGTTATGTGACCGAGCAGAGGCTGCAACCTGTGCTTGGTCCCCTAACCTCTGCTAGCAGAGGTTAGGGGAGGGCGGTCGAGATGGGGCGAGGTGAGCACGGTGCCTGACGCAGCGGCCATCGACCGGCGTTCGCCGCGGGTGGGGATCGGCGTCGACGTCCACGGGTATGCCGCGCCAGAGTCCGAGCGCGAGCTGTGGATCGCCTGCCTCTCGTGGCCGGGGGAGCCCGCGCTCGAGGGCCACTCCGACGGCGACGTCGCCGCGCACGCCGCCTGCGACGCGATGCTGTCGGCGGCCGGCATCGGCGACCTGGGTGCCCACTTCGGGACCTCGCGGCCGGAGCTCTCCGGGGCGGGCGGGACCGTGTTCCTCACCGAGACGGCCCGGCTCGTGCGCGAGGCGGGTTTCGAGATCGGCAACGTCGCGATCCAGGTCATCGGCAACCGTCCGAGGATCGGCACCCGTCGGTCGGAGGCCGAGCGGGCGATGAGCGACGCGATCGGCGCCCCGGTGTCCGTCAGCGGCACGACGAGCGACGGGCTCGGTCTCACCGGCCGCGGCGAGGGGCTCGCCGCCATCGCCACGGCCCTGGTCCTGCCGCGCCAGACCTGACCGCCCGGTGGGGGTGTACGGCGTCCCCAGACGAACGCTGCTCGGTGCGCTCGTCCCGCTGCCGAGGGCACCCCCTAACCGTCGACGAGCAGGCGGCGGCCTACCTCGCGGGCGCGCGTCGGGGACGGGTGCCCGCCGCCGGTAGCCTTTGCGGGTGACCCTCAGACTGTTCGACTCCAGGTTGCGCGAGCTGCGCGACTTCGTCCCCGTGGTGCCCGGCAAGGTCGGCATCTACATCTGTGGGCTCACGACCCAGGCCCCGCCGCATCTCGGTCACGTCCGGTTCGCCGTCGCGTTCGACGTGCTGCGCCGGTGGCTGCAGACCGGCCACGGCTACGACGTCACGCTCATCCGCAACGTCACCGACATCGACGACAAGATCCTCGCCACGTCGGCCGAGAGCGGAGAGCCCTGGTATGCCGTGTCCTACCGGAACGAGAAGGAGACGGCGGTGGCGCTCGAGGCTCTCGGCGTGCTTCCGCCGACCTACGAACCCCGGGCGACGGGGCATGTGCCCGAGATGGTCTCGCTCATGCAGACCCTTGTCGCGAAGGAGCACGCGTACGCCGCCGCCGACGGCAGTGGCGACGTCTACTTCGACGTCCGCAGCTGGCCGGCATACGGCGAGCTGACCCACCAGCGCCTGGAGGACATGGCGGCGGCGGAGGACGCCGACCCGCGCGGGAAGCGCGACCCCCGCGACTTCGCCCTGTGGAAGGGGCACAAGGTCGGCGAGCCCTCGACGGCGTCCTGGCCCACGCCGTTCGGCGAGGGCCGGCCCGGCTGGCACCTCGAGTGCTCGGCGATGGCGCGCAAGTACCTCGGCGACACCTTCGACATCCACGGTGGTGGCGTCGACCTGCGCTTTCCGCACCACGAGAACGAGCAGGCGCAGTCCCGGGCGGCCGGGCTGGGCTTCGCGGGCTACTGGCTGCACAACGCGTGGGTGACCACCGGCGGCGAGAAGATGAGCAAGTCGCTCGGCAACTCCCTGCGGGTGAGCGAGGTGACCAAGCGGTACCGGCCGCTCGCCGTGCGCTACTACCTCACCGCCGCGCACTACCGCTCGACGATCGAGTACCACGAGGGCTCGATCGAGGAGTCCGACGCCGCGGTGGAGCGGATCGAGGGCTTCCTGCACCGGGCTCTGCCGGGCGTGGGCACCGCGGTCCCCAGGGGCGAGGAGGAGCTGCCCGAGGAGTTCGCCGAGTCGATGGACGACGACCTCGGGGTGTCCGGTGCGCTCGCGGTGGTCCACGAGCAGGTCCGGGCCGGGAACACGGCCCTCGACGACGGCGACACCGAGGTGGCCGACGGCATCGCCCGGGTCGTCGTCGCGATGACCGAGGTGCTCGGGGTCAACCCGCTCAGCCCGTCGTGGGGCGCGGCAGACACCGGTGGCTCGGAGGCGATGTCGGCGCTGAACGTGCTGGTCCGAGAGCGCATCGCGGCCCGGGAGGCGGCCCGGTCGGCCCGCGACTACCCGACAGCGGACGCGATCCGCGACGGGCTGACCGAGGCCGGTGTCGTCGTCGAGGACACCGCAGGGGGCGCGCGATGGTCGCTCGCCCGGACGAAGGGGGACTGAGATGGCGGGCAACTCCCAGCGGCGAGGCGCCGTGCGCGGGCCCGGCAGCAAGAAGGGCGCCCTCGTCGGCACGGGGGGACAACGCCGCAAGGGTCTGGAGGGCAAGGGTCCGACGCCACGCGCCGAGGACCGCCCTCACCACAAGGCATTCCGCAGCGCCACCTCGTCCTCGACCGGACGCGGAGCGGCACAACGGGGCCGCAAGAGCGGGGGCGCCAGCGAGATCGTCGCCGGACGCAACGCCGTCGTCGAGGCGCTGCGTGCCGAGGTTCCGGTCACGACGATGTATGTCGCTGGGCGCGTGGACAGCGACGACCGCGTCCGTGAGGCGCTCAAGACCGCGGGGGAGCGCGGCATACCCGTCCTGGAGACCCCTCGCGGCGAGCTCGACCGGCTCACCGACGGTGCGGTCCACCAGGGGCTGGCGGTTCAGGTGCCCCCGTACTCCTATGCCCACCCCGGCGACCTCATCGACTCGGACCGACCGGGGGTTCCTCTCGTCGTCGCGCTCGACGGCATCACCGACCCCCGCAACCTCGGGGCGGTCATCCGGTCGGTCGCGGCGTTCGGCGGGCACGGCGTCGTCGTGCCGGAGCGGCGCAGCGCAGGCGTCACGGCCTCCGCGTGGAAGACCTCGGCCGGGGCGGCCGCCCGGGTCCCGGTGGCCCGGGCGACCAACCTCACCAGGGCCCTCCAGGACTTCCGCAAGGCGGGCTTCTTCGTGATCGGCCTCGACATGGACGGGGACGTCGCCCTGCCCGACCTCCAGCTCGTCGACGAGCCGCTCGTCGTCGTCGTCGGGTCCGAGGGCAAGGGACTGTCCCGGCTGGTGCGCGAGACCTGCGACCAGATCGTGTCTGTCCCGATGAGCGGCGAGATGGAGTCGCTCAACGCCGGCGTGGCCACCGGGGTCGTTCTCTACGAGGTCTCGCGCCGCCGGTCCTGACCGGCAGCGTCGACAGACCGAGGCGGACGCCAGCCGCCGGGGCTGGGACGGTAGGCACGTGCGGGCGACGCGGCCCAGGCCGCCGGGGCCTTCCGGGTGTGTGTTCTCCGTGCCGCCGCGAACGCTCTGTGGAAGGATTTGCAGCGCACAACGCGGCACCGGCTGCCGCGGTGCATACCAGAGAGGGAACGCATGTCCGACTACGGCTCGACGCCTCCGCCCCCGCCTCCGCCTCCGCCTCCCGGTGGCTACGGCGCACCGCCCCCCGGTGGCTACGGCGCACCGCCCCCCGGTGGCTACGGCGCACCGCCCCCCAGCAACAACCTCGCGCTGGCCATCGTCAGCCTGCTGTGCTGCTGGCCGATCGGCATCCCGGCCGTCGTCTTCGCCGCCCAGGTCAACGGCAAGTGGAACGCCGGCGACCAGGCCGGTGCGGTGGAGGCCGCGGCAAAGGCCAAGCGGTTCGCCTTCATCGCTCTGGCCCTCGGCATCGCTGCGCTGGTCATCTACTTCATCATCATCCTCGGGGGTGTGCTGTCCTCGAGCACGACCGGCTGATGACGACCGACACGGCGCCTCACCTGGAGGCTGTCGAGCGTCCGGCGCCCCTGCACGCCCCTGCGGCGAGCAGGGGCATCCGGATGCGGCTCCCCCTGCTCGCCGGGAGTGGCGCGGTGGCCTTCATGTCGGTCCTCTACGTCATCGACCCCAACCAGCCAGGGCACTACCCGGCCTG
>CAYPYK010000140.1:0-8701 GCA_964414665.1 uncultured Intrasporangiaceae bacterium | reverse complement strand
TTCGTCATCGTCCTGCTAAGCCTGGCCTCGGGAAGCGAGCGGCACTTCACCCTGGTCGCCCTCGAGCTCGTCGGCGGGCTGGTCATCGGCGTCGTCATCCCCTACCTCGCCATCAAGGTCGAGCAGTCGCGCTTCTTCGAGGCCGCCGGCAAGTACGAGGCGCTCAACGCCCTGGCCATCGGGCTGCTCGTCCTCGCGATCGGCGAGGTCACCCACGCGAACCTCTTCCTCGCGGCGTTCGCCGCCGGGATCACCGTCGCCACCGTCGGCGCACGTCAGCGGGACACCTTCGAGGAGTTCGGCGAGCTCGTCGCCGAGGTCTTCAAGCTGGCCGCGCTGCTCGTCTTCGGCGCGCTCATCACCCCGGTGTTCCTCGGCGAGATCTCGGTCGGCGGCTGGGTGTTCGCCGGCCTCGCCCTCCTGGTCGCGCGCCCCTTGGCCCTCGTCATCGCGCTCGCGCGCTCCCACCTGACGGTCCGGGAGAAGGCGGCCGCCGCCTGGTTCGGCCCCAAGGGGTTCGCGTCGGTCGTCTACGGGCTCCTCGTCCTCGAGTACGCCATCCCCGCCCGCGAGACGATCTTCCACCTCGTCGCGATCACGGTGGCCCTGTCGATCCTGCTGCACTCCTCGACCGACATCGTCGTCGCCCGCTCGTTCGACGACCCGGACGAGACGCCCGACTTCCACGGCGAGGTCGGGATCGAGGCCGAGGGCAGCCGACCGGCCACCTAGCGGTCGGCGGGTCCGCGCAGCTCGGCGAGCGCGTCGTCGCCGCCCTCGCCGTAGGCGGCCCAGTCCTCGCTCGCTCGGCGCCGCGGCGGTGCAACGGCCAGCCATCGGCGCTCGGCGGCGGCCAGCGCCTCCTCCTCGTCCGCTCCCCGGCCCAGGCCGCGCTGCACCTCGGCGGCGAGGTAGGCCCGGCCCTCGTGGTACTTCGCGCCGGGGAAGGCCCGACCCGACCGGGCGATGGTGCACATCGAGGCGCCATCGGCGAGCTCGGTGAGGCCGGCCTCCGCCTGGCGACGCAGGTCAGCGGCCCGGGCAGCCAGGTCGGCGTGCGCGGGGGCGGACGGCATCCCCGTCGCGCCACCGGGCCGGTCGGTCATGCCGCTCATCCTGCCGTCTCGTGGCAGGGTGTCGCCACCCGCGTCAGATGGCGCCGTCGCCGCTCTCACCGGTGCGGACCCGGACCACCTCGTCGAGCGTGCAGACCCACACCTTGCCGTCGCCGATCCGGCCGGTCCGTGCGCTGGAGACGATGGCCCGGACGACATCGGCCGCGTCCTCGTCGGTGACGACGACCTCGATCCGGACCTTGGGGACGAGGGCGACGTCGTACTCGGCCCCCCGGTAGATCTCGGTGTGCCCCTTCTGCCGCCCCGCGCCGGTCACCTCGGTGATCGTCATCCCGCTGACGCCGAGCGCCTCGAGGGCCTCGCGGACCACCTCGCCCTTGTGCGGCTGGACGACCGCGGTGACGAGCTTCATGGCAGCGCCTCGGCGGCGGGCCGGGCCAGCGCGGCGATCTCCTCGGAGGTGGCGTTGCCCCCGGTGACGACGACGGCGCACCGCTGCGGGCGGTCGGTGTCGGCGAGCAGCCCCGCGAGGGCGGCCGCCCCGGCCCCCTCGGCGAGGGTGTGCGCGTGCGATGCGAGCAGGGCCGCGGCCTCGGCGATGTCGTCGTCGCTGACGAGGAGGAAGCCGTCGAGCCGCTCGCGCAGGACCGACTGGGGCAGCGCGAAGCCGACCCCCGTCGCCAACCCGCTCATCCGCGTGCGGCATGGGGCGGTGGTGAGCTCGCCGGCCGTCCACGACCGGTATGCCGCCGGCGCGGCCGAGGACTGGACCCCGACGACCCGACACCCCGGGGCGAGGGCGTCGCGGACGAGGCAGGCCCCGGCGGCGCCGGTCCCGCTGCCGATCGGGACGTAGATCGTCTCGAGGTCGGGATGCTGGCGCAGCAGCTCGAGGTAGACGGTGGCGTGGCCGTAGACGATGGGCGGCTCGTTGCCCGGGTCGACGTAGGTCAGCCCGTCGGCCTCGGCGAGGGCGTGCGCGTGCGCCGCGGCCTCGGTCATCGTCGGGCCATGGACGACGACCTCGGCGCCGAGCCCGCGGACGGCCCCGAGCTTGACGTCGGGGGACCCGACCGGGGCGACGACGACCGCACGCGTGCCGGCGAGCCGCGCGGCATACGCCATCGACTGGGCATGGTTCCCCGTCGAGGCGGTGACCAACCCGGCGACGTCGTCGCGCTCCCGCAGTGCCGCGGCGAGGTTGACCCCGCCGCGGACCTTGAACGCGCCGGTGGGCTGGACGTTCTCGTGTTTGACGACGACCCGGCAACCGGCCCGCGCGTCGAGCAGCGGGTAGCTCCAGGCCGGCGTCGGGGGCAGGTGCGCCGAGACGACCCCTCCCGCAGCGAGCACACCGTCGAAGGTCAGCGTCTCCACGACGCCAGTGTGCCAACTGCGCGGATGCCCCTATCCATCGGACCCCGCGGGGGCCGGTGTGAGCAGCCCGAACTGCTCGCCGTCCGGGCCTCGGGCGATGAGGAGCCGGCCGTAGTCGAAGGTGTACGGATCCCGGTCGACCGTCCCACCGGCCGCCGTGATGTGTGCGCCCGCGGCGTCGACGTCGGGGTGCTGGAAGGTCACCGTCCACCCGGTCATCGACGAGTCCTCGTCGAGGGCGCCGATGCCGCCGGCCGGTCGGTCGCCGCCCGGCACGGAGAACATCGCATAGCTCGCTCCACCCATCGCGACCTCCTCGTAGGTGTAGCCGAAGAGGCCCGCGTAGAACGCCTTCGATGCGCCGTAGTCCGCCGTCATGAGGTCACACCAGCTGACCGTCCCGTCCTCACCGACGGCGTCGAACCCGGTGTGCTGCCCGGGCTGCCAGGCGCCGAAGAACGCCCCGGCCGGGTCGACCCACATGGCCATCGACCCCAGCGGGCCGACGACCATCGGCGCGGCGACCTGCCGGGCTCCGGCCGCCGTCGCGGCCCGGTCTGTCGCCTCGATGTCGTCGGTGCCGAGGTAGACCGACCACACGTGCGGGGCCTCCTCCATCCCCGGCATCGTCGGGGAGAGTCCGGCGACCTGCCGTCCACCGACCAGGGCGCTGGTGTAGCCACCGAACTCCGGAGCGCCCTCGCCGTAGCTCCAACCGAGGAGGTCGGCGTAGAAGGCCTTGCTCCGCTCGATGTCACTGGCCATGAGGTCGACCCAGCACGGCGTCCCCGCCGGCCACGATCCCGAGTGATCTGTCATGTCCTGTCCCTTCCCTGCGTCCCTCCACGGCGCTGTGGTCTCGCGCCCGTGGCCGATCCGATGACGCTACGCGCAGGGTCCGACACCTGGTGGCTTCGCACGGGGCCCGCACCGGAGTGCGGAACGGCCGTTGACAGCGGGTATGCCTCCTCTGTTCAGTGCGGGGGGTGAGCGACACCTCGGCACCGCAGCAGCCCACCTCGTCGGACGAGGACGCCCTCGCGGAACGGATCTGGACCGCCCGGCGCGACGGCCACCTCCTCGACGCGGGTACCGAGGCGGCGGACCTGGGGCTCGCGACGGCATACCGGGTCCAACGGCGGGTCCTCGACCGGTGGCTTTCGGCCCGGCCCGACGACGGTGTCGTGGGGTGGAAGCTGGGCTACACGTCCCGGGCGATGCGGGAGCAGATGGGCGTCGACGACCCGAACTACGGACCCCTGCTCGCCAGCATGGTCTGCAGGGACGGCGAGCCGCTGCCGGAGGGCCTGCGCCATCCCCGCGTCGAGCCCGAGATCGCCCTCGTCATGGGGGCAGACGTCAGCGGGCCCGTGGCCCCGGAGCGCCTGCGGGACGCCGTCGCCGAGGTGCGTGCGGCCCTGGAGGTCGTCGACAGCACGTGGGCCGGCTACCGGTTCACCCTGCCGTCGAACACGGCCGACCTCTCCTCCGCAGCCGGCGTCGTCCTCGGTCCGGCACTGTCGCCGGATGTCGCTGCCGTCGACATCGCCGTCGACCTGCACGTCGACGGCCGCCCGGTGGCGACGGCGACGGCGGACGCGGCGATGGGTGGCCCGCTTGATGCGCTCGCCTGGCTCGTCGACACGCTCGCCGCCGTCGGCGAGGTGCTCCGGGCCGGGTCGGTCGTCATGACCGGGGGGCTCACCGCGGCCCACCGGCTGGACCCCGGCACGACGATCACGGCGAACTTCACGACCGGGTCGCGGACCTCGGCCGTATCCGTGCGCCGCTGACCGGGCCAACCGGGCCCGGGCGGCATACGGTGGGAGGGTGTTCACCGAGATCGCGGACCGGGTGTGGACGGCACGCTTCCCGCAGTGGGACGTCACCGTGGGGCTCGTCGTCGGTCACGACGGCGCCGTCCTCGTCGATACCCGCGCCAGTGCCAGCCAGGGCCGCGAGATCATCGGCCTGCTGCGCGCGATGGACCCCCGGCTGCATGTCACCCACGTCGTCAACACCCACGTCCACTTCGACCACACGTTCGGCAACACCGCCTTCACCGACCGGCCGATCTACGCCCACGAGAAGGCCGCTCGCGCCGCGATGACCGACGGCGCCCGGGTCAAGATCCGGATGGAGCGCGACCCCAGTGGGTACGAGCCGCTCGGGTACACGGCCGAGGACATCGCCGATGCCCGCGCAACGATCATCCGGCCCGCCGACCACACGTTCGCCGAGTCCGAGACGATCGACCTCGGCGACCGGGCGGTGACCCTGACGTATGCCGGCCGTGGCCACACCGACGGTGACATCACCGTGTCGGTGTCCGGGACCCGGATCGTCTTCGTCGGCGACCTCGTCGAGCAGTCCGGACCACCGTCGCTCGGCCCGGACTGCTGGCCGCTGGAGTGGGCCGCCACCCTGGACACGATCCGGGCCCACATCGCCGCCGACGCCATCGTCGTGCCGGGACACGGCACCCCGGTGGACATCGACTTCGTGGCCCGGCAACGTGCCGATCTCGACGCCCTTGCCTCGGTCATCCGCCAGCGGCGGCTGGCCGGGCTGACCCTGGCGGAGGCGACGAGGGAGCCCGACGACCGGTTGCCGTACCCGCTGGAGTCCCTCGGCGCGGCGTTCGCCCGAGGCTGGGAGCAGCTCCGTGCACCGGGGCCGGGCTTGGGGTAGCCGGTCCCGTCGACCCGCCCGCCGCACCGACCCCACCGACGACGACGGCGGTCAGGCGGGCTTGACCGCCCGGACGAAGGCGCTCGCGAACGCGCCGTCGAGCTGCTCGACGGCCGCGGCGGCGTCGATGCCGTCGGGCAGGTCCTCCGGCCGGAGCGACTCGGCGAGGTCCTCCAGGTCGCCCCGGCCGAAGGTCCGCGTCACGTCGACCCCCGCATCGGTGAACCCGGCGGTGGTCAGCCGGGCGATGAAGTCCTCGGCGACCAGGGCCCCGGCGATGCATCCGGTCCACAGGCCGACCACGTGCTGCAGGGCTGACGGCAGGGGGCGGAGGAGGACGACGTCGGAGACCGCGAACCGCCCACCCGGACGCAGCACCCGGAACGACTCACGCAGCACGGCGTCCTTGTCGGTCGAGAGGTTGACGACGCAGTTGGAGATGACGACGTCGACCGAGGCGTCGGGCAGCGGCACGTCCTCGATGCTGCCCTGGAGGAACTGCGCGTTGGTCACGCCCGCCTCCTCCTGGTTGCGCCGGGCCAGCTCGAGCATCTCGCTCGTCATGTCGAGGCCGTATGCCGTGCCGTCCGGTCCGACCCGGCGGGCCGACAGCAGCACGTCAAGGCCGCCGCCGGAGCCGAGGTCGAGGACGACCTCTCCGGGGTGGAGGTCGGCCAGGGCCGTGGGGTTGCCGCACCCCAGCGACGCGGCGAGCGCACCCGCCGACGGGGCGTCGGCGGCGGCGTACAGGTCGGCGCTGATGGGGTCCTTGTCGGCGCTCCCGCAGCCGCAGCCGGCCTCGGCGCCGGACATCTCCAGCGAGCTGCGGGCCGCGGCGGCGTAGTGGCCGCGCACCGCCTCGCGGATCTCGGTGTCGCTCATGGTGGACGAGGCCTGCTCGGTCGTCATGCTGGTCTCCTGTTTTGATGGATATCGAACCAGGAACAGGGTGCACCTTGATTCGATGTCTGTCAATATAGAGGCATGTCGCCGCCGTTCCAGCCCACCCCTCCCTGCTGCGCGCTCGCTGCCCCGCCGCTGACCGAGGACGACGCCGCCGCGATCGCGCCGATGTTCAAGGCGCTGGGAGACCCGGTCCGGCTGCGGCTGGTCTCGCTCATCGCGGCCACCCCGGAGGCGTGCGTGTGCGACCTCACCGGGGCGTTCGAGCTCAGCGCACCGACGATCTCGCACCACCTGCGCGTGCTGCGCGAAGCGGGCCTGGTCGGGTCGGAGCGCCGCGGGACCTGGGTCTACTACCGCATCCGGCCCGCGGCACTGGAGCGGCTGGCCGGCCTGCTCAACCCGCCCGCGAGCAGCTGAGCCGGGTCAGCCCGCCGGGTCGGCGCACAGCGGCGCTCCGGCGCCGGACCCGGGTGGGCCCACCGGAACCTCCCGATGAGCCGGCCCGCCACCTAGAGTCGGGTGGGACGCACCCCAGGAGGTGAGGGATGGTCCCGGTGCTCACGCTTCGGTTCATGGGACGGCCTCGCCTCGAAAGCGACGGCCGCCCGCTGGGGTCGCCTCGGGGGCGCAAGGCGTGGGCGATGCTGGCCTACGTCGCCCTGGCCGAGCGCCCGCCCAGCCGCCAGGAGCTCGCCACGTTGCTCTTCTCGGACGCGGAGGATCCCCACGGCGCCCTACGCTGGAACCTCAGCGAGCTGCGCCGAGCGCTCCAGGCGCCAACGGCGCTGCACGGAGACCCGGTCGAGCTGGGGATCGAGGTCGTGCTCGACGTGCGGTCGCTGGAGTCGACCCTTCTCGACGCCGAGCGGATCCTCCGTCTCGGTGGTGAGTTCCTCGAAGGCATCAATGTCGTGTCGAGCCCGGCCTTCACCTCGTGGGTCGAGGTGACCCGTCAACACCTGCGCGCCAGCACCCTCGCGTTGGTTTGCGAGTCGGCGCTGCACCACCTCGAGATCGGCAGCCCGGTGCCGGCCGGCAGCCTCGCCGCGCACGGCCTGGCGATCGACCCGTTCGACGCCACGTGCCACGCACTGCTCGTGCGGTCGTTGGCCGAGGCCGGCAACCCCGCGGCGGCGCGGCGCCAGGTGGAGGTCAGTGAACGCCTGTTCCGCGATGAGCTGGGAGTCGACCTTCCCCACGACATCGTCCGGTGGGCGACGGCGCGCCCTGCGTCCCTCACCGCCACGGTGGTCCCGCCGAACAACAGCGGCGCGAGTGCCCGCTCCTACCTGGCCGCTGGGAAGGCGTCCTTCTCGGCGGGCGCCGTCGGTCCGGGCACCGAGCAGCTGCTCAGGGCGGTCGACATCGCGAAGAACGTCGCGGACCCCGCGCTGGAGGCGACGGCGCTCGTCACCCTCGCCGGGTGCCAGATCCATGGCGCGGGCCTACGCGGCGCCGAGGTCGCCGGGCCTCTGCTGCGCGGCCTGGCAGCCGCTCGCTCCGTCGGTGACACGGAGACCGCGTCGGAGGCCTGCCGGGAGCTGGCCTTCCTCGGCGTCCAGCTCGGCCACCACGACCGGGCCGACGCCTGGCTCGACACCGCGTTCGCGCTCACCCCAGGCGTCGCCGAGCGGTCGAAGGTCCTCGGGGTGCGCGGGATGAACCGATCAGACACCGCCCACTACGCGCCGGCGCTCGAGGCGCTGGCCGCATCCGTCGCCGACGCCGAGGAGGCCGGCCTGGTCCGCCAGGCGGCCTGGTCCCGCTCGATGGTCGGCCGGATCCACCTCCTGTGCGGCGAGCCGCTCCGCGCCGCCGCGGTGCTCGACGCGGCCCTGGCCGACATCACCAGGGAGCGGTGGGTGGCGTTCCTCCCTTGGGCCCAGAACTTCCGCGCCGAGGCGGCGGTGGCCTGCGGGGACCTGGACACCGCCGTCGAGCTGCTTGACCACGCGTGGGTGCTGGCGACCGAGTCACGGGACCACTGCTGGCTCACCACGGTGGCCTGCGGCCAGGCACGGACCGCCGCGGCACGCGGCGACGTCGCCGCCGCGCTGGACTGGGTCCGGGCGGGGCTGGCCCCGACTCCCTGGTACCTCTGGCCGGTCGCGCATCTCCTCGACGCCGGCTGCGACATCGTCGCGAGGGCAGACGCCGCCGCCCTCGACGCGCCACCGCCGTCCGAGCACTGGTCGCGGTCGCTGTACCGTCTGGCGGCTCGGACCGGGCAGCGCGAGCACCTCGTCCGGGCGCAGCTGCACCGGGCGCGGGCAGGTGACCGGGACCAGGCCGAGGCGGCCCGGCTCGGCGCAGCCGCGATCGACAACCCGGCGCTGGACAGCCTGGTCGCGAGCGTCGGGGCCGCGGACCCGAGGTAGCAGGCCGGGACACGGGTCGGGCGGCGCGCGGGGTCCGCGCGCCGCCCCACCCGTCGGGGCCGCTCAGCCCACGGCGACCCCCGCGGCGAGCTCGTGCACGGCCTGGGTCGTCAGGCACTGACCCCCGATGCCCCAGTCCCCGCTCTTGACCTCCTCCAGGACGACCCAGGTGACCCCGCGCATGGCCTCACCCTCGACGGACACCATGGCGTCCGTCAGGCGACCCACGATGTCCCTCTTCTGGTCGTCGGTGAACACGTTCTCGATCACCTT
>CAYPYK010000139.1:2705-8717 GCA_964414665.1 uncultured Intrasporangiaceae bacterium | reverse complement strand
AACCGCTTGCTCGCGACGGTCGGGTGCCGCAGGACCGCGTATGCCGCCTCCCGGACGTCGAGGTCGTCGAGGACGATCACGGGCTCGGACCACTCGACCCGGGTGACGTCGCGCGTCATCTTCGGCGGCTTGCCCAGCAGGACGTCCATCGGCATGTCGATGGCGCGCTCCTCGCCGGGCACGTCCTCGGCCCCCTCGGCGAGGACCAGCCGCCCGTCGCCGCGGGCGGTGCCGACCACGGCATACGGACAGCGCTCGCGGTCGGCGAGCGCGGCGAACCGCTCGAGCGACTCGGGGGCCAGGGCGATCACGTAGCGCTCCTGGCTCTCGTTGCACCAGACCTCCTTGGGCGCCAGGCCGGACTCCTCGAGCGGCACCGCCGAGAGGTCGAACCGGGCGCCCAGCCCGGCCCCGTCGACGAGCTCCGGGAAGGCGTTGGACAGCCCGCCCGCCCCCACGTCGTGGATGGCCAGGATCGGGTTGTCCGCACCGAGCGACCAACAGTGGTTGATGACCTCCTGGGCCCGCCGCTCGATCTCGGGGTTGCCGCGCTGGACCGAGTCGTAGTCGAGGTCGGCGGCGTTGGCGCCCGCCGCCAGCGACGAGGCGGCACCGCCGCCCATCCCGATCCGCATGCCGGGCCCGCCGAGCTGGACGAGCAGCGTCCCCGGCGCGAAGGCGACCTTCTCGGTCTGCTCGGCGCCGATGGTGCCGAGGCCGCCCGCGCTCATGATCGGCTTGTGGTAGCCGCGTCGCACGCCGGCGACCGTCTGCTCGAAGACCCGGAAGAACCCGCCGAGGCCGGGCCGGCCGAACTCGTTGTTGAAGGCGGCGGCCCCGATCGGCCCCTCGACCATGATGTCGAGCGGCGACGCGATGTGCCCCGGGGCGCCGTAGGGGTCGCGCTCCCAGGGTTCGTCGGTGCCGGGCAGATGCAGGTTGGACACGGCGAACCCGGTGAGCCCGGCCTTGGGCTGCGAGCCGCGGCCGGTCGCGCCCTCGTCGCGGATCTCACCGCCGGCCCCGGTCGCGGCGCCGGGGAAGGGCGAGATCGCCGTCGGGTGGTTGTGCGTCTCGACCTTCATCAGGACATGGACCTCGCCCTCGCGGGCGGCATACCGGGAGGGCCCGTCGACCCCCTCGGGCAGCCAGCGGCGCACCGTCCCACCGCGCATGACCGAGGAGTTGTCCGTGTAGGCGACGATCGTCCCGGCTCCCGCGACGTCCTCGGTGTGCCGGATCATCCCGAACAAGGAAAGCTCCTGGGGTGCCCCGTCGACGACGACGTCGGCGTTGAAGATCTTGTGCCGGCAGTGCTCGGAGTTGGCCTGCGCGAACATCATCAGCTCGACGTCGGTGGGGTTGCGAGCCATCGCCTGGAACGCCTCGACGAGGTAGTCCATCTCGTCCTCGGACAGGGCCAGCCCGTATGTCGTGTTGGCGGCCGCCAGCGCGGCTCTCCCATGAGCCAGCACGTCGACCTGCGCCATCGGCTCGGCCTCGCGTTCGTCGAACAGCGCGGCTGCCGCCTCTCGGGTCGGCAGGGCGGTCTCGGTCATCCGGTCGTGGAGGAGGCCGGCGCACGCGGCCCACCGGTCCTGGTCCAGGTCCGGGCCCTCGAGGAGGTACTCGCTCACCCGCTCGACCCGGCGGATGCCGACACCGCAGTTGTGCGCGATGTCGGTCGCCTTGGACGCCCACGGCGAGAGCGTACCCAGCCGAGGTCCGACGACGACGAGGGTGGCGAGGGCGTCACCGGCGGGAGCGGCGTACGGGTCCCCGTAGGTGAGCAGCCGCCCGACCGTGTCCGCGGTCGCGGCGTCGAGCGCGGCCTCGGTCGCGACCCAGTGGACGTAGCGAGCGGACACCCCGGTCAGCCCGGGCACGATGCCGCGCAGGCGGGCCAGCAGGCTCTGGGCCCGGAACGGCGAGAGCGCGTTGCCGCCCTCGAGCGTGGTCAGCACGAGGCCGTGCGGCGATGCCATGTCAGGGGGACTCCTCGGGGCAGCAACGGGGTCGGTCACAGGCTACCGGCGCCGCGGGCAGGCGGCCCGCTCCCCTGGTGGCTCGGCGTCGGCGGGGTCAGCCGGACTCCCCGCGGACGACGACGGCCGTCCCGTAGCAGTGGATCTCGATGATCTGCCCGTTGACCTCGTTGGAGTCGAACCGGACCCCGAGGACCGCGTTGGCGCCGATCCGGCCGGCGGCGTCGACGCACCGGACGAGGGCCGTATGCCGCGCCTCGGCGAGCAGCTCGGTCATCTGGGTGACCTCCCCACGGGCGAGGGCCGAGAAGCCGGCGGTGAAGGTGCGACCGAACCCGAGGCTCGTCGCGTAGACGCCGGAGACGGCACCGATCGTCGTGGCGACCACGAAGTCCGGGAAGTCGAAGGCGGTCGTGACCGGCATGGGGTACCCGGCGGTCCGCCAGGAGGGCGAGGTGTCATTCATGGCGGCCATTCAAGCAGCCGCGGGCCAACCCCGGTGGCCGCCGCGCGGCCGCTTCAGAAGCAGTGGCCGGTCAGCCGCTCGTAGGCCTCGACATAGCGGGCCCGGGTGGCGGCCACGACCTGCTCGGGCAGGGGCGGCGGAGCCTGGCCCGAGGCCTTGTCCCAGCCGCTCGCCGGAGAGGTGAGCCAGTCGCGCACGTACTGCTTGTCGAAGCTCGGCTGCGGGTGGCCCGGCTCCCATCTCTCGGCCGGCCAGAACCGCGACGAGTCGGGGGTGAGCACCTCGTCGGCGAGGAGCAGCTCCTCGCCCCGCAGCCCGAACTCCACCTTGGTGTCGGCGAGGAGGATGCCGCGCTCGGCCGCGACCTCGTTGCCCCGGGCCAGGATCGCGACCGTGAGGTCCCGGACCCGCTCCGCAAGGCGGGGGCCGAGCATCCCCTCGACCACGGCATATGCGATGGGCTCGTCATGCTGGCCCATCGGCGCCTTGGTCGACGGGGTGAAGATCGGCTCCGGTAGAGGGGAACCGTCGACCAGCCCGTCCGGGAGCGGTATGCCGCTGACCGCGCCGGTCGCGGTGTACTCCCCCAGGCCCCCGCCCGTGAGGTACGCCCGGCCGACGCACTCGACGGGCAGCATGTCGAGCCGCTCGACGAGGACCGCCCGACCGGCGACCTCGGCCGGCACGTCGGTCGAGACGACGTGGTTGGGCACGAGGTCGGCCAGCTGGTCGAACCACCATAGGGACAACCGGGTCAGCACCTCGCCCTTGTCGGGAACCGGCGTCGAGAGGACGAAGTCGTAGGCGCTGATCCGGTCCGAGGCGACCAGGAGCAGCCGATCGGGGACCGTCTCGCCGCTGGCCGGGTCGAGCGGGGCATAGAGGTCGCGCACCTTGCCCGAGTACACGTGGGCGAACCCGGGCAGCGCCGGCGGCAGAGGGGTCGTCATGGCGCCATCCTCCCAGGGCGGCGCAGCGGCCCTCCCCCCTCGAAGGTGGCAACACGCCGAGTGGCGACCCGGCGTCCCGGCGTGTTGCCTCCTCTCGGGGCTGGGGGATCAGGGAACGGTGATCTCGCCCCGCTCGGCGGTCAGGGCGATGTCGCGTCGATGGTGCGAGCCGTCGAGCTCGACCCGGTCGACCACGGCGTACGCCCGCTCGCGCGCCTGCGCCAGGGTGGCGCCGGTCGCGACGATGGAGAGGACCCGGCCGCCCGCCGAGGCCAGCGCCCCGTCGGCGTCGAGCGCGGTGCCGGCGTGCAGGACGTATGCCGCCGGGTCGTCGGCCAGGTCCTCGAGCCCGAGGATGGGGTCGCCGGTGCGGGGCGCCGCCGGATAGCCCGATGCGGCGACGACGACCGTGACGGCGTGCTCGGCCGACCAGCGCAACGGGTCGAGGTCGGCCAGCGCGCCCGTGGCGGCGGCGTGCAGCACGGTGCCGAGCGGGGTGAGCAGGCGGGCCAGGACGACCTGGGTCTCGGGATCGCCGAACCTGGCGTTGAACTCGATGACCCGCGGCCCCCGCGAGGTGAGGGCCAGCCCGAGGTAGAGGACGCCGACGAACGGCGTGCCGCGGCGGTGCATCTCGTCGACCGTCGGCTGGGCGACCCGCTCGACGAGGGCGTCGACGAGCCCCTCGGGTGCCCAGTCGAGGGGGCTGTAGGCGCCCATCCCGCCCGTGTTCGGGCCGGTGTCGCCGTCGCCGACCCGCTTGAAGTCCTGGGCGGGCGCGAGGGGAAGCACCCGGTCGCCGTCGCAGATGCACAAGAGCGAGACCTCGGGGCCGTCGAGGTACTCCTCGACGACGACGCGACCGTCGGGCTTGGCGAGACAGAACAGGGCGTGCTCGAGGGCCTGCGCCCGGTCGTCGGTGACGACGACGCCCTTTCCCGCCGCCAGTCCGTCGTCCTTGACGACATGGGGTGCGCCGAGCGCGTCGAGGGCGTCCTCGACCTCGGCCTGGTTGGTGCACACGTGGGCCATCGCCGTAGGCACGTCGGCGGCCGACATGACCTCCTTGGCGAAGGACTTGCTGCCCTCGAGCCGAGCCGCCGCAGCGCTCGGCCCGAAGCAGGGGATGCCGGCGGCGACCACCGCGTCGGCGACGCCCGCGACCAGGGGGGCCTCAGGGCCGACGACGACGAGGTCGACGGCGAGCCGCCGGGCCAGGTCGAGGACCCCCTGCGGATCGGTGACGCCGCCGGGCAGCGGCTCGCACCGGGCGAGCGCCGCGATCCCGGGGTTCCCCGGGGCGGCGATGACGGCGTCGACGCTCATGTCGGCGCACAGGCTGCGGACGAGGGCGTGCTCACGCGCGCCGGAACCCACGACGAGGACCTTCACGGCGCCCACCCTAGGGGCACGGTGGCAGAGCCGGGCACCCGGTCTGGTGAGGAGCGCGGCGGTCCCGAGAAGCAGGGGGGGTTCTCCCGGGACCACCGCACCCGTCCACGCGGCCCTCCGGCTGGGGGAACCGGGGCGCGTCGTAGACATCGACACGTGTCGACGCCGCAACTCTTCCATCGGCCGACGGAGCGCGTACAGTGGACTCACGTCGGATGCCCGACATTGACGGCAACCCGCCAGGGGGTGGGGGGATTGGGGGGCCGGATGACGATGCCTACGCGGTCCACGCGCGCCGGGGCCTACCCGGCACGGGGGGCGCTGCTCGACGCGTCGGCGACGCTGGCTGCGGCCCAGGTTCTGCTGAGCAGCGACTGGCCGGCCTCCGTCGGCAACGATACGGCCGCCCGGATCTATCTCGCCCTGATCAGGCAGACCACGCCGTCCCGGGCCGGTCTGTTGGCCGAGGGGTTCACGGCGGAGGAGGTCGAGCGCTCGCTCACCCTGCTCCAGCAGCGCGGCCTGGTGGCCACGGTGGACCACGACGGTGTCGACGTCCCGCCCCCCGACGTGGCGCTGACGCGCTACGCCGACGCCCTGGAGCGACAGGCCTCGACCTCCCGCTCGGCGGCCCAGGGGCTGACGCACGCCTACCGGGTCGCCCGCGCCCAGCTCGAGAGCGACCCCACGGGCGTCGGCATCGGCGTGATCACGACCGCGCACGACCTGGACCGTGCCCGGTTCGAGGTCCTCGCCCGGGCACGCCGCACGCTCGTCGTCATCTTCGCCCCAGCGATGGGCGACCCGCAGGCGGCCCTCGCGCAGGCGGCCGACCTCGCCGCCGCCGCCACGCCGCCAGGACCCATCGCGTCCGTACCCGACCGCCGGGCCGTCTTCGACGCCGCGTTCCTCGACATCGCCGGGGGCCTGGAGGTCCTCGGCGGGCTTCTCGACGCGGGTGTCGAGGTGCGGATCTCCCAGCGGGTGCCCTGCGCGGCCGTCATCGTCGACGACGCGGCCCTGGCCGACCTCACCAACATGGACATCTCGGGCTACGGGTCGATGCTCATCCGGCACGCGCCGCTCGTCGAGGTCGTCCGGGAGATCGGCGAGGGCATCTACGCGGCCGCCTCGCCGATGCCGCGCAGCTCGGCCGACGAGACGCCGCAGCCCTGGCTCGACGAACGGGACCGGCAGATCCTCGTCCTCATCGCGGCCG
>CAYPYK010000139.1:0-2695 GCA_964414665.1 uncultured Intrasporangiaceae bacterium | reverse complement strand
CGGCCGGGGCGACCGACACGATGATCGCCCGTCAGGTCCGCATCTCCCAACGCACCGTCGAGCGGCGGCTGCGGGCCATCATGGATGAGCTCGGCGCCACGACCCGGTTCCAGGCCGGCGTGCAGGCTGCCAAGCGGGGCCTGGTCTGAGCGCCCCCGGGGAGGCGGTCCGCACGCCATGGGGTGCCCCACCGTCGGGCGGACCGCCTGACAGGACCGGTGGGCGAGAGGATAGAGTGGTGTGTTCTCGGCGGCGCCCCCTGCCACCCGGCAGCGGGCCATCGGGACACCAGCGACGGGGACGGCCCGGTCCCTGCCCGGCCAGGAGATCCACTGCGTGAGCACTGCTCGTACCAGCGTTCCCGACACCTCGGCAGAGGTGTCTCGCGAGATCCGCCTCGAGCAGGTCCACGTCGACCGGGTCTACGCCGAGCTCGCCAAGGCGAGCGAGCGGGCCGCGCACGTCGAGGCCGACGGGCTCGCCCGCGGACGCACCGACCGGGTCGGCGATGTGCGCGACGAGGAGCTCACGGGGCTGTTCGAGAGGGACGCCCTGGTGTATGCCGCGGCCCGGCGCCGCTCCACGATCGAGCGGCAGTACGAGGGCCTGGTCTTCGGCCGGCTCGACCTCGACGACGACGGCTCCGGCGGCTCGTCCTCGCGGGCCTCGACCGGTCGCGAGGTCCGCCACATCGGGCGGCTCGGGGTCCGCGACGACGACTACGAGCCGCTCGTGGTCGACTGGCGCGCGCCCGCCGCGGCGCCGTTCTACCGTGCGACTCCCGTCGACCCGCTCGGCGTCGTCCGCCGGCGGGTGCTCCGCTGCCGCGGCTCCCGGGTCGTCGGCGTCGAGGACGACCTCATGGTCCCCCAGGCCCCCGACGACCTGGTCGTGGTCGGCGACGGAGCGCTCATGGCGGCCCTCACCCGGAGCCGGGGCAGCCAGATGCGCGACATCGTCGCGACGATCCAGGCCCACCAGGACGAGGCGATCCGGGCATCCTCACGCGGCGTCACCGAGATCACCGGCGGCCCCGGCACCGGCAAGACGGTCGTCGCACTGCACCGGGCCGCCTACCTGCTGTACTCCGAGCGGCGCCGGTTCGAGACGGGCGGGGTCCTCGTCGTCGGCCCGTCGGCCGCCTACACGGCATACATCGAACGGGTGCTGCCCTCGCTCGGTGAGGAGTCGGTCTCCCTGCGTGCCCTCGGTGACCTCGTCGACGGGGTCACCGCCCTGCGCGTCGACGAGCCGGAGGTGGCGGCCATCAAGGGGTCGCTGCGGGTCCGGCAGGTCCTCTCCCATGCCGCGAGCGAGCCACCCGAGGGCGCGCCCGAGACGTTCCGGGCGTTCGTCGCGGGCCACGCCGTGCGGCTCGACGAGCCTGACCTGCGCCGCGTCCGGAGGCTGGTGCTGCGCAACCACCAGCACAACCTCGGGTCGGCGGCGGCCCACACCGCACTGGCCGAGGCGGCCTGGCGGACGGTGCGCTCCGGCGACCGCGACGTCTTCCTCGACGCCTTCGAGTCCTCCCGGGACGTCGACGAGTTCATGGGCGCCTGGTGGCGCCCGGTCGACCCGCGCGAGGTGCTGCTGACGCTCGCCGACACCGACCACACGTATGCGGTCTCCCGCGGGGTCCTCGACCAGGAGGAGGCCGCCGCCCTCGCCTACTCGATGCGCGAGGCCCTGTCGATCGGCACCTGGTCGGTCGCCGACGTCGCGCTCATCGACGACCTCAGCACCCGCCTCGGTCAGATCCAGGCCGAGCCGGACGAGGAGGTGGGGTTCTACGACATCGAGGAGCTCGACGACCTGTCCGCCTTCGGCGTCAGCGACCTGCGCGCGGGCGTCGAGGCCTGGGAGGCGGCCGCCGCCACCGGGGCCGTCATCACCCCGTCGGATGCTCGGGAGCGGTTGCTGCTGGGCGCCATCGACCGTCCCGCGAGCTATGCCCACGTGCTCGTCGACGAGGCACAGGACCTCTCGCCCATGCAGTGGCGGATGCTCGGCCGACGAGGTCGCACGGCATCGTGGACGATCGTCAGCGACGCGGCACAGGCGTCGTGGTCCGACGAGGAGGAATCCGCCCGGGCGCGCGACGACGCTCTCGCGGGGCAGCCGCGCCAGGCGTTCCACCTCGACACCAACTACCGCAACGCCCGCGAGATCTTCGACTACGCCCGCGACATCATCCTCCCCTGGGTACCGAACGCCGACATCCCCCGCGCGGTGCGGGAGACCGGGGCCGAACCCCTCGACGTGAGCGTCGACGGCTCGATCCGCGACGCCGCGAGCCGCGCGGTCGAGGACCTGCTCGAGTCGGTCGACGGCTCGATCGCCGTGGTGACCCCGCGTCGGTGGGCCGACCGGCTGGCTCGACTCGACGGCGCCGGCGAGGGGCGGGTCCGCGTCATCGACCCGCTCTCCACCAAGGGCCTGGAGTGGGATGCCACGGTCGTCGTCGACCCCGCGACGATCATCGAGGAGTCGCCGGGCGGGGTGCGGATCCTCTACGTCGCGCTCACCCGCGCGGCCCACCGGATGACGGTCCTGCGCCCGGCCTGACCCCCGCAGAGCGCCGTATGCCGGGTCAGCCGAGCATCGGGTGCCGCTCGATGATCTCGTGTCGGCCCGGTCCGACGCCGATGGCCGAGATGCGGGCGCCGATGAGCTCCTCCAGGCGAAGGACGTA
>CAYPYK010000138.1:0-8825 GCA_964414665.1 uncultured Intrasporangiaceae bacterium | reverse complement strand
AAGTGGCTCCGGGTCTATCCCCAGGGCGCTGCGTACGCCCACATCACCGGCTACTACTCCTTCTTCGGCGCCGCCGGAGGGCTCGAGTCGGCCGAGCAGTCGCTGCTCTCCGGCTCGAGCGACAAGCTCTTCTACCGGCGGGTGTCCGACCTGTTCACCGGCCGCAAGCCCCAGGGCGCCAGCCTCGAGCTGACGATCGACCCCAAGATCCAGAGTGCCGCGCTCAAGGGCCTGGGCAACCAGCGCGGCGCCGCCGTGGCCATCGACCCGCGGACCGGCGCGATCCTCGCCATGGTGAGCAACCCGTCCTACGACCCGAACACCCTCGCCAGCCACGACCTCAACGCCGTCGTCGCCGCCTCGAAGAAGCTCGGGAACGCCAAGTACAGCCCGCTCGTCAACCGGGCCATCGGCGGCGACCTCTACCCGCCGGGGTCGACGTTCAAGGTCGTCACCGCCGCCGCGGCGCTCTCGTCGGGCAGGTACACCCCCGGGAGCGAGATCCCCGGCCCGGCCACCCTCGACCTGCCCCAGACGACGGTCAACCTGCCCAACGACTTCCCCAGCGCGTGCGGTCCCAACGGCAAGACCACCCTCGACCACGCCCTGACGATCTCGTGCAACACGGCATTCGGCTGGCTCGGCATGAACGTCGGCGCGGCGGCGATGCAGTCGCAGGCCGCCAAGTTCGGCATCGGAGACGCGCTCGACATCCCGATGCGGGTCACCCCGAGCCAGTTCCCCGCGAACCCCAACCCGCCGCAGCTCGCCCAGTCGGCGATCGGCCAGTTCGACGTGCGGGTCACCCCGCTGCAGATGGCCATGGTGGCGGCCGGCATCGCCAACCGGGGCACGGTGATGAAGCCGTACCTCGTCCAGTCCGTCCTCGGCTCGGACCTGCAGGTCATCGAGTCGGCACAGCCCGAGCAGCTCTCCGACGCGGTCACACCCGAGGTGGCGCGCCAGCTGACCGGCATGATGGTGCACGTCGTTCAGAGCGGAACAGGAACCGCAGCCCAGATCCCCGGCGTCACGGTCGCCGGGAAGACGGGCACCGCCCAACACGGCAAGGGGTTGCCTCCCCACGCCTGGTTCATCGCGTTCGCACCCGCGGACAGCGAACCCACCATCGCGGTGGCCGTCGTCGTCGAGGATGGCGGCAACCTCGGACAGGCTGCGTTCGGTGGTCGCGTTGCGGCCCCCATCGCGAAGGCCATGATGGAAGCACGGCTGAACAAGTCATGAGGAGAAGCGCACGATGAGTGAGGCCCCGAAGCTGCTGGGCGGCCGATACGAGGTCGGCCGGCTCATCGGTCGTGGCGGGATGGCCGAGGTCCACCTCGGTCACGACATGCGCCTGGACCGGCAGGTTGCCATCAAGATGCTCCGCAGTGACCTCGCGCGGGACCCCTCCTTCCTCACCCGGTTCCGGCGTGAGGCGACATCGGCGGCCGGCCTCAACCACGCGGCCATCGTCGCCGTCTACGACTCCGGCGAGGACCACTCGACCGACTTCGGTGGCGCCTCGGTCGACGTGCCGTACATCGTCATGGAGTACGTCGAGGGCCGCACCCTGCGCGAGGTCCTCAACGACAAGGGCAGGTACGAGCCGGCCGAGGCCGCTCGGATCACCGAGGGGGTCCTCGACGCGCTGGCCTACAGCCACCGCAAGGGGATCGTCCACCGCGACATCAAGCCCGCCAACGTGATGATCGGCGCCGACGGTGCGGTCAAGGTCATGGACTTCGGGATCGCCCGGGCGATCGCGGACTCCAACGCGACGATGACCCAGACCCAGGCCGTCATCGGCACGGCCCAGTACCTCTCTCCCGAGCAGGCCCAGGGCCAGGCCGTCGACCACCGCTCGGACCTCTACTCGACCGGGTGCATGCTCTTCGAGCTGCTCACCGGCCGGCCGCCCTTCACCGGGGACACCCCGGTGTCGATCGCCTACCAGCACGTCGGCGAGGCGCCGGTCCCACCGTCCCGGCTCGTCGGCGGAATCACCCCCGAGTTCGACGCCGTCGTCCTGCACTCGCTCGGCAAGGACCGTGAGACGCGCTACCAGGACGCCGTGTCCTTCCGCTCCGACCTGCGCTCGGTCCGCCTCGGCTGGCCGATCAGCGCGGAGGCTCTCGGCGCCGTCGACGAGCTGGCCCTGGACGGCCTTGCCGTTGCCGGGGCCGCAGGGGCGGTCGGCGCCGGCGGCGGCGCAGCCGGCGGTCCGACCGAGCAGATGGGCACGATCGGCGCCGAGCCGACCGAGGTCTACACGCCGGTCACCTCGCCCCCCGAGCCCCCGCTGCTGCCGCAGCCGGTCGACGCGTACCCGAGCCGCGCCGACTTCCGCGACGAGCGGCGCTCCAACCGCGCCGTGTGGATCACGGTCGCGGTCGTCCTGGTGCTCGGGCTGTTCGGCTTCGGCCTGAAGACCTACATCGACCGGCAGGCCGCCGCCCGGAACATGGTCTCGGTCCCGAGCGTGGTCAGCAAGCCCGAGGAGGTCGCCACCGCCGAGCTGACCAAGGCGGGCCTGCGCTTCACGGTGAGCCGCGAGGCGAGCGACACCGCCGACGCGGGAACGGTCATCGCCCAGGACCCCGCGGCCGGGACGGACGTCCAGAAGAACGAGATCGTGGCGATCACCGTCTCGACCGGGCCGAACAACGTTGCGATCCCCGACCTCGAGGGCAAGACGGTCGACCAGGCCACCCTGATCCTCGGCCAGCTCAAGCTCCAGGTCGGCAAGATCACCCAGGTCGACGACTCCAAGCTCGACAAGGGCCAGATCATCTCCAGCAGCCCGGCGGCCGACTCGCTCGTCGCGCCCGGGACCTCGGTCGCTCTCAGCGTCTCGTCGGGCCGGGTGACCGTTCCCAACGTTCTCGGGATGATCCAGAACGACGCCCTGTCGACGCTCGCCGAGGCCGGCCTCGTCCCGAAGACCGAGTACCAGGAGCAGGCCGGCGTCCAGGAGGGCACGGTCATCAAGCAGGACCCGTCCAAGGGCAAGGCCGACCGGGGCTCGACGGTGACGATCGTCGTCGCTCAGGCTCCGGCCTCGACGCCGACCCCGACCCCGAGCGACAGCCCGAGTCCCACGCCGACCCCCACCCCCTGACCCGCCCCGGCACGACACGGGTGTCCGGCGGTGCGGGCGGCCGGGGGTGCGTGTCAGCCGGGGGTGGGGATGGCGGCCAGGCCGGCGGCGTCGTGGACGAGCGGGCTGAGATCCGCCGCCCGCTCGACCGCGCCGGCGAGGCCGCACTCCTCGAGCCAGGTACCCAGGATCCGGTAGCCGCCCTCGGTGAGGACGCTCTCGGGGTGGAACTGCACCCCGTGCAGCGGCAGGTCCCGGTGCCGGACGGCCATGACGATCCCCGACTCGGTGTGTCCGTTCGCGACGAGCGTCTCGGGCAGGGTCGCCGGGTCGATGGCGAGCGAGTGGTAGCGGGTCGCCGTGAACGGCCTGGGCTGCCCGGCGAGGACGCCGGTGCCGTCGTGGTGGACCTTCGAGGTCTTGCCGTGCAGCAGTTCCGGCGCGCGCCCGACCGTCGCGCCGCAGACCACCCCCAGGGCCTGATGGCCCAGGCACACGCCGAGGATCGGCTGGGTCCGCTCGGCACACGCGTCGATCATCGCCATCGAGACCCCCGCCTCCTCGGGAGTGCCCGGTCCGGGGGAGACGAGGATGCCGTCGAAGTCGGCGCCGTCGGCCGGTGAGACCGCGTCGTTGCGGACGACGGTGCACGCGGCGCCGAGCTGCTCGAGGTAGCCGACGATGGTGAAGACGAAGCTGTCGTAGTTGTCGACGACGAGGATCCGCGTCATGCCGGCACACTCCCTGAGCCGAGGACTCCGAGGCCGGAGTCGACCGTGTTGTCGTTGAAGGGCATATGGGGCGAGATCCACGGGAAGACCCACTGGAACAGCACGAGCAGCACGAGCAGGAAGATCACGAACGCCTCGAGGACCTTGACGGCGGTCGGGCCCGGGAGGAGGCGCCAGAGGGCGGCATACATCGTCATCCCCCCGTCGGGACCGTCAGGATGTCCCGCGGCAGGCCCATCGCCCGAGGGTAGCCGCGGTCGAGCACGGCGTGGACGATGAAGCGCTGTCGGGCGCTGTACTCCGGATGGCACGTCGTGAGGGTGAGGTAGGCCGTCCTCGGCGTTTCGCCGACCTGGTCGGGAACCGGCGCGATGACGGCCGTGTCGCTCGGGGCGACGATCTCGTGGGAGCTCACCCGGTAGACGTAGAACTCCTCGGCGGTCTCGACGATGATCGCGTCGCCGTTGCGCAGCAGCTGGACCTCGTTGAGGGGACGCCCGTACGTCGTGCGGTGGCCGGCGACGGAGAAGTTTCCGACCTGGCCGGGCAGGGCGGTTCCGACGTACTGGCCGAGCCCCTTGGTGAGCGTGTCGTGGTCGGTGCCCTCGTAGATCGGCCGGGCGTAGCTCGCACCGAACCGGGGGATCCGGATGATGGCGAAGGCACCACCCCCCGGGACCGCGTCCTGGGGGTGGATGGTGGTCGACGGCGAGTGCGCGGTGAAGTCCCTGACGAGGTGCTTGACGGTGACCGCCTGCGCCCGGTTGGCCGTGACGTCGGTCCACCACAGCTCCCAGCCGACGAAGAGAAGCACGAAGACGCCGAGGGTGATGAGCAGCTCGCCGAGGGCGGAGAGCACCCGACCACCTCTCACGGTGTCGCCGCGCTCGCGTACTTGGGGACGATCGAGCCCTCGAACGGCGGGAACGTCGCGTCGGCCTGCGTGCTCACCTGGTACCCGAGTCCGACGGCCGCGACGTACTCCTGGTAGATGATGATCTGCGGGTCGTTCGCGAGGGCCGCCTCCAGGTTGTCGATGCTCCCGATCGCCTTGATGACATACGGCGGCGAGTAGACCCGACCCTGAAGGATGAGGGTGTTGCCGACGCAGCGGACCGCGCTGGTGCCGATGACGCGCTGGTCCTGGAGCATCATCGCCTCCGCCCCGCCCCGCCACAGCGCGTTGACGACGGCCTCGACGTCCTGCTGATGGACGACGACCGAGTCGACGCCGAGGCCCGCCGGGATCTGGTCACCACGCAGGGGTGAGTCGGTGAGGGTCACCTGGATCATCGGCCCGTGGACGGCGGTGCGCCCGGCGGCCTCGGCGAGGCCGTCGGCCTGCGTCGTGAGCGACTCGGTGGAGATGCTCCCCGGGGCGTTGGCCTTGGTCAGTGCGTCGACCTCGGCCTGGAGGGCGGTGAGCCGGTCGGTGAGGCGCTCGTTGACCGAGGTCCGCTCCCGGATGATGTCGGGCAACCCGGTCGCCGTGCTGCGCAGGCTCCCGCTCTCGGATGCCTGGCTGCTCGTCGCGAAGAGGGCACCGGCGAGTATGCCGACGACCGGCACGAGGAGGGACCAGCGCGTCGGACGGCGGGTGAGCAGCACGTGGCGACGCACGGACACGACGGGTGACCTCCTTCCGACGAACAGCCTCTACGCTAGGGCAAACGCCGCAGCAGCAAGGAGAGATGTCCGTGCCCGAGTCCAAGGGTCGCTCCAAGCCCACCTACACCCCCCCGCCCCGCCGGTCGCAGAAGGCCGATGTCGGCAACCCGCCGTGGTTCGCACCGGTGATGGTGGCGCTCATGGTCATCGGCCTGCTGTGGGTGGTCACGTACTACATCACCAGCCAGCGCTTCCCCATCGAGGCGTTCGGCCGCTGGAACCTCGGCATCGGGTTCGGTCTCATGGTGAGCGGTTTCGCCATGACGACCCGCTGGCGCTGACCGCCGCTGGCGACCCCGCTGACAACCGGCCGACAACCGGCCGGGCGCCCACCGACCCGGTTATCCACAGGGGTTGTCCACACTGGGGACAAATGACAACTGTGTAAGTCCTGAGAGTTCCGCTGGGAGAACCCTGGGAATCCGGCCCGACCCTGTGAGGTGACGAGGGTCAGGTCAGAAGGGGGTCGAGGTCACGGCATACTTGCCGACCGCGAGCACGACGAGGGCCACGGTCAGGACCGTCAGACCGAGCCAGTGGGTCGTCCAGGACCCGTCCCGCCCGGACTCCCGGCGCCCGGTGTAGGCGATCAACCCTCCGCAGGCGAGCCCGGTGAGGAAGCCGCCGAGATGGCCCTGCCAGGCGATACCGGGCACGACGAAGCCGTAGACGGCGTTGATCCCGATGATCGCGTACATCCACGTCGAGGACCGCCCCATCCGACGGTTGAGCAGCAGGAACACCCCGAACAGCCCGAACACCGCCCCCGAGGCCCCGACGACACTGGTGTACCAGCTGCCGCCGTCCCGGACGGCGAGCTGGGCCGCGGTGGGCGGGAAGGCCAGCAGCAGGTAGCCGACCGACCCGCCGAGGGCGCTGATGAGATACGTCGCGAGGAAGCGGACCCGGCCGAGGAGCGGCTCGAGGTAGGAACCCATGACCCACAGGGCGTACATGTTGAACAGGATGTGGAAGATCGACGTCGGGCTGTGCGCGAACGCGGCGGTGAGGAACCGCCACGGCTCGGAGTCGCCGACCGCCGGGACGAACGCGATGTCCTGGGTCAGCCCCGGCACCACCCGCTGGCCGACGTAGACGACGACGCAGATCCCGATGAGGACCTGGGTCGCCAGGGGCCGACCGTCGGTGACGCTGCCACCGAACACCGTTCTCCCCTGCCGGACCGTCTTCGCCCCTTCGCGGACACAGTCCACGCACTGGACGCCGACGGCAGCCGGGCGCTGGCAGTCCACGCAGGTGGGCCGGCCGCAGCGCTGGCAGCGGACGTAGGACACCCGGTCGGGGTGGCGGGGGCAGACCGGCGGCCCCTCGACGGGGGCCTGTGGAGCCGTCGGGTCACTCACGATGGATCGTCACTCCTGCGGGTCGGGCCGGGCCTCGACGCGTCGGGCTCAGGCCTCGATCTCGACGCGCTCGAGGACGACGTCTTCGACGGGACGGTCCATCGCGCCGGTCGGCACCGCCGACAACGCGTCGACGACGTCGCGGCTGGCCTGGTCGGCGACCTCACCGAAGATCGTGTGCTTGCCGGTGAGCCATGCGGTCGGGGTCACGGTGATGAAGAACTGGGAACCGTTGGTCCCCTTGCCCATCCGCTTGCCGGCGTTGGCCATGGCGAGCAGGTAGGGCCGGTCGAAGGCCAGGTCGGGGTGGATCTCGTCGTCGAAGGCGAAGCCCGGGCCGCCGGTGCCCTGGCCGAGCGGGCAGCCGCCCTGGACCATGAAGTTGGGGATGATCCGGTGGAAGACGAGCCCGTCGAAGAACCTCGTCGGGTTGGTCCGCCCCGCGTCGTCGCGGTACTCCTGCTCACCGGTGGCGAGGCCGACGAAGTTCTTGACCGTCTTGGGCGCCTGGTCCGGGAAGAGCGTGATGACGATGGGGCCGTGGTTGGTGTGCAGGGTTGCCTTCATGCCCGCGATTCTGTCATGGGTATGCCGTGGCGCCGCTGAGACGGTCATGTGTCCGGGCCACGAGGGCAGCGGGGCGCAGCGGAGGCGGGTCGTGGCGCCGCCGGGCGACCTCGCCGGCCGCTGCGGTGGTTTCGTACCCGCAACTCACGGCAGGATGGGGGGAGGACGGTAGCCCGACGAAGGAGGACCCATGTTCCGGACACAGAACAGGACCGACGAGATGAAGGATGCCGCCGCTGCGTTCAAGGCGGGCGCTCACGATGTCGCCGACCGCGCCGTGGCCGCGGCACCCGACTACGCCGCGATGCTCATGACGACCGCGACGGAGGTCGCCCACAACCTGTCATCGGGCGCCAAGGTCGCCTCCGACAGCGTCAGGGCCGGCGCGCGGGAGGCCGTCGAGACGGCCAGGGCAGGCGCGTCACACGCGGCCGAGGCCGCCAAGACCGCAGCCGAGGACGCCGCCGACTCCGCTGGGGACAGGACCGCCGCCGCCCGCGCCACGGCCGAGGCATCGACGAAGCGCTCGCGCAAGCACGCGAAGAAGGCGGCCAAGGAGGCGGCCGCTGCCGCGAAGGACCTCAAGAAGGAGCTCAAGGCGGCCAAGGCGGCCGGCAAGGGATCGACGAAGAAGGGTCACCGCGGGCTCAAGCTCGTCTTCCTGACCGCCCTCGGCGGCATCGTCACCGCCGTCGTCTACCGGCGCAGCACGGCCAAGGCCGACCCGTGGGCGAGCGCCGGGGCCTACGCCCCGCCGGCGGCCGGACGGGCGTCCTCGGTGAGCCCGGTGCCGGAGACCGACGACGACACCGACGACGACACCGACACCGACGCGGCGGCCGCCGCCGCCGCTGCCGCCGACGAGGACACCGAGGACTGACCCGACGGGACGACGACCCGACGGGACGACCCCGGCCGGGCCCACTGCGGGACCGGGAGGGTCAGGCCAGCCCGATGTGGATGTCGCCCTCTGCCATCCTGACCTCCCGCAGGAGCGACCACGGCACCCGGAACACCCGGCCGGGTGCGGCCGGCCAGGTCACCCGCATCGTGTTGAGCACCCGGCCGCCCTGACGGGCCACCACTCGCGGCGACCGTGCGAGCTGGTCGGTCCACAGCAGGAGCCGTTCCCGCGCCGGGGCGGGGTCCCCGGGGCGCATGAGGGACGGGGACACCCAGCGGAACGGAGCGTCCGCGACGAGCCGCACCGCCGTCGTCGGGGCGGTGGCCCCGTGGAGGTGGGCGAGGACGGACCGGGCCACGTGGGCCCCGTCCAACGCCGCGACATCCGCCGTGTCCACGGCGTGCAGGACGTTCCCGGCCGCGAAGACGCCGGGCCGCTCGGTCCGCAGTGCGGTGTCGACGCTCGGCCCAAGCGTTCCCGGGTCGAGCGGG
>CAYPYK010000137.1:0-8876 GCA_964414665.1 uncultured Intrasporangiaceae bacterium | reverse complement strand
ACGGGTTCTCGGACTTGCGGGCGATCTTGTCGACCTCGTCGATGTAGATGATCCCCGTCTCGGCCTTCTTGACGTCGTAGTCGGCGGCCTGGATGAGCTTGAGGAGGATGTTCTCGACGTCCTCGCCGACGTAGCCGGCCTCGGTCAGGGCGGTCGCGTCGGCGATGGCGAACGGGACGTTGAGCATCTTGGCCAGGGTCTGCGCGAGGTAGGTCTTGCCGCAGCCCGTCGGCCCGATGAGCAGGATGTTGGACTTGGCGATCTCGACGTGGTCGGGGTCCTTCTTGCCCGTTTGGGCCTCACCCGCCTGGATTCGCTTGTAGTGGTTGTAGACGGCGACGGACAGCGCCCTCTTGGCGACGTCCTGGCCGATGACGTACTGCTGGAGGAAGTCGAAGATCTCGCGCGGCTTGGGCAGCTCGTCCAGGCCCAGCTCGGAGGACTCGGCGAGCTCCTCCTCGATGATCTCGTTGCACAGGTCGATGCACTCGTCGCAGATGTAGACGCCGGGGCCGGCGATGAGCTTCTTGACCTGCTTCTGTGACTTCCCACAGAAGGAGCACTTGAGCAGGTCGCTGCTCTCACCCATGCGTGCCACGTGCCACGTCCTTCCATCGGCATCCGGGGCCCCGGTCGACGGAAGGGTGTCGGCCGAGAACAACGCTCCCGACGTTACCGGCCGGGGGCTCTCACCCTGCCCATTGAACGCCCTGCGTGCGGGCGAGTCGCGCTTGTCCGCTGTCAGCGCAACGCTGTGACGCTCGCCCGGCGCAGTGGGTCGATCAGCCCAGGTCAGCCGACGTGGAGGCTGTCCCGGCCGGGGGACGCGGTCATCGTGATCGGGGTCACGATGTCCTGGCAGGTGGCGGCCTGCGCCGGACCCGTGCGGCGTGCGGCGCAGGTATGCCGCCTGTCCCTGGGGGCAGGCGGCATACCTGTGTGGCGGTGGTCGTCCGCTCGGCGGACGGGGGGATCAGGCCTCGTCGGAGGCCTTGCGTGAGGCGAGGACCTCGTCGATGAGGCCGTACTCCTTGGCCTGTGCGGCGGAGAGGATCTTGTCGCGCTCGATGTCCTTACGGACCTCCGCCTCGGTCCGGCCGGTGTGCTTGGCGAGGGTCTCCTCGAGCCAGGTCCGCATCCGGATGATCTCGTTGGCGGTGATCTCGAGGTCCGAGGCCATGCCACCGGCCCCCTCCATCGCCGGCTGATGGATGAGCATCCGGGCGTTGGGCAGGGCGAACCGCTTGCCCTTGGCTCCCGCGCCGAGCAGTACGGCGGCGGCCGAGGCGGCCTGGCCGATGACGAACGTCTGCACGTCGGGCCGGATGTACTGCATCGTGTCGTAGATCGCCGCCATCGCCGTGAACGATCCGCCGGGGCTGTTGATGTACATGAGGATGTCGCGGTCGGGGTCCTGGGACTCCAGCACGATGAGCTGGGCGATGACGTCGTCAGCGGAGGCGTCGTCGACCTGGACGCCGAGGAAGATGATCCGGTCCTCGAACAGCTTGGTGTAGGGGTCGAGCCGCTTCATGCCGTAGGAGGTGCGCTCCTCGAACTGCGGCAGGATGTACCGGCTCGAGGGGCTCGGCACGGACAGGCGGCCGGTGAGGTCTGCGTTCATCGGATGGCTTCTTTCCGGGGTCGTCGGGTCGCGGGGTCAGTCGGCGACGGGGTTCTGGACCTTGGGCCCGGCCTGCGTCGACGTCCTGATGACGTGGTCGACGAAGCCGTACTCCTTGGCCTCCTGCGCGGTGAACCAGCGGTCGCGGTCGGAGTCCTTCTCGATCTGGTCGATGGTCTGCCCCGTGTGCTCGGCAATGAGCTCGGCCATCTGCTTCTTGATGTGCAGCAGCTGCTCGGCCTGGATCTTGATGTCGCTCGCGGTGCCGCCGATGCCGCCGGAGGGCTGGTGCATCATCACCCGGGCGTGCGGGGTGGCGTAGCGCTTGCCCGGGGTACCGGCGGACAGCAGGAACTGGCCCATCGACGCGGCCATCCCCATCGCCACGGTCGCGACGTCGTTGGGGACCCACTGCATGGTGTCGAAGATCGCCATGCCGGCGGTGACCGAGCCACCCGGGCTGTTGATGTAGAGCCAGATGTCCTTCTCGGAGTCCTCCGCGGCCAGCAGGAGCATCTGGGCGCAGATGGCGTTGGCGTTGTCGTCGCGCACGTCCGAGCCGAGGAAGATGATCCGCTCCTTGAGGAGCCGGTTGTAGATGTGGTCGTCGAGGCCGAACTGCGGGCTGTCGCCCGCGCCGGCGATCTCGGTGCTGCTCACGCGTCTGCTCCTTCGATGGCGATCGGCGGTGTCGAGGGCGCCGTCTGCTTGTCAGTGACCCTAACGCGAGGCCTCCCCGGCTAACTCCCCGGTCCCGCCCCTGTTCGCCCTGAGCACAACGCGCCGTCCGCAGTGCCGAGACCGGGCCGAGACCCGTGCCCGGACCGGCGGCGTCAGCCGGCGCGGGCCACCGGACGCTGGGGCTCCCGGACGGCGGGCAGGACGAGCTGGACCAGGACGGCCATCGTGCCGACGGCGAGCAGGGCGTGCAGGACGCCGACATGGTCGCCGAGGAAGCCGAGCACGGGCGGCCCCGCGATGAACGCCAGGTACCCGATCGTCGCGACCACGGACATCCGGGCGGGCGCCCGGCGCGGGTCGTCGGCGGAGGCACTGATCCCGACGGGGAAACCGAGCGCCACCCCGATGCCCCAGACGCACGCACCCACATACGCCGCCCACACCGGCCCGACGACGACGAGGATGGAGCCGGCGACCGCCAGCGCGAAGCAGACCCGCAGCACCGGGACCCTGCCGAACCGGTCGAGCGCCCCCGTGCCGAGCACCCTCCCGAGGGTCATCGCCGAGAGGAACGTCGCGAAGCCGAGGACGCCCGCCCACGAGGGCAGGTCGTGTCCCTCGACGAACGCGACGGCCAGCCAGTCGTTCGCGGTGCCCTCGGTGAACGCCGCGACCAGGGTGACCACGCCGATGAGCAGCGTCCGCGGCTCCAGCCAGGCGGAGCGCTCCCTCGCCCCCGCCGACTGGCCACGCCCCCCGTCCTCGTCATCGACGGCCCTCGGCAGGAAGGCCCGCAGCGACCACCATCCCCCGGCCGCCACGACGACGCCCGCCCCGGCCAGGTGGGCGAGGATCGACACGTGCGCCCAGGACATGGCCGCCCCGGCGAGGGCGCTCAGCACGGTCCCGCCACTGAAGAAGGCATGGAAACGGGGCATGACGCTCTGCCCGAGCAGGCGTTCCACGGTCGCGCCCTCGAGGTTCATCGACACGTCCCACACCCCGACGCCGGTGCCGAGGCAGAACAGCCCGAGGCCGACGACCGGCCGGGAGTGCCAGACGTCGACCCCGGCTCCGAGGAGCAGCGAGCCCAGCACCGCCGCGGCCATGCCGGCCGCGATGGCCCGGACCACGCCGAACCGGTGGGCGATGCGGCCCGCGGACGGCAACGACACCATGGACCCGAGCGATGCCGCGAGGAGGGTGAGGCCCAGCTCGCCCGGCGTGAGGTGCAGCTCGGCCTTCGCGTCGGCGATGCGCGAGGCCCAGGCGGCGAACTCGATGCCGGCCAGCGTGAAGACGACGAAGTCCGCGTTGCGGGCAGCGACAACGCGGCCTCGCTCGGGTGGGCCGACCGCCATGTGGACTATTCGACCATCCGGACCCAACCGCGACCTCGCCCGCCACCGATCGGGACCCTCGCCGTCGGCGGACCTGCCGCGGCCGGCGCCGCGGCATACCGCGGGGTGGGTCGCTGGGCGCGGGGCGCCCGGAGGGTCAGGTCTCGGAGCGCTCTGCGGGCTCTGCGGGCTCTGCGGGCTCTGCGGGCTCGACGGGCTCTGCGGGCTCGACGGGCTCTGCGGGCTCGACGGCCTCTGCGGGCTCGACGGCCTGGGCGGCGTCCTCGGCGGCGGTGCTCACCGTCGTGCCCCGGTCGGCGAGAATGGCATTGAGGTCCACCGGGGAGCCGGCCGCGTCGGTGACGACAGCCGTCTCGAGCACCGTCGCAAGCGCCTTGCGCCGGGCCACCTCGGCGACCATCGCCGGGATCTGGCCCTGCTTGTCGACGACCTGGGCGAACTGGTTGGGCTCCATCCCGTACTGCTGGGCGGTCATGACGAGGTACTCGATGAGCTCGGGCTGGTCGACCTGGACCTCCAGGTGCTCGGCGAGCGCGTCGAGGAGGAACTGGGCCCGCAGGGCCTGGCGGGTGTTCTCGCCGACCTCCGCCCGATGCTCGTCGTCCTCCAGGCGGTCCTCCCCCTCGAGGTGGGAGACGACCTCGGCCTCGACGATCCCCTCGGGCACGGGGACGTCGGTGATCTCGAGGAGGTGCTCGAGGATCTTGTCGCGGGCCTGGACACCCTGGTCCATCCGCTTGGCATCGGCCGCCTGCCGGGTGACGTCGGCGGTGAGCTCCTCGAGGGTGTCGAACTCCGAGGCCAGCTGGGCGAAGTCGTCGTCGAGAGCAGGGAGCGCGCGCACCTTGACCGAGCCGACCGTGACGATGCAGTCGGCGCTGCGGCCTTCCTGGTCGCCGCCCGCGAGCGGGGCGACGAAGTCCTTGCTCTCGCCCGCGGCCATGCCGAGCAGTGCGTCGTCCATGCCCTCGAGCATCGTCGCGGACCCGACCTCGTAGGAGACGCCGCTCACCGCGTCGATCTCCTCGCCGTCGATCTCGGCCCGCAGGTCGATGGAGACGAAGTCGCCGTTCTCGACCGGCCGGTCGATCCCGGTGAGGCTCCCGAACCGCTCCCGCAGCGCGGTGAGCCGCTCCTGCACGTCCTCCTGGCTCACCACGGCCACGTCGACGGTCACCATGATGCCGTCGGTGTCGGGGAGGGCGATCTCGGGACGAACGTCGGTCTCGACGGTGAACTCGAGGTCCTGGCCGTCCTCGAGGGGCACGGCCGTGACGTCGACCTCGGGCTGGCCGATGGCGCGCACGCCCTCGGAGTCGACGGCCTGGCCGAAGAATCGCGGCAGGGCCTCGTTGACGGCCTCCTGGACGACGGCGCCGCGGCCGACCCGCTGGTCGATGATCCGGGTCGGGACGTGGCCCTTGCGGAAGCCCGGCACCTGGATCTGCCCGCCGATGGACTTGTATGCCGCGTCGAGGTCGGGCTTCAGCTCGTCGAACGGGACCTCGACGTGGAGCTTGACCCGGGTCGGGCTGAGGGTCTCGCGGGCACTCTTCACTTCAGGCACTCCGAACTGGCGGTTGAGTTGGGTCGCAGCGTCGCGGCGGCGCCGGGGCGACCGGGCCCCGGCGCAACCGGCATACCGACATGGCACGCAGGGACGCGACGTGGGGACCATGCTAGCCGCAGCGGTTCCCCGGACCGAATCCCGTCACGGCCGCGACGGTGCCGCCATGACCTCCCCCGCGCCGTCGCCGATGCTGGCCCCAACCGGGTACTAGGTCCGTCGATGTCGATGCCGAGCGGGGCCAGGCACACGTGGCCGGCGACGTACACCCGTCGACCATCACCGCCACCAGGTCCAGCCCGGACATGTCAGCCGCGAGCGGTCGGCCGGCGCGGTCTCGGACTCCTTCACGACCCGGCGCGGGACCGCCGACCTCGACCGCGAGGCCGAAGGATCGCGACACAGCAGCGCAGGCCGGGTCGCTCGCAACGGCTCAGGACACGGCCTGGGCTGCCGATAGGAGGGTGCGGACTCACGGATCGATACCGCGTTCGACGACTCCGAGGATGGAACATCGGCATGGCCATGGTCACCCGCCACCAGGCCACCTCCCCAGCGGACGGAGACGGCCGGTTCTCCGCTTTGAGCTTTCTTGGCGACCCGGACACGGCGCTGGCGTTCCTGTTCGCCGTCGCAGGCACGCTGACGATGCTGTATATGGCGATGCCCCACTGGGACTTCGTGCATCCGCAGCTCATCCTCGCTGTGGCCGGCGCTGCGGTCGTACTGTCACCGCTGATCTGGTTGTCGCGGCGACATCTACGGGCGTGGAGTCGCCACCTGTTGTTGGGCACCGGCGGCGTGGCCGCGAGCCTGGTGGTGCTAGGCGGCGGTTCCGACCCGACGTCGTTGAGTGCGGCGTACTTCTACTTCTGGGTCGTGCTCTACGCCGCTACCTACTTCGGCTCCGTTGCCGCGGCCGGCCACTTGGCCGGCGTTGGTGTCCTCTACGCGGCTGCTCTGGCGATGCACCCCAGGCCGGAGCTTCTTTCGCAGTGGATGATCGCCATGTCGGCCCTGGCAGGCACCGCACTCATCGTGGGTACCTTCGCCTCCAAGGTCCGGCAAGGCGCAGACTCCCTGACCTTCCAAGCCTTTCATGACTCGTTGACCGGGCTTGCCAATCGAGCGCTGTTCCTCAAACGGGTGGGCTGCGCCCTTCGCAGGACCGAGGGCCGGGAGGAACAGGTGGCTGTTCTGCTCCTGGACATCGACGACTTCAAGATGGTGAATGACAGCCTGGGTCACACCACCGGCGACCAGTTGCTGATCGCCTTGGCGAGGTCCCTTGACTCGCTCACACGCGACGGTGACACCCTCGCCCGGCTCGGAGGTGACGAGTTCGCTGTGCTCCTTGATTCTGGCCCGATGCCCCAGACCGCCGAACACACCGCCGCACGGATCGCCAAGATGCTGGGCACACCATTCCAGGTCGGAGACACCGAGGTAACGGTGGGTGTCAGCATCGGCATCTCTGTCGCCCAACGTTCACAAGGCACCTCTGAGGGAATGTTGCGCGAGTCAGATCTGGCCATGTACTTGGCCAAGCAGAATGGCAAAGGCCGCTTCGAGACTGTTCGCCCGGGAATGGAAGAGGAGGCACTCACGCGCCTGACCCTCGTCACCGACCTGAGACACGCACTGGACGGCACCGAGTTCGAAGTCTTCTACCAGCCCATCGTCGGTGTCCGCGACGGGATGCCGGTCGGCGCTGAGGCGTTGGTTCGCTGGCACCATCCCCGGCGCGGACTGGTCGCCCCAGGCGAGTTCGTGGGTGCTGCCGAGTCCTCGGGGCTGATCGTCGCGATCGGGGACTGGGTCCTCAACGAGGCATGTCGCCAAGCGCAGGTCTGGCGTCAGGCCCGGACGACCGGCGACGCCTTCTACATCAGCGTCAACGTGTCTCCCCGCCAGCTCGCCGAGCCGAGCTTCATCGATGACGTCGCCCGGGCGCTGAGCCGGTCCGGGCTTCCGCCTGGCGCCCTGGTGCTGGAGATCACCGAGACTGCCCTGATGCTGGATGTTGACGCTGGACTCGCCCGCCTGCAGGCCATCAAGGACCTCGGAGTTCGGCTCGCTCTTGATGACTTCGGCACCGGCTTCTCATCGCTGAACCGGCTGCGGACACTCCCGATCGACATCGTCAAGATCGACAAGTCCTTCATCGACCACATCGGCTGCGATGGCCAGGACAGGGCTCTGGTCCAAGGCGTCATGGACTTCACCCGCGCCCTCGGCCTCATCTCGATCGCTGAAGGCGTCGAAGAGTCGGACCAGTACAACGTGCTTGAGGAACTCGGATGCGACGCCATCCAGGGATATCTGTTTGCCAAACCGCGGCCAGAGGTGGATACCGCCTTCACACTGCGACGACTGGCAACCCAACGAGCGCCGGCACGCGATGACGACCACGACGAGCCAGACGCCTTGAAGGATCCCGGGCACATCGCTGGAAGGACAGATCACCGTCGTCGGTCCGCCGCGACCGGATGATCGGCGGTGACACGAGACTGCCCGCTTGACGGCGCAAAGCCAGGGGACGACGCGGTCGGCCGAGCTACCCAACGATCGGGAACGAGCATGTTCAAGACACATCCGCAGGGGCGTTACCTTCAGGCGCTGCCGGTGGATGCCGATATCGAAGGCATGAACCGCAAACCGTCCATGCGGACGGCGGGGCTCATCGCTGAGGTCCGGCGCAGCCACCGCGCGATGCAGGTGACCCTTGCGGTGATGCTCGTCCTGGCGTTGCTCTCCTCGGGCTTCTTGCTGCTGGACGGCCAACCGGCGGTCGACCGCTACACGAACCTCACGCGTGAGTCGCGCCTCCTGCAGGCCGCGATGCTGGATCAGGAGACGGGCCTACGGGGATGGCTGGCCACCGATGACCCGATGTTCCTGCAGCCCTACGCCACCGGGCGGGTCGCCGCACAGGCGGCGAGCACCCGCCTAGTCACCCTGGCGGGAACCGATCGGGCTCTGGTCGAAGGGGTGGTCGAGATGATGGTCGCCCGGGCCGGGTGGATGGCGTGGGCGGACAAGGCCGCAAACCCAGACATGGGTCGCCTGGACGCCAGCACCGGACAGCTGACAGCGTTCCTGATGGACGGCAAGGCCCTTTTCGACGTCTACCGCAGCGCCGACGCACGCGTGTCCCATCAGGTCGTCGGGGCCCGCGACGAGGCACTGCGTCAGCAACGGATCGCTCTCGTCGCGGTCCTGGTCGCCAACCTCTCGGTGATGGGGGTCTCCGCGGTCTATGCCGCTCGGCGCAACCGGCGGCTCGCCGTGACCATCCTGGCGCCGATCCGCGACGTGCTCTCGACGATCGACGCGCTGCGCTCGGGCGACCTGACCGCAAGCTCGGGCGCCACCGGCGTCGTCGAGCTCGACGCCGTCGGGTCGGCGCTGGCCGCCCTGGCCGCCGACCTGGCGGATGCTCAGGCACTTTCCGCAGTTCGGGGCGACCGGCTCACGCTGCTCGCCGCCCGCCTGGAGACTGTGGTGCGCGTGGCACGGGAGGTCTCCGGCAGCCTCAGCGTCCGGTACGTCTCTGAGGCTGTGGCCTCCGCGGCCGCCGAGTTTCTGGACGCGCCGACGGTGTTGTGGGTGCGCGACGAGGAAGGGCTGTTCCACGCCGTCT
>CAYPYK010000136.1:3258-8903 GCA_964414665.1 uncultured Intrasporangiaceae bacterium | reverse complement strand
GTCTCGCCGACGTACTTGTTGAGCAGCTCGGGGCCCTTGATGTTGAGGAAGTAGCTCTTGCCCGCCGGGCGGCCCTCCTTCTCGGCGATCTTGCGCGAGAGCGAGGCGGCGACCGCTTTGGCGATCATCGTCTTGCCACACCCGGGGGGACCGTAGAGCAGCACTCCCTTGGGCGGCTTGAGCCGGTGTTCGGTGTAGAGGTCGGGATGCAGGTAGGGCAGCTCGACGGCGTCGCGGATCGCTTCGATCTGACCGGCCAGGCCGCCGATGTCCTCGTAGGCGATGTCGGGGACCTCCTCGAGGACGAGGTCGGCCACCTCGGCCTTGGGGACGAGCTCGTAGACGAAGCCGCTGCGCGACTCGAGCATCAGGGCGTCGCCGATCCGCAGCCGTTCACCCACCAAGGAGGCGGCCACCCGGCATACCCGCTCCTCGTCGGCGTGGGCGACGACGAGGACGCGGTCCTCGCCCAACAGCTCCTTGATGAGCACGACCTCGCCGGTGCGCTCGTAGCCGTGGGCCGCCACGACGTTCATCGCCTCGTTGAGCATGACCTCGCGGCCGACGACGAGGTCGACGGACTGGACCGCCGGGCTCACCGCGACGTGCATCTTGCGGCCCCCCGTCAGGACGTCGACGGTGCCGTCCTCGAAGGTATCGACCACGATGCCGTAGGCCGCGGGCGGCTGGCCGAGCCGGTCGACCTCCGCCTTGAGGGTGACGATCTGCTCGCGCGCCTCCTTGAGGGTCCGCACCAGGCGCTCGTTCTGGGCCGAGACGGTCGAGATCTGGGACCGCAGCTGGATGAGGGTGCGCTCCAGCTCGCGGACCTGGGCGGGACTTGCCGCGCCCCGGTTGCGCAGGGCGCTGATCTCGGCCTCGAGGCGTTGGCGCTCGGCCTCGAGGCGTTCGCGCTCGGCGCCTGGCTCACCGATGGCGGCGGGCTCCGCCGGGCCGTCCATGTCGCTCATGGCGCCTCCTCCGGTCGACGGCCGACCACGGTTGACTGTGGCCTTAGGTCGACCCTAACTCGCCGACCTGGCCGGCGCTCGGAGGTTCGAGGATCGAGCGCCGGACGCGGCGGACCCGCTTCTCGGACGGGACACGCTCGCCGAGGGCCGCCGGGCTCCACGGCTGCTCCTGCTCGGGCTCGGCCTCGTACCCCCGGCCGGGCCGCCGCTTGCGCAGCGGCGGCGCCACCCCGTCCGCGAGCCGCCGAGTGGTGACGAGGAACCCGGTGTGCCCGTGCATCCGGTGCTCGGGACGGACGGCCAGGCCCTCGAGGTGCCAGCCGCGCACGATCGACTCCCACGCCTGCGGCTCGGTGAAGGTGCCGTGGTCGCGCGCGCCCTCGGCGACCCGGGACAGCTGGGTGGTCGTGGCGACGTAGCAGATGAGCACCCCACCGGGCGCCAGCGCCGCCGAGACGACGTCGAGGCACTCCCAGGGGGCGAGCATGTCAAGCACGACCCGGTCGACACTGCCGTCGGCGAGGCACTGCGGCAGCGCCTCGACGAGGTCGCCGACCGTGACGCTCCACGCCGGATGGTCGGTGCCGAAGAACGCCCGCGCGTTGGCCTGGGCGATGTCGGCGAAGTCCGCACGGCGCTCGAAGGAGTGCACGCGGCCCTCCTCCCCGACCGCCCGCAGGAGCGACATCGACAGGGCGCCGGACCCGACGCCGGCCTCGACGACGACCGCGCCCGGGAACACGTCCGCCATCATGACGATCTGGCCGGCGTCCTTGGGATAGACCACCGCGGCGCCGCGCGGCATCGACATGACGTAGTCCGACAGCAGGGGCCGCAGCGCGAGGTACTCGGTGCCGGCCGTGTTGGTCACGGTCGACCCGTCCGGTGCACCGATGAGGTCGTCGTGACGGATGTGGCCGTGGTGGGTGTGGAACTCCTTGCCGGCGCCGAGGGTGATGGTGTGCAGCCGCCCCTTGGGGTCGGTGAGCTGGACGCGCTCCCCCTGCTGGAACGGCCCGCGCCGTCGGTCGGCACCGGTGGCAGTCATGGCCGGTGAGTCTAGAGCGCGCGCAGGGCGTCGTTGATGGCGTCCCCGGTCGCGAGCCCGTATGCCGCTCCGCCGCGCGTGACGACGACGATGCCGACCCCGGTGGCCTGGATCGCCTGGACCAGGTCGGTGACGTCGTCGTCCGGCCCGGCCTCGACGACGTTCCCGTCGGGGACGCGGGTCATGATCGAGGAGATGGGGTCCTCCGGGCCCGGGCCCGGGCCGGCGGCGACGCGGCCGGTCACCAGGGTCGGCCGGCCGGTCTCGTCGAGGCCGACCGGGATGGCGCTCGCGCCCTCGAGCCGCCCCAGCACAGTGGCCTGGTCGACGACGACGACCGGCTGCAGCACGTCGCGCACCCGAACCCCTGCCAGCAGGCGGCGGGCCCGGCCCAGCCGGATGGCGCTGGTCGCGCCCTGCCACATGAAGGCGCCGATGAGCAGCGTCCACACGAGCGAGGACGCGGCCGGCCGGTCGCCGCGCAGGTAGGGCAGGACGAGGAAGTAGCCGGCGACGAGGAGGGTGACGATGCGGCCGCTCCAGCCGCCGGCGACCAGACCCAGGTCGCGCCGCCCGGTGACCCACCAGACCGCGGCGTCGACGATCTGGCCCCCGTCGAGGGGCAGGCCGGGCAGCAGGTTGAAGCCCGCCAGCAGAAGGTTGACCAGGGCGAAGCCACTGACGATGTAGCTCGGCGTTCCGTCAGGGATCCCCGCGCCGGCGGCGTAGGCCGCGGTCGCGAGCCCGAGGTTGGCCAGCGGACCCGCCACCGAGATCACGGCCGAGCGTCCCGGGGTCGACAGCCGCCCGTCGTAGGCCGTATGTCCGCCCCACAGGTCGGCCACGATGCGGTGCACCTCGATGCCGAAGGAGCGAGCCGCCAGGGCGTGCGCCCCCTCGTGGGCGAGGACCGCGACCAGCAGGCCCACGGCGTAGACGGCGCCGACGAGGTAGCCGGCGGCGCCCATCCCCGTGTTGGCACTGCCCACGATGGCGATGACGACCACCGCCATGACGAGCCAGCTCGCCCCGATGTAGACCGGGACCCCGCCGACCCGCGCGATGACCATCCCCGCCCCGGACCGGGTCGTGGGCGCGGCGCTCGACGGAGCCTGGCTCATGCGAGGACCCTACGCGAGGTGCCCGTGGTCGGGCTGTGCACGGTCCGCGCCGCCGGCGGCATACTTGACCCTGGGCCGGCGAGCGGCGTGCCGCCGCCCGCGCCCAGCCCCGCCCCACCGAGGACCGACGTGACCGACACGACCAACGCCCCCGCCCACCGGCCCGACGCGACCAAGGCCCTGAGTGCCGTCATGCGGCACCGCGTGCTCGTCCTCGACGGCGCCATGGGGACGCTGATCCAGCGCCAGGAGCTGTCCGAGGAGGACTTCAGGGGTGGGCGGTTCGCCGACTGGCCGAGCGACCTCCGCGGCAACAACGACCTGCTCAGCCTCACCCAGCCCGAGGTCATCGCCGGCATCCACCGGGCCTACCTCGAGGCAGGCGCCGACCTGGTCGAGACGAACACCTTCAACGCCCAGGCGGTCTCCCTGGCGGACTACGACATGTCCGCCCTGGCCTACGAGATGAATCTCGCGGCCGCCTCCCTCGCCCGCCGGGAGTGCGACGCGATGCAGGCCCGGACCCCCGACCGGCCGCGGTGGGTCGTCGGGGCGCTGGGACCGACCAACCGCACGGCGTCCATCTCCCCCGACGTCAACGACCCGGGAGCCCGCAACATCGGGTTCGAGCAGCTCGCCGCGGCCTACCAGGAGCAGGCCAGAGGCCTGGTCGACGGGGGCGCCGACGTCCTGATGATCGAGACGATCTTCGACACCCTCAACGCCAAGGCGGCGATCTTCGCCGTCGAGACCCTCTTCGAGGAGTACGGCCGGCGCTGGCCGGTGATGATCTCCGGGACCATCACTGACGCATCCGGACGGACCCTGTCCGGGCAGGTCACCGAGGCCTTCTGGAACTCCGTGCGGCACGCCCGGCCCCTCGCCGTGGGGCTCAACTGCGCCCTGGGAGCCGAGGATCTGCGGCCCTACCTCGCCGAGCTGTCCCGCCTCGCCGACTGCTTCGTCACCACGCACCCCAACGCCGGCCTGCCCAACCCGTTCGGTGAGTACGACGAGACCCCCGAGCACATGGGCGGCGTCGTCGGCGAGTTCGCTCGCAGCGGCCTCGTCAACGTCCTCGGCGGCTGTTGCGGCACGACGCCCGAACACATCGCGGCGATCGCCGCGGCGGCCGCCCAGGGGTCCCCGCATCAGCCGCAGCCCCTCCCGCCGGCCCTGCGCCTGTCGGGCCTGGAGCCGCTCGTCGTCACCGAGGACTCCCTGTTCGTCAACGTCGGCGAGCGGACCAACATCACCGGCTCGGCCAGGTTCCGCAAGCTCATCACCGCCGAGGACTACCCGGCGGCCCTCTCCGTGGCCCGCCAGCAGGTCGAGGCCGGAGCCCAGGTGATCGACATCAACATGGACGAGGGGATGATCGACGGGGTCGCGGCGATGAGGCGGTTCGTCCGGCTCGTCTCCAGCGAGCCCGACATCTGCCGCGTCCCGCTGATGATCGACTCGAGCAAGTGGGAGGTCATCGAGGCCGGGCTGACGTCGGCCCAGGGCAAGTGCATCGTCAACTCGATCTCGATGAAGGAGGGCGTCGAGCCGTTCCTCGAACACGCCCGGCTGTGCCGCAAGTACGGTGCGGCCGTGGTGGTCATGTCCTTCGACGAGGACGGTCAGGCCGACTCGCTGGAGCGGCGCGTCGCCGTCGCGCAGCGGGCCTACGACCTGCTCGTCGGCGAGGTCGGCTTCCCGGCCGAGGACATCATCATCGACCCCAACGTGTTCGCCGTGGCGACGGGCATCGAGGAGCACGCGGCGTACGGCACCGACTTCATCCGGGCCACCGGCTGGATCAAGGAGAACCTGCCCGGCGCGCTCGTCTCCGGCGGCGTGTCGAACGTGTCGTTCAGCTTCCGGGGCAACAACCCCGTGCGGGAGGCGATCCACGCCGTCTTCCTCTACCACGCCATCCGGGCAGGGATGGACATGGGCATCGTCAACGCCGGGGCGCTCGTCGTCTACGACGAGATCGACCCCGAGCTCCGCGAGCGGATCGAGGATGTCGTCCTCAACCGCCGCCCGGACTCCACCGAGCGGCTGCTCGAGGTCGCCGAGCGCTTCAACGCCGGCCCGGCCGACGTGCAGGAGACGCTCGAGGAGTGGCGCGCGCTGCCGCCGCGCGAGCGGATCACCCATGCCCTCGTCAAGGGCGTGGACGACTTCGTCGTCGACGACACCGAGGAGCTGCGGCTCGAGATCTCCGAGGCCGGCGGCGAGCCGATCGAGGTCATCGAGGGTCCGCTCATGGACGGGATGAACGTCGTCGGCGACCTGTTCGGGGAGGGCAAGATGTTCCTCCCGCAGGTCGTGAAGTCCGCCCGGGTGATGAAGAAGGCCGTCGCCCACCTGGTGCCCTTCATCGAGGAGGCCAACGCCCGGGCGGCCGCCGGGACCGACGCGGCGCCCAAGGCCAAGGGGCTCATCGTCACCGCGACCGTCAAGGGCGATGTGCACGACATCGGCAAGAACATCGTCGGCGTGGTGCTGCAGTGC
>CAYPYK010000136.1:0-3248 GCA_964414665.1 uncultured Intrasporangiaceae bacterium | reverse complement strand
AACTACGACGTCATCGACCTCGGGGTGATGGTGCCCGCGCAGACGATCCTCGACACCGCGCGCGAGCGGAGGGCCGACATCATCGGCCTGTCCGGGCTCATCACGCCCTCGCTCGACGAGATGGTCCGGGTGGCCGCCGAGATGGAGCGACAGGGCTTCGACATCCCGCTGCTGATCGGCGGGGCCACGACATCGCGGGCGCACACGGCCGTCAAGATCGACCAGCAGTACTCCGGGCCCGTCATCTGGGTCAAGGACGCCTCCCGGTCCGTGCCGGTCGCCAGCCAGCTGCTCTCCACCAGCCAGCGCGACGGCCTGCTCGCCGGCGTCCGGGCCGACTACGACTCGATCCGGGCACGGCACGCCGCCAAGGGGACCGAGCGGCCCTTGGCGACCATCGAGGACGCCCGCGCCAGCGCCCCGACGCCCGACTGGGCGGCATACCGGCCGATGCGCCCGCACCTGCTCGCCCAGCAGGCGGCCGATGTGTGGACCGGACCGCCGGACGACCACTGGCACCGCGCCGCCACCCAGTTCACCCGGACGTGGCACGACTACCCGGTGGCCGAGCTGCGCCAGTACATCGACTGGACCCCGTTCTTCAGCGCCTGGGAGATCACCGGCCGCTACCCCGACGTGCTCGCCAACCCGGCCACCGGCGAGGCGGCGCGCAAGCTCCTCGACGACGCCGAGGCGATGCTCGACCGCATCGCCGAGGAGGGGTGGCTCACGGCCCGGGGGGTCGTCGGGCTGTTCCCCGCGGCCTCGGTGGGCGATGACATCGAGATCTACGCCGACGAGGCCCGCACGACCGTCCTGACGACCGTGCACGCGCTGAGGCAGCAGGGACAGCACCGCGAGGGCGTCCCGAACCGCTGCCTGTCGGACTTCGTCGCGCCGAAGGAGAGCCCGGTCAAGGACTACCTCGGGGCGTTCGCCGTGACGGCCGGGCACGGGATCGAGGATCGGCTCGCCGAGCTCAGGGCGGATCTCGACGACTACTCGGCGATCCTGCTCGAGTCCCTCGCCGACCGGCTCGCCGAGGCGTTCGCCGAGCGCCTGCACGAGCGGGTCCGCCGCGAGCTGTGGGGGTATGCCGCCGACGAGCGGATGTCCGGCGAGGAGCTCATCGCCGAGCGGTATCCCGGGATCCGCCCCGCCCCGGGCTACCCCGCCTGCCCCGACCACACCGAGAAGGAGACCCTGTTCCGGATGCTGCGCGCCGAGGAGCAGACCGGGATACGGCTCACCGAGTCGATGGCGATGTGGCCGGGCGCGTCGGTGTCCGGATGGTACTTCGGCCACCCGCAGAGCCAGTACTTCGTCGTCGGACGCCTCGGCCGGGACCAGGTCGAGGACTACGCCGCACGCAAGGGCTGGACCCTCGCCGAGGCCGAGCGGTGGCTGGCGCCCAACCTCGGCTACGACCCCGACGCCTGAGCCTCGCCACGCGGCGGGTCGCGGCCGACGGCTGTCGGCCCGGCGGCATACGGTGTCGGACATGGTTCCCGCGCTCTCCCCGAGCCGCGCGGCCGACTTCAAGCAGTGCCCCTTGCTCTACCGCTTCCGCACGGTGGACAAGCTCGAGGCGCCGCCCTCGCCGGCCGCCGCCCGGGGCACCCTCGTCCACGCCGTGCTTGAGCACCTCTTCGAGCTGCAGGCGCCCGATCGCACCCCGGAGGCCGCCGCCGCCCTGCTGGGACCGCAGTGGGAGGCCATGGTCGCCGAGCGTCCCGAGCTCGCGACGATGGTGGCCGAGACCGACGGTCTCGACGAGCGGTCGTGGTTCGCCGACGCCGAGACGCTGCTGGGCCGCTGGTTCCAGCTCGAGGACCCCACCCGGCTGGAGCCGGCCGAGCGCGAGCTCTATGTCGAGACCGACGTCGACGGGCTCACCCTGCGCGGCTACGTCGACCGGCTTGACGTCGCCCCCGACGGCGCGATGCGCGTCGTCGACTACAAGACCGGCAGGGCCCCACGGGAGAGTTTCGAGGGCAAGGCCCTGTTCCAGATGAAGTTCTACGCGCTCGTGCTCTGGCGGCAGCGGGGCGAGATCCCCAGGATGCTCCAGCTCGTCTACCTGGGCGACGGCGAGATCGTCCGCTATGTGCCCGACGAGGCGGACCTGCGCGCCCTCGAGCGCAACGTCAAGGCCGTCTGGGAGGCCATCGCGCGCGCCGCCGAGACCGGCGACTGGCGCCCGCGCGCGTCCCGCCTGTGCGACTGGTGTGACTTCCGGCACCTGTGCCCCGAGTGGGGCGGCACGCCTCCCCCGCTGCCGGTCGACGCCGCGCGCCGGGCCCTCGACCCGTCCGCCTCGGGGCTCGCCCAGCCCGATGACGACTGAGCGCGATGCTCAGGTCGTGCCGGGTCCCGGTATGCCGGCCAGCTCGCCGAGGCGCTGCGGCGTCATCCCCAGCAGGGTCGCCACCTGCACCGCCCCGGCCATCTGCGGGACCGGTACGACGTGCGGTACCGCGACGGTCGGTATGCCGGCGGCGACCGCCGAACGCACCCCGGTGGGCGAGTCCTCGATGGCCACGCACCGGGCCGCATCGACGCCGAGCGCCGTCGCAGCGGCGAGATAGGGCTCCGGGTGGGGCTTGCCGTGGTTGACCTCGTCGCCGGTGACCACGGCGGCGAAGCGCCCCTCGGGCAGGGCCGCCACGACCGCGTCGGCCAGCGAGCGCCAGGACATCGTCACCAACGCGCACGGCACTCCCGCGGCCACGAGGTCCTCGAGCAGCTCCCGGGCACCGGGGCGCCAGGGCACCAGCGCCTGCATCCGGACGATGACCCGGGCCAGCAGCTCCTCGACGATGCGCTCGGGACCCCAGGTCACCGGGGAGTGTTCGCGGATGAACCGCGCCGACACCAGCAGGTCGCTGCCCACGAGCTGGTGGGCGTACTCCTGGCTCCAGGTCCCGCCGGCCTCCTCGACGATCTGGTGCTCCGCGGCGATCCAGTAGGGCTCGGTGTCGACGAGCGTCCCGTCCATATCCCACAGGACGGCGGCGGGCAGGCTCATGCGGAGAGTCTACGAAGCAGCGGGCGGCCCTTGAGGCGGATGCGTAGTGTGGACCACGACCGGAAGGAGGCAGCGTGATCGAGCTCGAGGACATGCCTGAGCTGCGCAACCCGGTGTTGATCGCGGCGTTCGAGGGCTGGAACGACGCCGGCGAGGCCGCCAGCGCCGTGATCGAGCACCTGGCCATGGTCTGGGACGCCGAGGCCGTCGCGGCGATGGA
>CAYPYK010000135.1:3888-8998 GCA_964414665.1 uncultured Intrasporangiaceae bacterium | reverse complement strand
ACGGTGGACCGGTGAGCACCGAGCGCCTCGACCTCGCCGACCCGACCCTGCGCGAGTGGACAGCCACGGTCCTCGACGCCGACCCCGGGCGGGGCGTCGTGCTCGACCGCTCCGCGTTCTACCCCGGCGGGGGTGGCCAGCCGCCGGACCACGGGGTCCTGCTGTGGGGCGGCGTGCAGAGCCGCGTCGTCGGTGCGGCCAAGGAGGACGGAGACCAGCGGCTCGTCCTCGCCGAGGGCGACCCGGTGCCGCCGGCCGCGACTACGGTGCGCGGCGCGCTCGATGACGAGCGTCGCAGCCTGCTCATGCGGACGCATTCTGGTCTGCATCTGCTGTCCGGGGTCGTGTTCCGCGACTTCGGGTCGCTCGTCACCGGCGGAAACATGGAGCCCGGGACGGCGCGGATGGACTTCGACCTGCCCGAGGTGCCGCCAGGGTTCAAGGACAGCGTCGAGGCCTCGTGCAACGCCGAGATCGCGGCGGACCGGGCCATCGAGGTGAGCGTGCTGCCCCGCGAGGAGGCCTTCGCGATCCCCGACATCATCCGGACGGCGACCAACCTGCTGCCGCCCGGTCTCGAGGTCGTCCGGATCGTCGACATCGTCGGCCTCGACACCCAGGCTGACGGCGGCACCCACGTCGCGTCGACCCGCCAGATCGGCCGGATCGAGGTCGCCAAGATGGAGAGCAAGGGGCGCGGCTTCCGGCGGCTGCGGGTCAGGATCGTCGACTGAGGATGTGGCGGCCCACGACCATTGCCACTGGGCGACCTCGCCACGGGCTCCTTGGCTGAGAAGTCACCGTCTGGCTGAGTACCTTCTCAGCCAGACGGTGACTTCTCAGCCGATCGCCCCTGGGGCTGTCACCACGTGGTCGGTGAGCCGCGGACGGGGTCCGGTGCCGGCGCAAGGGGCACAGGGCAGAGCACAGAGCGGGAGGGTCAGGCGCCCAGGTGCGCTGCGAAGAAGGCCCCGATCCGCTCCCAGGCGTCGGCAGCCGAGGTCGGCTCCGGACCGGCGTGCAGGACCGCCTTCGAGATGGGGCGGACGAACCACGGCACGTCGTCGGCGTCATTGAGGAACGAGTGCCCCGCCTCTGGGTACTCCTTGACGTCATGGGGAATCCCCTTGCGCTGCAACGTGTCCCGCAGCGTGTCGGCCGCGCCGGTGAGTGATCGGTCCCGGCCGCCGTAGCTCGCGACCATCGGGCACGCCGCGTCCAGAGCGGCGTCCAGGTCGTCCGGGAGCGCACCGTAGTTGACGGCGGACACGGCATACCCTCGGCTCGCCAGGACCAGCGCGAACCCACCGCCCAAACAGAACCCGAGAACCCCGACCGACCCCGAGCACCGGGAGTCAGCGAGCAGCGCCGCCCGAGCGGCCGCGAGATCACCGAAGGCAGCGCCCTCGCCCGCCGACAGCGCGCGGAACGTCGCCACGATGCAGCGGGGCATGGACCCACGGGTGAACAGGTCCGGTGCCATCGCGAGATAGCCCAGCGCGGCGACCCGGTCGGTCGCCCGCCTCATCACGTCGGTCAGCCCGAACGCCTCGTGGATGACGACGACTCCCGGCCACGGCCCCTCGCCCTCGGGGTGGGCGAGGTATGCCGTGAGCGTGGGCGAGCTGGCGTGCGCGCCGGCCAGGTGCCCGAGGTCGACCGTCTCCGCCATGCAGGGACGCTACCGCGGACCGGCCGCCGGCACCGCCCCACCGCCGCCCGGGCGTCCGTCGGGACGACCCGGACCACCCGGACCACCCGGCCCTGCGGCCGCACCGGCCAGCTCGTCGAGGTCGACCGCGGCGCCCTCGAACTGGGCGGCATACAACCGGGCGTAGGCGCCCCCGGCCGCGAGCAGCTCCTCGTGGGTGCCGTGCTCGACGATCTGACCGTGCTCCATGACGAGGATGACGTCGGTGTCGCGGATCGTGGACAGGCGGTGCGCGATGACGAAGCTCGTCCGGTCGCTGCGCAGCGCCGACATGGCCTGCTGGACCAGTCGCTCGGTCCGGGTGTCGACCGAGCTGGTCGCCTCGTCGAGGATGAGCAGCGCCGGGTCGGCCAAGAACGCCCGGGCGATGGTGAGCAGCTGCTTCTCGCCGGCGCTGATGTTGTTGCCCTCAGCGTCGAGCACGGTGTCGTAGCCATGCGGCAGCGAGTGGACGAACCGGTCGACGTAGGTCGCCTCGGCAGCCTGGTGCACCTCCTCGTCCGTGGCGCCCGGCTTGCCGTAGGCGATGTTCTCGCGGATCGTCCCGCCGAACAGCCAGGTGTCCTGGAGGACCATCCCGATCTCGGAGCGCAGCCCGTGCCGGGTCAGGTCGGTGATGTCGACCCCGTCGAGGGTGATGCGGCCGCCGTCGAGCTCGTAGAACCGCATGATGAGGTTGACGAGCGTCGTCTTGCCGGCGCCCGTCGGCCCGACGATAGCGACCATCTGGCCGGGCTCGACGACGAGGTCGAGATCCTCGATGAGCCTGCTGTCGGGCTGGTACGAGAACGACACGTCCTCGAACGCCACCCGCCCGTGCGGGTCTGGGAGGTCGATGGGCTCGAGGTGCTCCGCCCTCTGCTCGTCGGCGTCGAGCACGTCGAAGACGCGCTCGGCCGAGGCCACGCCCGACTGCATGAGATTGGCCATCGATGCGACCTGGGTGAGCGGCTGGGTGAACTGGCGCGAGTACTGGATGAACGCCTGGACGTCACCGAGGCTCATCGTCCCGGAGGCGACCCGCAGGCCACCGATGACCGCGATGGCGACGTAGTTGAGGTTCCCGATGAACATCATCGTCGGCATGATGATGCCGCTGATGAACTGCGCGCCGAAGCCGGCTGCATACAGGTCCTCGTTCTTGGCCTGGAACTCCGTCTCGGCGTCGTGCTTGCGGCCGAACACCTTGACGAGCTGGTGGCCGGTGAAGGTCTCCTCGATGACCGCGTTGAGCTCGCCGGTGCTCTTCCACTGCTGGACGAACTTCTTCTGGGAGCGCTTGCCGATCACGGCGGTGATGACCAGGGACAGCGGGATCGTGAAGAGCGCGATGAGCGCGAGCAGGGGCGAGATGACGAACATCATCGTCACCATCGCGACGACGGTCAGCAGCGAGGTGACAAGCTGGCTCAGGGTCTGCTGGAGGCTCTGGGCGATGTTGTCGATGTCGTTGGTGACCCGGCTCAACAGCTCGCCGCGGGGCTGGTTGTCGAAGTAGGGCAGCGGCAGCCGGTGCAGCTTGTCCTCGACGTCGCGGCGCAGCCGGAAGATCGACCGGTTGACGACCCCGGTGAGCAGGTAGGCCTGCATCCAGCCGAGGACGGCCGCCACGACGTAGATCCCCAGGACGAGCAGGAGGACGTGCCCGACGGCGGTGAAGTCGACGCCGAGGCCGGGCCGTATGTGGTCCATCGCGGCGAGCATGTCGGCCACCTGGCCCTGCCCGGCGGCCCGCAGGCCCTCGACGGCCTGGGACTGGGTCACCCCCGCGGGGATCCGCTTGCTGAAGAGCCCGGAGAAGATGAGGTTGGTCGCCCCGGCGAGGATCTTCGGACCGATCGCGTTGAGCACGACGCTTGTCACGGCGAGCACGAGCACGGCGATGAGCCCGGTGCGCTCGGGGCTGAGGGTGCCCAGCAACCGCTTCGCCGAGGGGCCGAAGTTCTTCGACTTCTCGGCCGGCATGCCCATCCGCATGTGCGGGGGGCCGCCCATGGGGCGGGCACCGGGGCCGCGCCGTGCCTCGGCAGCCTTCTCCTCCTGGGTCTTGACGCCCTCGCTCATGCCGCAGCCTCCGTGGCCTGCTGGGACTCGACGATCTCCCGGTAGGTCGGGCACCTCTCGATGAGGTCGTGGTGTCCGCCGATCCCGACGACCGCGCCGTCGTCGAGCACGACGATCTGGTCGGCCTCGGCGATCGTCGACACGCGCTGTGCGACGACGATGATCGTCGCTCCCCGGGTCTCGGGGACCAGGGCCCGGCGCAACCGGGCGTCGGTCGACAGGTCGAGGGCCGAGAACGAGTCGTCGAAGAGGAAGACCCGCGGCCTACGGACCAGCGCCCGCGCGATGGCGAGGCGCTGGCGCTGCCCGCCGGAGACGTTGGTCCCGCCCTGGGCGATCGTCGCGTCGAGCCCCCCGGCCATCTCGGCCACGAAGTCGGCGCCCTGGGCGACGGTGAGCGCGTGCCAGAGGTCGGCGTCGGTGGCGTCGGGGTCTCCGTAACGCAGGTTCGACGCGACGGTTCCCGAGAACAGGTAGGGCTGCTGCGGGACGAGGCCCACGTGGGCCCAGACGTCCTCGAGGCCCGCCTCCTTGATGTCGACGCCCTCGATGCGGATCGCCCCGCCCGTCACGTCGTACAGCCGCGGGATGAGCCCGACCAGGGTCGTCTTGCCCGACCCGGTCGAACCGATGATCGCGGTCGTCTCGCCCGGGCGCGCCGTGAACGTCACGTCATGCAGTACGGCGGCGTCGGCACCGGGGTAGGCGAACTCGACATGGTCGAACTCGACCGTCGCGCCCCCGGTCGCGATCGGCAGCGGGGCAGCCGCCTCGTGGACGCTCGTCTCGGTGTCGAGGACCTCCATGATGCGACCGGCGGAGACCGTGGCCCGCGGGATCATCATCGACATGAAGGTCGCCATCATCACCGACACGAGGATCTGCATGAGGTAGGACATGAAGGCCGTCAGAGAGCCGATCTGCATCTCGCCGGAGTCGATCCGGGCCGCGCCGAACCACAGCACGGCCACGGTCGACGCGTTGAGCACGACCATGACGATGGGGAAGGCCAGGGCCATGAGCCGGCCGACGGCGATGGCAGCGCCGGTGTAGTCGGTGTTGACCTCACCGAAGCGGTCCCGCTCGGTGTCCTCGCGGACGAACGCGCGCACGACCCGGACGCCGGTGATCTGCTCGCGCATCACCCGGTTGACCGAGTCGACGGCCGCCTGCATCCGGCGGAAGTTGGGGATCATCCGCCGGATGATGAGGGAGACCGAGATCGCCAGGACGGGCACCGCCACGGCGACGAGCCAGGACAGCCCCACGTCCTCGCGCAGCGCCATGATGATCCCGCCGATCATCATCATCGGCGCCGAGACCATCATCGCCAGG
>CAYPYK010000135.1:0-3788 GCA_964414665.1 uncultured Intrasporangiaceae bacterium | reverse complement strand
CGCCATGATGATCCCGCCGATCATCATCATCGGCGCCGAGACCATCATCGCCAGGCCCATGTAGAGCACCAGCTGGACCTGCTGGACGTCGTTGGTGCTCCGCGAGATCAGCGTCGGCGCTCCGAACCGTGACACCTCCTGGGCACTGAACTCGCCCACCCGGTGGAACACCGAGCGGCGCAGGTCGCGGGCGGTGCCGGCGGACGTCCGCGAGGCGAAGAAGGTGGCAGTGATCGTGGCGGCGATCTGGATGAGCGAGACGCCGAGCATCCACGCGCCGGTGTGCAGGATGTAGCCGGTGTCGCCCTTGGCGACGCCCTGGTCGATGATCTGCCCGTTGAGGCTGGGCAGGTAGAGCGAGCCGATCGTGCCCATGAGCTGGAAGACCAGCAGGGTGTAGATCACCGAGCGGTAGGGGCCGAGGTGTCGGCGCAGCAGAGTGACGAGCATCGGTCAGGCTCCTCCGTGGGTGGAAGCGGGGTGGTCTGCGGGGGTGTCGCGACTGAGGGCACCGAGGAGGAGCGCGTCGACGATCTCCTCGGCGGTGAGCAGTCGGTGGTCGGTGATCTGCGGGTGGCTGCCCGAGAAGGCGAGCAGCCGGACGAGGCGGACGAGATGGTCGGCCGGGACGACGAGCTGGTCGCGGTCCTCGCCGATGATGTCGAGCAGCTCCTCGATCAGGTCGTCCCGCCAGTCGTGCTCGCCCGGCCCCGGTGGCCGGTGCCGGTGGTCCTCGGGCGGCTGGACCATCCCGACCGCGGCGAGGATGGCGAAGATCTCGGTGAACCGCTCCTGGATGACAGCAACGGCGTCGACCAGGCGGGTACGCAGCGGCCCGCTGCGGTCGACGGCGCGGAGCCGCTCGATGACGGCGCCCGGCGCGAAGGCGGCGTGCAGTGCCTCGTGCAGGAGCTCGTCCTTGGTGGCGAAGACCCGGAAGATCGTCCCCTCTGCGACGCCTGCGGCGGCGGCGATGTCGCGGGTGCTCACCGCGAGGCCGTGCTCGCGCAGGAGCGGCAGGGTCGCCTGGACGAGGGCGGCTCGCCGGTCGTGGGCAGGCATGGCGGGGGCGCGTGGGGTCACCCGACCACAATATGTGAGTGAGCACTCACTCACAAGTGGATTTAGGTAACCCTCACTGGACCAGCAGACCGTCCTTGGCGGCCTCCCGCACGAAGCCGGCGATCTCGGCGGCAACCTCGGCGTCGTCGAGCTCGAGGATGCCGGAGATCGCCGCGGCGGCCTGCCGGGCGGTGAGCTCGCCGTCGGCGACCGAGGCGTATGCCGCGGTGACCGTCGTCATCGTCAGGTGCCGGCGCAGGCCACCCCCCTGCCGCAGCAGGATGACCGTCGGGTCGGCCGCCCCCGGCATCGTGTGCCGCTCCTCGTGCACGTCGCGCCCGCACCGCCAGGCGATGTCCAGCACGGCGTCGTCGTCGTGCTCGACCAGCCAGGTCCGGGCGCGCACTCCGGCCAGGACTGCGCCACCCATGGGGTTCTGCACCGGCCAGGTCACCTCGTCGAGCTCGACGAACGGCTCGCGCTCGGTCGCCGGCCGCTGGAGGGTGATCACCCCGAACCCGATCGACTCGACGTCGCGGGCCTCGAAGTCGTCGAGCCACGCGGCATACATGCCGTCGAACTCGGCCGTCCCCGGGTGCTGGCCACCGTCGCGCGACCACGTCTCGGCGTACTCGGCCGGGTCCTGCACCTCGCGTTGCACCACCCAGGCGTCCAGGCCCGTCCCCGCGATCCACGAGCCGATCCGGTCGGTCCAGGCCGTCCCGCGCGGGACCTCCCAGTTGCCCAGGAACTGGGCGATCCCACCGGGCTCGAGATGGTCGCCGATCGACCGGACGAGGTCGGCGACGACGGCATCCCCGGCGCCACCGGCGTCGCGGTACTCGAAGCGGGGGACGGGACCGGTGCGAGGCGTGATGACGAACGGCGGGTTGCTCACGATGAGGTCGAAGCGCTGTCCCGCAACGGGTTCGAGCATCGAGCCCTCGAGGACCTCCCAGCCGACGTCGTTGAGCGCGGCGTTGAACCGAGCGAACCCGAGAGCGCGCTGCGAGAGGTCGGTGACGGTGACCGAGCCGGAGTGCGCCCCGAGGTGGAGAGCCTGGACCCCGCTGCCGGTGCCGACGTCGAGTGCCCTGGCGACCCGGGGGCGCGGGGTCCAGCAGGCCAGCGTCGTCGAGGCGCCACCGATGCCCAGCACGTGCTCGGGAGTCAGCGGCCGCCCGGTCGCCAGCTCGGCGAGGTCGGACGCGATCCACCAGGCCCGGTCGTCGGCCGCATACGGACGCAGGTCGACCAGGGCCGTCACCCCGTCGCCCTCCTGGGCGACCAGGCCGAGCGCGATGGCACCGTCGACGCCGAGGGTCGGCAGCGCCTTCTGGGCGTCGGCCGCGTCGACCGGGTCGCCGAGGGTGAACAGCCGGACCAACGTGGCACAGGGCTGGTCGGAGGCCGCCGTCACGCGCTGGGCGGGCAGGGCCTGCTCGCGGTCGAGCGCCGCGGTGGCGAGGGGCCCGAGCAGGGCGGTGACATCGTCGACGGTGAAGGCCGAGGCCCTCAGGTCGGCACGCAGCCGGCCGATGCGCTCGGGCTCGACGAGGGGCGGGTTCGCGTTCATCAAGGCGAGCGTATGCCGTCCGGCCCACCGCGTGCCTGCGCATCCCGCGCCTGCGCACCGCGGACAGGCGCTCAGGAAGCGGCCGAGCCCTTCGTGGCGGCCTTCTTGGTCGCGGGCCGGGTCTTGCGCGCGGACGTCGTCGTGGCGGCGGCCGAGGCGCCCCTGCGGCGCGGCGACCGCGAGGACGCGTCCTCGGCAGCCAGCCGGACCAGTGCCGAGCCGGATTCGGTCTCGGGGGCCCTGGTCTCGAGATAGGGCTGGGCCCGAACGAGGGTGCTGAGCTTGCCGAAGCCGTAGTTGCGAGGGTCGAACGAGGCGGTGCTGTTGGAGAGGTAGTTGCCCATCGCCGACAGGTGGGTCCAGCCGTCGTCCTGAGAGGTGCTCTCGACGGCCTTGACCAGCAGGCGGCGCAGCTCGGGCAGCGACGCCTCGGCCCCGGTGTCGTCCGGCGCGACGTCCTGGTCCCCGGGGCGCTGCGGGGCCGTGCCGGTCCGGCCCTGGCCGTCGTCCGGCCCGTCCCCGGCCGAGAGGACCTCGAGGTAGATGAACCTGTCGCAGGCGCTGACGAAGGACACGGGAGTCTTGCGCCGACCCATCCCGATGACCGTCTTCCCGGACTCGCGCAGCCGCGTCGCCAACCGGGTGAAGTCGCTGTCGCTCGACACGATCGCGAAGGCGTCGAGCTTGTCCGAGTAGAGCAGGTCCATCGCGTCGATGATGAGCGCCGAGTCGGTGGAGTTCTTACCGCGCGTGTAGGCGAACTGCTGGATCGGGGTGATGGCGTTGCGGTTGAGCTCGCCCTTCCACCCGGCCAGCTGGGTCGTCGTCCAGTCGCCGTAGGCCCGCTTGACGGTCGCGACGCCGAACTTCGCGATCTCCTCGAGCAGGTCCCGGGCGTGGCTCGCCGACGTGTTGTCGCCATCGATCAGCACGGCGATGCGGGAATGGCCTTCGTCGGTCACGAGGTGTCCGTTCGGGTCGGGGTCGCTGAGGCCATCATGCCGCACCACCGCACGCCCGGCCGTCGACGGGGCGCCCCGCCCGGCCCCGACGAGCCGCCAGGACCCTGCTCACCGTCGGCCCCGCGACGGCGGACGGCCGAGCCCCCAGCTGGGACCCGGCCGTCCGGCATGCGGTTGTGCAGGCGATG
>CAYPYK010000134.1:0-9031 GCA_964414665.1 uncultured Intrasporangiaceae bacterium | reverse complement strand
GAGCCAGCGGTCGGCGTGGGCGTGGGCGCTCTCGAGAGGGCCGGTGGCAGTGTGCATCCGACCACTGTGTCATCCGTGGCCGCCTCCGAGGGGTTCCCGTCGGCCGCAGTCGAGCTCCCGGTACGCCGCCGGCCGGGAAAACCCGTTGTGCCGAACCGCGGCCGACCGCCATCGTGGACAGACACACCTTGGCCTCGCCCGAGGCACGACGAAGGGAGACGCGTCATGACGACCTGCTCGGGGCTGTCCGCCTCCTCATCCCTTCGTCGAACCGGAGCCACACCGTGTCACATCCGCAGCACCCCGCCGAGGACCCCGCGTTCTCGCTAGACACCCATCCCGACGGACCACCTCAGGGTGAGCGCTGGTCCACCTGGGACGGAGCCACTCACGGCCCGTCGCCCCGCCCATCGTGGGTCATCACCGACCTCGGCGCCGTCGAGGAGGACCTGGGCGTCCTCAAGACCGGCAAGGAGGCGGACGTTCACCTCGTGCGCCGCTTCCTGCCCGGACCGGACGGCGCCCTGACCGTGGCCGAGACGGTGATGGCCGCCAAGCGCTACCGCGGCGCCGAGCACCGCCTGTTCCATCGTGACGCCGGCTATCTGGAGGGCCGTCGGGTCCGCAAGAGCCGCGAGACCCGGGCGATGACCCGCCGCACGACGTTCGGCAGGTCCCTCATCGCCGGCCAGTGGGCCCAGGCGGAGTTCGACGCCCTCTGTCGGCTGTGGAGCCTCGACCTGCCGGTCCCCTACCCGGTCCAGCTCGGCGAGGTCGAGATGCTGATGGAGTTCATCGGTCGCGACGGCGTCGCCGCCCCCCGCCTCGTGCAGACCCGACCCGCCCGCGACCTGCTGGCCGAGCTGTTCGAGCAGCTCCGCACGACGATGCTCGTGCTGGCCCGGGAGGGGTGGACCCACGGCGACCTCTCGCCTTACAACGTCCTGTTGGACGGCGAGCGGCTCGTGGTCATCGACTGGCCGCAGGTCGTCGACGTCATCGGCAACCCCACCGGCATGGACTTCCTCGCCCGCGACGCGACGACGATGGCGACGTGGTTCACCCGACGGGGGTATGCCGTGGACGCCGGCGAGCTGATCGGCGACCTGGTCGCCGAGGCCACGTCCCGGTGGTGAGGATCAGTAGACGAGGACCGTCGTGCCGATCGGCATGAGGTTGCTCGCCCAGATCATGTCCATCGCCGGGTTGCTCACCCGGGCACACCCGTGCGAGGCGGGGTAGGGGGGCACCGACCCGGAGCCGTGCACGGCATACCCGCCGGTGAAGAACTTGGGGCGCCACAGCAGGCCGAGCGGCGCGTTGTCGGGACCGTCGATCTGCCAGATCACCGCGTAGTTCCCGGTCGGCGTGTGGGCGACTGCCGTGCCACCGCCGGCTGTCTGGTACATCCGGCCGCTGCCGGTGCTGGTGTTGAGCGTGTAGGTGAGCCGGCCCCCGCGGACGATCATGATGATCTGGCGCTGCAGGTCGATCTCGACGGCGTTGCCGGAGGTCGTCCTCGGGTGCGGGCGCACCTCGTCGGTGACGGCCTTCATCGTGCGCGGGCCGACGACGCCGTCCCGGCCGAGACCGGCCGCCTTCTGCACGGCGTAGACCGCCTGCACGGTCAGGCCGCCGAACACCCCATCCGGTCTGCCGAGCCAGTAGCCGGCAGCCGAGAGCCTCTTCTGCAGGGCGAGAACGTCCTCGCCCTTGTCGCCCGCGCGCAACATCGTGCGGTCCCTGGGCGTCGTCGCGGTCGCCGTGGGACTCGGGCTCGCGGTGGCTGTCGCCGTCGAGGAGGGGCTGGTGGAGGTGGTCGGGTCGCTCGCCGTGGAGGTCGGCGAGTCCGTCGGCGTCGGGGCGCTCGCCGCGCCGGAGGGCGAGTCGTGGGCCGTCGTCAACGGGGCACTCGAGGTCCCTGCCGCCGCGGGTCCGCCGACCGGTCCGCAGCCGCCGAGGGCGACGACGGCCACCACGACGACGGCGCCGCCGAGAGCCGGGCGGGCGAACCGGGCTGTTCGGGTCACGATGGGCTTCCTCCCTGCACGAGTCGGACTCAAGTGTCACACCCGTCCCGGAGCGCCGGCCCCTCGGCGGGCTGCTTCCGCCCGGCGTGTCGCTGCGCTGGGGCCACGATCGTAGGGCGGCGCTGGGAGGCCTACAGTCGCACCATGGTCGGCCAGGTCTCCCGGCGTGCCGCGCTCACCGCCGTGGCAGCGGCGGCGGCCGGGCTCCTCGGCGGCTGCTCGGGAAGTCCCTACGCGTCCGGCCCGCGGCGCTGGTCAGGGCACCTCAGGAGCCCGCACTGGCCCCGCCACTCCCCCGAGTGGCTGGCGGCCGCCCCGCGCGAGGGCCCGCCGGCCGGGCTGGTCGTCGTCCTGCACGGCCACGGCGGCTCGGCCCGATCGGCGTTCGAGGACGGCCTGTTGCTGCAGGACCACGTCGAGGCCACCCGGCTGGCGGTCGTCTCGGTCGACGGTGGCGACTCCTACTGGCACGCGCGCAGCAACGGCACCGACACCGGCGCGATGGTCACCGACGAGCTTCTTCCGTTGGCGTTGCGGACCGTGGGACTGCCGGCGGGGACTCCCCCGACCCTCCTTGGCTGGTCGATGGGCGGCTTCGGGGCGCTGTGGCTCGCCCGGGTGCTCGGGCGCACGGCGGTGACGGCCGTCGTGGCCGAGAGCGCGGCGCTGTGGCACACCGGAGCCGAGACGCCCCAGGGCGCCTACGACGACCGCGAGGACTTCGACCAGCACAGTGTCCTGGCGCACCCGGATGCTCTCGCCGGGATCCCCGTCCGGCTGGACTGCGGGACCTCGGACCCGTTCATCTCGGCCAACCGCGAGCTGGCGAGCAGGCTCCGCGCGGTCACGCCCACCTTCGACACCGGCGGGCACACGACCGGGTACTGGCGTGACCACGCCGGGGCGCAGCTGAGGTGGGTGGCCGCCCAGCAGCCTCAGTAGACGATGACCTTGCGGCCGGCCGGAACCCAACCCCCGGCATACAGCATGTCCATGCCCCGGGTGGAGAGGCGGGCACAGCCGTGCGATGCGGGGCGCGGCGGGATCGACGACGAGCCGTGGATGGCGTAGCCGCCGTGGAAGTACGTCGGCCGCCACATGGCGCCGAGGAAGCCGTTCTGCCAGCCGGAGGTGTAGCGGGAGTAGATGGAGAAGCTGCCGCTCGGGGTGTGGGCGTAGGCCAGGCCGCCACCGGACGTGCGGTACCAGTAGCCCCCACCGGTCGAGGTGTTGAGGGTGTACCTCAGCTTGCCTCCCGACACGACGAGCAGCAGCTGGTGGGCCTTGTCGATCTCGATGGCGGTACCGCTCTTGGTCCGCCACCGCGGCCGCACCCCCTTGGCGAGCACGGCGGACGTCTCGGGGCCTACGGCTCCGTCGCGGGGCAGCCCCGCGGCCTTCTGGAGCGCCCACACCGCCTGCTGGGTGAGCTCCCAGAACCCCGAGCTCGGGGTCCCGTTCCAGTAGCCGAGGGCGTTGAGCCGGGTCCGCAGGGCCAGCACGTTGGCGCCGTGCGAGCCGTACTGCATGAGCTTCCCCGTACGGACGTAGACGCCACCAGGCGAGAGCCGTGACCCCGACGCGAGCGCGGGGCCGCCCGTGGCCAGGTCGAGGGCGCCCAGCGCCACTCCGGCCGCCGCACCCGTGATGAGCGTCCTGCGCGACGCGTCCACTGAAGGCCCCCTTCGTCAGGGGCCACCCGCCGGTGGCTCGCCCGATGAGACGGACTCTAGCCCTGGCCGGACCCGCTGCGGGCCGAGATCGCAGCATGGGTGTCGAGGACCCGTCGGGCCGTGTCGACGTGGAGGTTCTCGATCAGCCGGCCGTTGTAGGTGACGACACCGGCCCCGGCGCCGGCCTCCCACGCGGCGAGGATCCCCTCGGCCTCCTCCACCGCCGCCCGGCTCGGGCTGAAGGTCTCGTTGCACACGGCCACCTGCCCGGGGTGGATCAGGGTCTTGCCGTCGAACCCCAGCTCGCGGGCCTGCCGGCACTCAGCGGCGAACCCCTCCTCGTCGCGGACGTCGTTGTAGACGCCGTCGAGGATCGCCACCCCTGCCTCGCGCGCCGCGAGGAGCGACAGGGACAGCGCGGTCAGCAGGGGCGCCCGGCCCGGCACGTGCTCGGCACGCAGCTCCTTGACCAGGTCGTTCGTCCCCATGACGAGCACGGCCAGCCGCCCAGAGGCTCGGGCGATGTCGCGGACGTGGAAGATCGCCTCGGGGGTCTCGATCATCGCCCAGAGCCGGGTGCCCTCCGTGGCTCCGTGCACCGCCATCGCGGCCTCCAGGGCCGCGACCTGGGCCGCCGAGCCCACCTTGGGAACGACGATCCCCGCGGGGCCGGCGGCGCAGGCGGCGGCGAGGTCGCCGTCGTGCCATGGCGTCCCGACGCCGTTGACCCGGATCGTCAGCTCGCGCTCGCCGTACTCCCCCGAGCGGACGGCCGCGCAGGCAGCGTCGCGAGCCGTCTCCTTGTGGTCGGGACCGACAGCGTCCTCGAGGTCGAGGATGAGGGCGTCGACGGGGAGGCTCTTGGCCTTCTCGAGGGCCCGGCCGTTGCTGCTCGGCATGTAGAGGACGCTGCGGCGCGGCCGGTATGCCGTGGTCCCGCCCGTCATGCCCGGCTCCCCTCGGTCGATGCGCCGGCGTCGACGGACGGGTCCGCGGCATACCGCTCGGCGAGCTCGGGGTCGGTGCGGGAGAGTCGCTCGGCGAGCTCGAGGAGGACCTGGCACTGCTTGAGGCTGGCGTCGTCCTCCATCTTGCCGTCGAGCATGACCGCACCCGTGCCGTCACCCATCGCCTCGACGACTCGGCGGGCATGCCGGACGTCCTCGACCGAGGGGCTGAAGACCCGCTTGGCGATGGCGATCTGGGCGGGGTGCAGGCTCCAGGCGCCGACGCAGCCGAGGAGGAAGGCGTTGCGGAACTGGTCCTCGCAGGCGACCACGTCGGCGATGTCCCCGAACGGGCCGTAGTAGGGGAAGATCCCGTGCATCGCGCAGGCGTCGACCATCCGGGCGATCGTGTAGTGCCAGAGGTCCTGCTGATAGATGGCGCGCGGCGTGCGCTCGCCCTGGATGTCGGGCCCGTCGGGCCCGGCCGCCGGGTCCTGGCGGACGAGGTAGCCGGGGTGGCCACCGCCGACCCGGGTCGTCTTCATCCGGCGGTCGGCGGCGAGGTCCGCCGGGCCGAGCGAGAGGCCCTGCATCCGTGGGCTGGCGCCGCAGATCTCCTCGATGTTGGTTACGCCGCGCGCGGTCTCGAGGATGGCGTGCACGAGGATCGGGCGGGTCAGCCCGGCCCTGGCCTCGAGCTGCGCGAGCAGTCGGTCGACGTAGTGGATGTCCTCGGCGCCCTGCACCTTGGGCACCATGACGACGTCGAGCTTCTCGCCGATCTCGGTGACGAGCGTCGTGAGGTCATCGAGGCACCAGGGGCTGTCGAGGGCGTTGACCCGGGTCCACAGCTGGGTGGTCTCGCCGAAGTCGGTGGCCCCGGCGATGGCCACCAGCCCGTCGCGGGCCGCAACCTTGTTCTCCGCCTTGACCGCGTCCTCGAGGTTGCCGAGCAGGACGTCGACGGAGCCCACCATCGAGGGGATCTTGGCCGCCATCTTGGGGTTGGAGGGGTCGAAGAAGTGGAGGACCCGCGAGGGCCTCGCGGGCACCTCGCGGACGGGCGCCGGGGCGCCCACGGCGAGGGGGGCGAAGAAGTCCTTGGCGCTGCGCATGCGAGCCTGCCTTCGTCTCGGGACACGGTGTGGGCCGCGGCCGCGTGGGCGCCGCTGCCACCCTGCGACCGACGCTAGCAGCGATCCCGGCGGGCCTGCGACGAGGGGGCCACCGGGGTGTGGGACCCTTGTCCGGTGAGTGAAGCCGAGACCGCCGGCGGGGTCGGGACCGAGCCCGCCGCCCCCGCCGCCCCCGCAGCACCCGGTTCAGAGCCGGCCGTCAACATCACCCGGCTGCTCAACCAGGCCGCGTCCAAGAGCAAGATCATGTGGGTCGAGATCCCCGGCGGGACGACCCACCCGGTCTGGTACGTCTGGCACGACGACGACGACCCGCGCGGCACCGGCCCCGCGGCATACGTCGTCTCGGGCCCGGGCGAGCAGAGCCTGCCGTGGCTGCCTGAGACCGTCCACCTGCTCTTCCGCAGCAAGGACAGCGGTGGCCGCCTGCTCGCCACCAACGCCAGCGCCCGTGAGCTCGCGGTCGGCACCCCTGAGTGGGACGCCGCGGTCACGCTGCTGAGCGCCGATCGGCTCAACGCGACGACCGACGCCGCCACGGCCTGGGCCCAGGGCTGCACGATCCATGTCATCACCCCGCACGGCCGGCCCTACCAGAGCCCCGGTGACTACCCCACCGACAACGGCGCCGAGCGCATCGTGTCGGCCGCAGGGACGACCACCGGCTGGCGCCCCTGGCACCTGCGTGGTCGCCCGCTGATCCGGGTGCGGATGCGCAAGGGCTGACCGCCCCACCTGTCACAGCTTTTCCGCCCCATCGGGGAAACCCGAGGTTCGCCGGGGTTGTCAACCCATGCGAACCTCACGTTTCCCATGTCAAGCGAGCGGCGGGCGGGCTGACGGGGCCCGCCCGGCACACGGTGGCTGGGGAAGGGTTCCCGCACCGGAGCTGCATCGGCCGATAGCCTTGCGCCGTGAGCGTCGGGGCGAAGGTCTTCGTCGGCCGGCTGGCGGCCCTGCGGGTGTTCGACCCGCTCGGGGACCAGGTCGGCCGCGTTCGCGACGTCGTCGTCACCTTCAGCGCCCACCGCTCCCGCCCTCGCGTCGTCGGCCTCGTCGTCGAGGTACCCGGCCGGCGCCGGGTGTTCGTGCCGATGACCCGGGTGACCTCGGTCGACGGCGGCCAGGTCATCACGACCGGCCTGGTCAACATGCGCCGCTTCGAGCAGCGCCCCAACGAGACCCTCGTCCTCGCCGAGCTCATCGAGCGGCACGTGCGGGTCCGCACCGACGACGGCGAGATCATCGACGCCACCGTGGAGGACCTCGGCATCGAGCAGGCCTACGCCCGCGACTGGGCCCTCACCCGTGCGTTCGTCCGTGCGGGCACCCGCCGCGGCGGCTCGCTGTCGCGGCTCGGCAGGCGCCGGGGTGAGACGTTCACCGTGCCGATCGAGGACGTCCAGGGGCTGCGCGACGACCCCGAGGAGCAGAGCGCGGCCCGGCTGCTCGAGAACTACGAGGACCTCAAGCCCGCCGACCTCGCCGAGGTCATCGCCGACCTTCCGCCAAAGCGCCGAGCGGAGGTCGCGGCCGCCTTGGACAACGACCAGCTCGCCGACGTCCTCGAGGAGCTCCCCGAGGACGAGCAGATCGAGATCATCGCCAGCCTGAGCGCCGACCGTGCCGCCGACGTCCTCGAGGCCATGGATCCCGACGACGCCGCCGACCTGCTCAACGAGATGACCCCAGAACGCGCCGAGGCCCTCCTGCAGCTGATGGAGCCGGACGAGGCGGCCCCCCTGCGCCGGCTGCTCACCTACGACGAGAACACCGCCGGCGGCCTCATGACGACCGAGCCGGTCATCCTCGGTCCCGAGGCCTCGATCGCCGAGGCTCTCGCCGTCGTCCGCCGTGCCGAGCTGCCCACCGCTCTGGCCACCACCGTCTTCGTCTGCCGCCCGCCCCTCGAGGTGCCCACCGGCAAGTACCTCGGCATGGTCCACATCCAGCGGCTGCTGCGCGAGCCGCCGCACGCCGCCATCGGCGGCATCCTCGACAAGGACGTCGACCCGCTCACCCCCGACGCGACCCTGGGCGAGGTGACCAGGATGCTCGCGACCTACGACCTGGTCGGCGTGCCGGTCGTCGACGAGGTGGGCAGGCTTATCGGCGCCATCACGGTCGACGATGTGCTCGACCACATCCTGCCGGACGACTGGCGCGAGGAACGGCACGAGGTGACCCGTGGCTGACCGCCGCTCCTCCCGCACCGCTCGCCTCGACACCCCGGTGGAGGCCCGGCGCCTCATCTCGCGTCCCGAGGCCCTGACCGAGGAGGCCTTCGGGATCCTCTCCGAGAAGTTCGCCCGATACATGGGGACGCCGTTCTTCCTCATCGGAATGACGATCTTCGTCGGGGTGTGGATCGGCTGGAACATCGTCGCCCCCAAGAGCCTGCGGTTCGACAACTACCCGTTCATCTTCCTCACGCTCATGCTGAGCCTGCAGGCGTCGTATGCCGCTCCCCTCATCCTGCTCGCGCAGAACCGCCAGGCCGACCGTGACCGGGTAGGCCTCGAGCAGGACCGCACCCGGGACGAGCGCAACCTCGCGGACACCGAGTTCCTCACCCGCGAGGTGGCGGCCCTGCGGCTGGCCCTGCGGGACATGGCGACTCGCGACTTCGTCCGGGGCGAGCTGCGCGACCTGCTCGACGAGCTGGAGGAGCGGGGGCTGGCCGTCACCCGGGTCGAGCCCGCACCGCCCGACGGTGGCCGGGAGGGGTCCACGTCGGCGGCTGCCGGCCGCGACACATAGCATGAGCGCATGCCCAGTACCGCTGCACCCGTGACCGACGACGCCCTGCACGCCGCGCTCGCGACGGTCAAGGACCCCGAGATCCGCCGCCCCATCACCGACCTCGACATGGTCGAGTCGGTGACCTGCTCGCCCGACGGTGCGGTGGCCGTGACCATCCTGCTCACGGTGTCCGGCTGCCCCCTCAAGGACACCCTGCGCCGAGACACGACGGCCGCCGTGATGGCCGTCGACGGTGTCACCACGGTGGAGGTCACCCTCGGGGTGATGACCGACGAGCAGCGGGCCGCCATGCGGAACAAGCTCCAGGGCCCGGCTCGAGAGATCCCCTTCTCCCAGCCCAGGAACCTGACCCGGGTGTATGCGGTGGCGTCCGGCAAGGGCGGGGTGGGCAAGTCCTCGGTGACGGCGAACCTCGCCGCGGCGATGGCCGCCGACGGTCTCTCCGTCGGCGTGGTCGACGCCGACATCTACGGGTTCTCCAT
>CAYPYK010000133.1:0-9093 GCA_964414665.1 uncultured Intrasporangiaceae bacterium | reverse complement strand
TGGGGATGCCGCGCCGCGGGTCAGGCCCGGGGGTGGTCCTGGTCGGGGTCGGGGACGTCCAGCGGCCAGCCGCCTCCGGCGACGAGCACCACGGGCAGGCCGGCGCCGAGCGGCAGGCTGGCCAGCAAAACCTTCCCGGCTCCCTCGAGGGCGAGAACGACGTCGTTCACCCCGCCCACCACGTGTGCGAGCGCCCGCCTGAGCGCGCCGACGAGCCCGACCGCGGTGGTGGTGGCTCGCCTGTTCAGCCGGGGTGTTGCGCCCGGTCAGGGTCCGGAGATCGCGGCCTCGGCGATGAAGCACGCCCCGAAGACGTCGAGGACCGTGTTGACCTCGGTGCCGAACATCACCTCGGCGGCGTAGTCGTCGTAGATCGACATGACGTGGTTGCCCGGCTTGTCGACAACGGTGACCACCTTGGTGAAACCGTGGCATGCAGCGATCTGGGTGACAGCGGACAGGGCGGACGGCCAGTCGGTGTCCGGGATCGCCCCGCGGGCACTTCCGCTGGTGAAGACGGCGGACTGGGCCCCGCTGACGGCGTCGAAGGGCTTCTTGCACCCGGCCAGGCCGTCGCGGCTCGGCGCGTCGTCGATCCAGGCCAGGGTGGCGACCTGGGCGGACAGGGCTGTCCTCATGTCCGTGAGCATCCTCAGGTAGCCGTCCTGGGCGGTCTCGAAGGACGGGCGGGTGCGCAGCTGCTCCTGCGGTGTGATGGATGGTCCTCCCCCGATGGCGGTGCAGGCGACCGGCGTCAGGGCAGCGAGCGCCCCGGCGAGGCCGGCTCGGGCGGTGGGGCGCATCAGAAGGGCCGTGGTCATCTCTCCCTGCTCATCGTCCGGCCGCCGTGCCCGGGTTCCCGCGGTGACGAAGCACGCCCCGAAGACCCCGAGGACCGTGGTGACCTCGGTGGCGAACATCACCTCGGCGGCGTAGTCGTCATAGCTCGACACGACCTGCTTCCCCGGCCGCTCGACGACGGTGGCGACCCTGGTGAAGCCGTGGGACGCAGCGATCTCCTCGACGGTCGTCGGTGAGGGACCGTACCGACCGGCGTGCGGCGGTGGCGGCGTCTGCCACCCACCGGCCGGGCGTCCCCATCTCGGCGAGCTCGTCGGCATACGACACCATGGCGTCGCGGGCCGAGCGCAGGCCGGCCTCGGACTCGTCGACGGGGGCGGAGCGCCACGGGCGCACCTGGGCCCGGCCTAGTGCGGCGGGAGGGCGCCGGGTGGGGTGCGACGCCGGGTGAGCAGGACGATGGCGAGCACGGCGACGACAACGGCCACGAGGGCCAGCCCGGCCGCGAGGAGGGCCCACACCGGGACACCGGTGCCGCTCGCCGGCTCATCGGCCGTGCTCGGCTCGCCCGCTCCGGTGGTGGCGGTGGCCGGTGGTGGGTTGGCGTCCTGCCAGCTCGCGGGGGGGAGGGTGGCGTGTGCCTCGGGCTCGGGGCGTTGGGGGGTGACGCGGGGATCCCAGATGCCGCGGGAGCCGGTGTCGCAGGAGCCGAGGGGGTTGGCGTCGACGGGGGGGACGTCGGCGGTGACGGCGGCGGTGGCGTCGCCGCCGCCGAAGCCGTAGAGCGGCGAGGGGGCAGCGGACCCGTCCGTCGGGGCCTTGGCCGTCTTGAGGATCCGGTTGACGACGTTGGCGGCGTTCAGCTCGGGGTGCGCGGCCCGGACGAGGGCGGCGACGCCGGAGACGATGGCGGCGGAGATCGACGTGCCGCACTGACCTTCGTAGAGGACGTGGTCGGCACGCCACACCTTCCGTGGGCCGAACACCCCACCGGGGCACTGGCCGGGGACGATGGCGCCCCCCGACGTGACCGCGAAGGGCGCGGTGACGCCCACCCCGCCGAGGTCGACCGTCGTCGGTTCGTCGTCGGGCATGAGCACGAAGGGACCGGCCGCGGTCGAGCGGGGGTCGAGCAACAGGTTCCGGTCGACCCCGGCGACGGCGAGCACCCCCCACCGACCGGAGATGCCGCCCAGCTCGTCATGGTTGCCACCGTTGCCGGCGCTGGCGACGATGACGGCGTCGCGCGCCTGGGCGTAGGCGACGGCCTTGGTGTCGACGAAGCCGGCCAGGGAGAGGTTGATGACCTGGGCGCCGTGGTCGGCGCAGTAGGCGACCGCGTCGCTGACGACGTCTCCGGGCTGGTCGATGTTGATCGTCACGGGAATGATCTCGACGTCCGGGGCGACCCCGAGGAGCCCCCGGCCGCCCGACTGGCCCCGGCCCGCGATGAACGTGGCCATCGACGTGCCGTGGCCCTGGAGGTCGATGGTGCTGAGGCCGTTCGCGGACCCGAGACCGCTGAGGTCGGTGCCCTCGCCGAACGTCGTGCCCCGTAGGTCCGGGTACCCGGCGTCGACGCCGGAGTCGACGAGGCAGACCTTGACTCCGGCTCCCGTCGTCGCCTGCTGGGCCGCCGTCACGCCGAGCGTCGACAGCCACCACTGCGACGCGCGGGCCTGGGCCGGGGAGACGGGGGTGACCGCCGTTGATGTCGCGGCCCCGGCGACGGCGAGCGCCACCAGGGCCGTGACGACCAGGAGCCCGCGCCGGGCCCGGCCGTGGGGCGGCCCGGTCACGGGGACGTCGCGGCGCGGCGGATGAGAGCGAAGGCCGCCTCCTCGTCCGTGCGCTGGTACGCGACGTAGCTGTCGTACATCGCCTGCAGGGTGCGGGTGATCTCCGCCTCGAGGACGGTGAGCGACGTCGTCAACGAGTCGGCGGTGGGGTTGTCGACGGTCCGGCGGGTCTGCGTGGCGCCGGTCAGGACCCCGGCGATGGGGCGGGACACCGTGCCGACGTCGATCGCCGCGACCCGCGACCCGATGCTCTCGCGGGCCGTCACGACGTCCTCGTAGACGGCGTACAGCTTGGCGTAGCCCTCGCGGTAGACCTGGTCGACGACCGTGAACTCGCCCCCGGCAAGCGCGGCCTCCGTGCCCCGGTCGCGCACGAGCTGGATGAAGTCGGAGAGGTCGCCGACATCGGGGAACAGCATCAGAGGTCCTCGCCTTCGATCTCGGGCCGGTCGCCGAGCACGGACCGGGCCACCTTGCGGCCGTCGCCCCACACGTCGTCGGACTCGACGAGGTAGTGGGGGCGCTCGTTCAGCGAGTCGTCCTCGTCGCGCCGGCGGCCGCCGCGACCCATCGGACCACGGTTGCCGGCCCCGCCGGTGGTGCCGCCTCGCCCAGCGGTCTCGCCGGTGGCGCCGCGGCCGAGCGGGCGCTCCTCGCCGATGACACCGCGTCGGGGGGTGCTGGTCCGGCCGCCCTGGCCGACCCGCTCCTCGCCGTAGGTCGTGCCGGACGAGCCGCGGCCGACGGTGCGGCTGACTGTCCGGCTGCCGGCGGAGCCCGTGCCGGGGCGCGGCATGCCAGGGCGGGAGCCGTAGCTGCCGGGCCTGCCGGTCGTGGTCGATCCGGGCGCCGCCTCGCCGGCACCGCCGACGCCGCGCCCCACCGACGTGGTCCCGCGGGCGGTGCTCGAGGTGCCTGATGAGCCGGCGGGCGAGGCGGGGAGGGCCTCGCCCGGAGCGACGCCGGGAGCCCAGCCACCCTTGACCGTCGCGGGCAGGCCGAGCGTCGAGGATCCGAGGGCCGCGCTCGCGCCACCGGTGAGGACGGCGCCGCCCAGGAGGGCACCGGGCAGCGCACCGGCCACCGACCCACCGCTCGCGGCTGGAGGAATCGACACGGGCGGCGTCGTGGGCGTGCCCGGGACCGTCGTGGTGACCGGAGGGGCAGTCGGGCTGCTCTGCGGGATCGGCTGGCCGCCGCCCCCGGGCGTCGGCGTGGGCGTCGGTACGGGCTGCGCGGTCGGGCTTGCGGGGGGCGGGGTGGAGCCACCGCTCTGGACGGGGTCCACGCCGACGCCCGAAGGCGTCCCGCGGGCCGGCGTCCCCGTCGTCGAGCCGGACGACGGTCCACCCGAGCCACCCGAGGCCGACGGCGCGGTCCCGCCGGAGGGACCCGACGCGCCGCGAGTGCTGGCGCCCTGGGGAAGGGCGGCGGGCGGCGGCGTCGGAGGCGGCTCCAGGGACCCGGTCTTGAACGCGGTACCGAGGTCGCTGGCGACCTGCTGGCCCTGGGAGTCCATCGCCGAGATCTTGCTGACCAGCGACTGCCGCTGCTGCTCGGCCTGGTGGGCGTCGGCGAAGTACTCGGCCGTCGCCGCGACGGGGCTGAGCAGCCCCTTGACGATGTAGTCGCTCGCCCGCGGCGGGTCGTTGGCCGGCATGATCGAGACCTCGTACGTGGACCGGGCCATCGAGTCCGCGAAGGCGCTGACGATGGCACTGGCCGAGGTGGCCTCGATGGCGGTCGTGCCGGCCTTGCTCGCCGTGGCGGTGACGACCCGGTGCGCGGCCGCCGCGTCGGCGCCGACCCAGCCGGCGACCAGGGTCGACAGCGCCGCCCGGGCCTCGGACTGGAACCGGGTGGCCGTCTGCTCTCCCTCGTCGAGCAGCTTGGCCATGTCCCACAGGGGGTGGGCGTTCACCGTGGTACCAGCCGCCTTGAGCCCCCGGGAGGACCACGAGCCGTAGCGCGTCATCGCCCGTCCTTCGTCATCGTGTCGCCTTCATGGCCTGTCGTTCCCTCACATCATCGGGCCGCAGTGGAGACGGCCACCGACGACACGGCGGCCACCGCGGCGCTCGTCATCGCGGTGCGGGTCGCCGGTTCGTAGACGACGGTGCCGTCGCCGAGGTTCCGCTTGAGGACCGCGCCGGTCGGGCCCTCGTACCAGTCCGAGGACAACGGCGCCGGGATAGGGGTCCCGTCCGCGTCGTACCGCACGGCACCGATGAGGCCACCGCCGGCGGTGGCCTCCTGAAGTCTGGCGAGCGTCTCGACGACCTCGACCGGTATGCCGGCCGCCGCCGCCGCGTTGCGGGCGCTCCGGTCCAGTCCGGTGGCCGACGCGCCCGCGTGGATCGCCTCCAGCGCGCGCTCGCTCAGCCGGATCGGCTCGAGGGCGAACCCGCGCAGCGCCGGCATGGCCGCGACGACCGCGCTCGCCAGACCGGTCGCGCTGGTCCGGACGAGCCGGGCCGTGGTCGGGGTGTCGACGACGACGAGCCCGTCCTTGCCACAGGACAGGCCCATCGCCAGGGTCTCGCTGCCGAACGCGTCGGTGCGGACGGCATACACCGCGAGATCGGCCTCGGTGACGAGCCTCGCGGCATACCGGAGCATCTCGCGCACCAGCGGTGGCTGGCGCTCGTCCGCCCGCTCGAGCGCGTTGGTGACCTCGATCCGCTCCTCGCTTGCGGCGAGGAGCTCGTCCCAGTCGAGATCGATGCGGGCCGCGTAGCCAGCATTGAGGGGGACGGGGAAGACCAGGCGCGCATGACGAGCCCACCGACCGAAGTCATCGGTGGTGAGCTCGACCGCACTGATCGGCGCCATGGACCCCTCCTCCGGCTACGCGCCCGGCGTCGTCAGAAGCGCGCTGCGTTCGACTTCTCCGTGGCCCGGAACTGGGAGTTGGTCTCGGCGAGCGCCGAGCTGATCCTGCCGAGGACCCCGTTGAGGTCGGCGGCGGCGGTGTCCCACTTGGCCTGGAGGGCCTGGTAGTTGGCCGAGGCCTCGCCCTCCCACGTCGCCACGAGGGGCTTGAGGAACGCCTTGAGGTCGGCGAGCTTGCCGTTCATCGACGAGACCGTCGACACGAGGTGCTGCTGGGTCGCGGCAAGGCGCGCGAAGTCGGCTCCAACCTGGTCAGTCATGAATCCACTCATCTCTCTTCGTCGAAACGTCTGGGGTGACCGGTGGTCACATGTTCAGGCCGGAGCCGGACGAGCGCAGCGCGTCGCTCTGGGCCGCGTCCTGCACGCCGTAGGACTTGCCGGCCTCGGAGATCTGCTGGGAGATCCCGTTGAGGGCCTCGCGCAGCTTGGCGGCGTCCATGTCGTACTGGGACATGAGCTGCTGGAAGGTCGACGCGGCGGCACCCCTGAAGTGGGCCGGAGCGGTGGCGACCTCCTCGCGCAGCGCGGTGAGGAGCGTGGTGAGCTGCGCGCTCACGTCGTCGACGTGAGCGGCAGCGGTCTGCATCTGTGAGGTTTCGGTGACGAACCCAGCCATATGTCTGCCTTCCCTAGGTTCCGGGTCAACTGTCTCGTCATGACGCGCCATGACCGAGTCTGCCGGGCAACAAGAGATCCCCCTGGCAGGGCCCCCTCCGCTGGGGGCGGCCTCAACCTACCGGAAGCCGAGCGCCACCACAGCGATCCGGGCAAGCCCCGAGAACCTTCCGGCAGACCGGATATCGCGCCCGCGCCGACTCGGCCGTCGCCGGCGCGGCCTTGACGAGGGCCTGCAGGTCGACCTCGACGTCATAGGACGGCACGGCGCACCCCAGCTCGTGGCCCGGTGCCGGCCGCCCAGCCGGCGAGGAGGTCCTCGACGTCGCCGCGCACCGACTCGACCTGGCTCACGACGGCGTCGTGGGCGGTGAGCAGGGCGGCGACGATCGCCTCCAGGTCGCCGAACCGGACGACGAGGGTGGGATCGCTCATCGCGGACCTCCCGGGCCCATGTTGAGGCCGGACCCCGGCAGGGCCGAGGACCGGGTGCATCGGCGTCCATCGTGCCGGGAGTCCACCTGCCGCACGGGCCCGTCACGCGAGACGGACCTCAGACGGTCGCGATCTGGACCGCCTGGGCCCGATCCGGCGGCCGGCGAGCGTGCCGCGACCGGGTGGGTAGGTCGGCTGGGGACGGGCCGGACCGAGCAGCGGACCCTCCTTGCTCGCGCCCGTGCCGACGACGCCCGGCGAGCCGAGGGCGCGCACCCACTGGCTGACCCGGTCGTAGAGCGCCCGCGAGGCGCGCCTGGTCAGCCGGGGTGTCGCACCCGATCAGGGTCCGGAGGTCGCAGCCTCGGCGATGAAGCAGGCACCGAAGACCCCGAGGCCCGTGTTGACCTCGGTGCCGAACATCACCTCGGCGGCGTAGTCGTCATAGATCGACACGACGTGCTTCCCCGGCTTGTCGACGACCGTGACGACCCTGGTGAAGCCGTGGTCCTTGGCGATCTCGGCAACGGCCGACAGCGCCTGCGGCCAGTCGGCGTCGGGGACGGCGCCCGTCGCGTCGCCGCTGGTGTAGATCGCCGAGGTGGCCCCCTGGACCTTCGTGAACGGCTCCCTGCACAAGGCCGTGTCCTCCCGGCTCGGCGCGTCGTCGCTCCAGGCCAGGGTGGCGACCTGGGCGGACAGGGCTGTCCTCATGTCCGTGAGCATCCTCAGGTAGCCGTCCTGGGCGGTCTCGAAGGTCGGGCGGGTGCGCAGCTGCTCCTGCGGTGTCATGGATGGTCCTCCCCCGGTGTGGGTGCAGGCGACGAGTGTCAGGGCAGCGAGTACCCCGGCGAGGCTGGCTCGGGCGGTACGACGCATCAGAAGGGCCACCAGCTCCAGGACGACGGCGGGTCGGTGATCCCGACGTCGTTGCCCGTGATGACCTCGCCGGGGTGCCCGGCGACGATCTCGGCGAGGTTGTACTGGCTGGTCGAGCCGTCGGAGAGATAGCTGCTGTGGCCGCTGATGCCGCTGAGCGGGGTTCCGTCGCTCGCGGTCGCGGAGGCGGTCTCGAGGTGGCCCATCCCGTCGATCGCCGAGGGGTCGGACCCGAACGCGCCGAGGTCGCCGACGCCGTCCCACTTTGCCTCGGCGTAGAACGCCTGGCCGGTGTGGACGGCGAGGTCGTCGATGTGGTTGACGCCGATCCCCGGCGAGCCGAAGAACCCGACGTGGTCGACGCCGGTGCTCTCCTGGAGGGCGTAGCCGGTCGTCGTCGAGCCGTAGGAGTGGCCGAGGGCCGTCAGGTCGGGGTCGGCGAGCCGGGCGGTGTTGATCCCGCGGAGGAACTCGGCGAGGGAGCGCCCGCCGTCCTCGGCGGCGCCCGGCGAGGCGACGGAGTTGCCGGTGAGGACCGTGTCCCACTGCGGCGCCTGGTAGCCGAGCCAGGTTGCCGTCGCCACGCTGCCGCCGTCTCCGGCGAGCCGGTTGATCCGCTCGGCCCGGGACCGGAGGGCGGCCATGTCCTGGTCGTAGCCGCCCATGCCCTGCACGGTGGAGGTGAACCCGGGGGTGAACACGGCCACGTGGTCGGCGGTCATGACGTCCCCGTCGGCGATGATCGCCTGGGCCCGCTCGTGGCTGACATCGAGCCCGAGGAGCTGGCGGTGCTCCTGGCCGATGATGGTCTCGACAGTGTCGAGCGAGGCCAGCTTGTCGTCGACCTCGGACAGCTGGAGCGAGTAGAGCGCGTTCTCGGTGCCCCACTGCTCGAGGTACTCCCGCTGGAGACGCTCCAGCTCGGCCCGCTGGCTGACCAGGTCGGTGCGGTAGCGGGGCAGCAGCATGCGGTTCGCGGCGTCGCGGGCGTCGAGGTCGACCCCGTCCCGGTTCCCGATCCACTCGGGGTGCTCGTCGACGACCCGCCGCTGCTCGGCCGGGGACAGCGAGGCCCACCAGGCGGCGTTCTCGGCTGCGGTGCCCTCGCCGGCCGGCGGCTCGAGCAGCGAGAGCCCCCCGGCGGCGTCGCCGGCGGCGGCCGCGGCGGCGAGGGTGGTCGCCGAGCCGTCGGTGATGGTCCCGTCGAGGACTCCGTTCAGCACCGCGCCGAGGTCGGCGTCGACGTCCGCGGCCCGCCGGACCGCGGCGGCGACCCGGTCGGCGCACTCGTCCACGACCGCTTGGCGCTCACCGCGGGCGACCTCCTCGTCGTGCTCGGTGGCGAAGCAGACCTGCGGCCAGCCCGGGTCGGTCACCGTGCCGGTGGACGAGACGCGCAGCCGGTATGCCGCGGCGAAGGACTCGGCCTCGCGCACCGCCTGCTCGACCCCGAGGACCCCGTCGGCGGCCTCGGCGACCGCCCGGTGGGCGGCGCCGACCTGGGCGGTGAACAGCTCCAGGTCGTCGGTGAGGGACCGTACCGACCGGCGTGCCGCGGTGGCGGCGTCTCCTACCCACCGGCCGGGCGTCCCCATCTCGGCCAGCTCGTCGGCATACGAGACCATGGCGTCGCGGGCCGAGCGCAGGCCGGCCTCGGACTCGTCGACGGG